>JBEILM010000241.1:0-4218 GCA_040379205.1 Gemmatimonas sp.
GAGCTGCTGCTGCACGAACGCCGGCGGTACCAGATGCACCCCCGACACGCCGCGCGTGTTCTGGGCCGTGAGCGCCGTAATGGCGGCCATGCCGTAGCACCGCTGGGCGGCGAAGGCCTTGAGGTCGGCCTGAATGCCCGCGCCACCGGAGGGATCGGAGCCGGCAATCGCCAGCACGTTGGGAATGCGGGAGTGGGTCACGATGAGGTCCCCGTGGGTGATGCCGTTCGGCGCGCCATGGCCATAGCCAGCGCGTGCGTCGCGGCGTGGACATCGGGCTGCCCGCAAATGGCGGACACCACGGCCACCCCGTCCACACCGGTGGCCAGCACCTGCTCGAGGTTCACGGCGTGCACCCCACCAATGGCGACGGCCGGCAACGGCGGGGCGGCCCGTGCGGCGGCCAGGTAGGTCAACCCCATGGCCGCGGCGTGATCGGGCTTGGTGCTGGTGGCGAACACGGGGCCGAGGCCAACGTAGTCCAGCACCGACCGGTCGGCCGCCGCCGCGTGGGCGACTGTTTCGCACGAGAGGCCCACGATCGCGTGCGGGCCAAGGCGCGCGCGCGCCCGGTGCGGCCCCACATCCGATTGGCCCACGTGCACGCCGTGGGCGCCAATGGCAACGGCGGCCTCGAGGTCGTCATTGATCACCAGCGGGACGTTGGTCCCGGCCAGCACCTCCATGAGCGCTCGCCCCAGCGCCACGCGCTCCGCCGTGGTGGCGTCCTTGTCACGGAGCTGCACCATGGTCACCCCGCCACGCACGGCGTCGCGCACCGTGTCCACGACGCCCCGCGCCGCACAGAGCACCGGGTCGGTCACGAGATAGAGACGCAGCTGTGGGGTGATCACCCCCATGTGACACGCTCGGTGGCGGCGAGCTCCGCCGGGGAGGTTGCCGCCAGGGCATCGAGGAAGCGCCACCCGAACGATCCCGGGCCTTCTGCCTCGCGCCCTGCGCGTTCGCCCGCGTGGGCGAAAAGCACCAGCGCCGACACCGCCGCCTCGAATGGTGCGGCAATGGCGGCGTAGGAGCCAATGAGACAGGTCAGCGAGCAGCCGAGCGCCGTGACCTGCGGCATGAGCGGCGAGCCTCCCGTGATGGTGGCAACCCGGGCGCCATCGGTGACGAGGTCGATGGCGCCCGTCACCACCACCACGCCCCCCGTCTGCTGGGCGAGGGCGCGGGCGGCCGGTTCGGCGGCCATGACCGGATCGGCCGCACCGACCCCGCGCGCCGTGGTGTCGCCGCCGGCCAGGGCGAGGATTTCACTGGCGTTGCCACGCAGAATGGTGGGGCGCAGCGCCAGCAGCTCGCGCGCGGCCTGCGCCCGGTAGGGCGACGCGAAGTGCGCCACCGGATCGAGCACCCACGGCGTGCCCACCGCATTCGCCGCCGTGGCGGCGGCCAGCATGCCTTGCACCCACGCGGGGGACAGCGTGCCGATGTTGATGGTCACGGCCCGCGCGATGCGCGCGAAGTCGCCGCTTTCCTCCACGGTGTGCACCATGGCCGGCGCCGCGCCCGCGGCGAGCAGTGTGTTGGCGGCGATGTTCATCGCCACGTAGTTGGTGATGCACTGGGTGAGCGGCGCTTCGGCGCGCAACGCGGCGAGCGCGTCGGCCGGAGACAAGGTGGGTCGTGGCATGAGGCCTCGGGCGGCGCAGGCAGCCGCGCGCGCCGGGCTGCACCTGCGCCCATGGCGACCGCGACTCCCTACGCCAGCATGATCTGGGTCAGGTTCAAAGGGTGCTTCTCAGCCCCGCGCAATACGGGACGCCCCTGTCGTGTGCCGGGAAGGTAATGGGCCGCAGCGGCGGAGACGACCCTGTGGCCACCGATCATGGCGCCCCCCGCCCGATCAGCCGGTACAGGTCGGCGTAGAGGGAATTCCAGCCGCCGGCATCCTCCTCCGAGCGCCGCCCCGCATGCTTCCAGCTGGCAAAGCGCACCACCACGGTGCGCGTCTCGGGGTACAGCACCAGCCACTGCCCCCAGCTTCCCGAGTGATACACCACCTGCGCGGGGCCGCGCCGGCGCGGCGGGTCCACCGTGCCGCCGGTCTCGGCGTACCAGCGCGGCAAGCCGGACGCGAAGCTGCCGGTGCCGATGGCGGTATCGAGCACCATCTTGAACCGTGACGTGGGCAGGGTGCGCGACCCGCTGTCCGACAGCAGGCGGCGCAGCGCCGCGCGCAGTGGTTACGAAGCACCGGTGGCCTGCACCCGCGCCAGCCACGCGGTATCGAGGGTCACGAGATCGTCGCCGGCCCATGTCCAGCTGGCGGCGAAGCTGTGCGGCGCCAACGGCAGCCCGCTGGCTCCACGGATGTGCGTCAGCGTATCAATCGCCGCGCGCGACAGCAGGCGCCGCCCCTGCCACTCGCCGCCGTCCAGCACCAGCTGCCCGATGGCCGCCAGGTCGCGCGCCCGCAGGTGCACACGCGAGTACGCGTAGTTGCTGCCGCGGGCGTCCACATCCCACGTCCACTGGCCGATGCACAGGGGCCGGAACGGCCGGGCTTCCAGCAACCGTGCCAGCGGTCCGCCGGCGCGGGCCTCGATGGTCTGTCCCATCAGCTGCGCGCCGATGTTGTTGTAGCGGAAGACCGTGCCCGCGGGTTCGGCCATGGGCTGAGCGCGCACGAAGGCCCCCACATCGGGCTGACCGGCGAACTGCGCTTCGCCGCGCCCCGCCGCGATGCCACTGGTGTGTGCCATGAGCATGCGCAGCGTCACCGGCGCCTTGTCCGACGCCGTGAACTCGGGGAACAGCTCGCGCAGTGGCAGGTCGAGCGATGGCAGGCGACCATCGTCCAGCAGCAGGCCCACGCCGAGTGAGGCTACGGCTTTGGTCACCGACTGCGGATTCCACAGCGTGTCGCGGAACGACGGATGTCGCCAGTGGTGCACCACGTGCCCGTCACGCACGATGACCAGTTCGTCGGTCAGCAGTGCCTCGGCCGCGCGCTGGATGGAATCGAGCGTCGCACGCGGGATGCCGGCCGCGTCCGGCGTGCCGTCGGGCAGTCCGGCGCAGGATCCCGACGCCCCCGTTGTGGGTGCCGGTTCCATGCGCCCGTAATCGAAGCGCGGTCCGCCACAGGCGCCGAGCAGGACCATGGCGGCAATGGCTACGGTGCGCGCGCTGGAGGTCGCGAGGTCGCCGGCAACGCGGATCGCTCGATGACCGACAGGTGTCCGTCGGCGGTGCGCGGAAGTGGTCATGGTGGTGGTAAGCCGAGGGGCGCGCATCACCGGTGTCGCGAACGAGCAGATCCCGCAGCATATCGTATCGGCGGTGGCCAGCGCCGGGCCGATGGTGCGCCGATCGCGCTGGTATGCGGAGTCGAGCAGCGACGCGGGTTGGTGGTCTCTGCCTCGTGCACGGTGCCCATGCCGCCCTCGCCGAGGACCCCAAGGATGCGATGGCGACCGACGGCGACGGGGAGGGACATCGACGAGACGGAGAGGGGAGATCGTAAGATGTTGCATCGAAAACCCCTCTCGCGCAACGAATGCGTCAAGGTTACGGATTCGTGATGACACTACCGCGTCCGACTACTCGTGGCGTAACGCCACCACCGGATCCAGCTTCGCCGCGCGCATCGCGGGAAGCATGCCGAAAAGAATTCCCGTGACGGCACTGGCGCCAAGCGCGGCCGCGATCGACGACAGCGGCCTGGCCGCGGGAATCGCCGGCCACACCGTGCGAATGCCGATCGCCGTGAGAATGCCGAGTACGAGTCCCAGCGAGGCGCCGATGCTCGTGAGCGTCACCGCCTCCACGAGAAACTGCCAGAGAATGGTGGCGCGTGTGGCGCCGAGGGCCTTGCGCACACCGATCTCCCGCGTGCGCTCGGTGACCGAGATCATCGCCGACGTACGAGGACGGTGAAGAAGCTTTTCAGCTTCTGGACGCGAAACTGTCCAAGTGCCAGATGGACGGCTTCGAGGAGCGGCATGCGGAAGGGAGCGGCGGAGGTGAAAGACGGGGCGGCGCCGTGCGACCGCGGCTCGGTCTCTACGGCGTCCGTGCGGCTGCTGGCGGCGTGGACGCCGAGATCCGGAGTACGGCCCGTGCGCGGATCCGGCGCACGGTTGGCATCACCCCGCCGCAGTGTCCGCGCTCGCCGTTGAACGCCACGCAGCGCCCCACATCGAGCACCAGCCGCGCCGGGATATAGCGAACGCCGGACAGGCCCGAGCGGGCAGC
>JBEILM010000242.1:0-4214 GCA_040379205.1 Gemmatimonas sp.
CTCGAACCGGAGGTTTAAGATGACCCAGCTTTCCGACACACAAGCCATCATCCTGAGCGCTGCCGCACAGCGGCCCGAGCGCATTGCCCTGCCGCTGCCCGGATCCTTGCGCGGTGGCGCTGCCGCAAAGGTTGTCAGCACGATGATCGCGAAGGGCCTGCTGCAGGAGGTCGAAGTCAACTTGCGACGGGGCGAACTGGTCTGGCGCGAGACCGGCAACGGCCCCGGCACAACGCTGGTCGCCACCGACGCAGGCCTTGCCGCCATCGGCATCGAGCCGGATGAAACCGAAACCACACCCGCGAGCGCGACAGAAGCGCCGCCGCAGGATCCCGCTCACGATGGCGACGCCGAGGCCGGACAATCGACGCGCACGCCGCGCGCCGGAACCAAGCAGGCGGCGCTGATCGCCATGCTGCGCGCGTCGGACGGCGCAACCATCGGGGAGATCACCGCCGCCACCGGCTGGCAGGCCCACACGGTGCGCGGCGCGATCGCCGGTGCGCTCAAGAAGAAGCTCGGGCTCGATGTGACCTCCGAGAAGGTCGAGGGACGCGGGCGGGTCTACCGGTTATGCGGAGCTCCGCATAAAGTATAATATGTGGAGCGCATGATTATGCGGAGTTGGTCGCACAAGCGCATTTTTCTCAACGGGTTAAGCATGCGGTGCTCTGCATAACATGATTGGGGTCGAAGTCTTCACCAGCGCCTTCGGGCGCGATCATCGGAGATTTCGACATGACGACACAAATCCTCCAGCCCGAACGCTGGGCGATGAATCCCGGGGCCTATGCGGGCCTCGTTTCGGAATATGCCGACAGGATAGGCCGCGTCGGCTACGACGCATATACGGTCAACTGCCTTGTCGCTTCGGCGCGACACCTCTGCGCGTGGGCCCATCTGAGTGGTCGGACGCTCGTCGGAATGGCGGATGGGCTTGTGCAGGAGTTTGCCGGGCACGACTGCCAATGCGGTGGAGTGCGCCGCGGCGGCCCGCGTTCGGCGCGCTATTTGTTCCAAGTCGAGCGGTTCGTCCGGTTTCTCGTGTCGGATGGCGTGCTAACGTCGGTGCCCACCGACGATCCCGATGCCAGGCATGTCGTGCCCTATCTCGACTGGCTGCGACGGCACCGCGGGCTTTCGGAGATCACAGTGCGCAGCCACGCCAAGGGGCTGCGCCAGCTCTTGCCGGTCATCGGCAGCGACCCCGCCGGTTGGACGCCAACCACCCTGCGGACTGCGATCCTCGACCGGCGCGGGCGCGAGGGCCGTGGCGGCCTGAAGCGCACAGTTACCGTGTTGCGGTCCTGGCTGCGCTATCACGCGGCCATGGGGTGGTGCGATCCCGGGCTGGTGGCGGCAGTGCCCACCATCGCAAACTGGAATGGCCATCATCTGCCGCGCGGCCTGAGGCCAGCCGATGTCGAGCGGCTGCTCGCCGCCTGCGACCAGACCAGCCCGACCGGCCGACGTGATCGGGCGATCCTGCTGCTGCTCGCCAGGCTCGGCCTCAGGGCCGAGGATGTGCGCAGCCTGCGCTTTGAACAGATTGACTGGGCGCGCGGGCGGATCACGCTGACCGGCAAGGGTCGGCGCGAGAGCCGACTGCCCCTGCCGCAAGACGTTGGCGATGCCATGCTCGCCTGGCTCGAAGACGGCCGCCCGCAGGTCGACGACCCGCATGTGTTTCTGCGCTACACGGCGCCCTTGCGGCCTTTCACGGAATCCGCTGCGATCTCGAAGATTGTCCGCCGCGCGATTTGTCGCGCGGGGCTTACGGACGTGCCCTCGCACGGCGCGCACCTGTTGCGCCACTCGGCAGCCCGCGCCCTGCTGGAAGATGGCGCGAGCCTCGAGGCCATCGGCACGATGCTGCGGCATCGTTCGATTGAGACCACGGCCAGATATGCCAAGGTCGATCTCGATGCGCTCGGCGCCATCGCGCAGGCATGGCCGGAGGTGGTGCAATGCTGAGCGCCGCCATAGAACGCCATGTCGCGCTGATGCGCACCTGCGGCTTCGTCTTCGACACACAGGCCACACAGTTGGCTGGCTTTGCCGCCTTCGCCGCAGCGCGTGGCGACACCCATGTGCGGACCGCCACCGTCCTGGACTGGTCGCGCCGCGCCGCCACCCATGCGCAGCGGCGGATCGTCTATCTGACCGTTCGTCGCTTCGCCCTGACAGCCGTGACGGAGGACGCGCGCCACGAGGTGCCACCACCGGACCTTTTGCCGCAGACGGCGCGGCAACGGCCTGCACCGTACATCTACACGCCCGAGGCGGTTGCGGCGCTCGTGGCCGTGGCGGATCGGGCCGCGAGCCGACGCTGCCGCGTACCTGGACAATGTCGGCTTCTCTTTGGCCTGATTGCCGCCACCGGCATACGCATCTCGGAGGCGCTCGGGCTCGACATCGCTGACGTCACGCCGGACGGGCTCCTGATCCGCGAGGCCAAACGGCACGGGCGCAGGCTCCTGCCGCTGCATCCGTCCGTTGCGACGGAACTCGCGGCGCATCTGCACCGGCGGGCGCGCATTCGGGACGGGTCGGATGCCCTGTTCCTCGGAGATCGGGGCGGCCGCATCTCGGAGAACGCCATACGCAGAACCTTTGGAGGCATGCTGGCGCTGACCGGGCTCGAAGGCGTCGCCCGAGATGGGCGGAACCCGCGGATCCACGATCTGCGCCACACCTTCGCTGTCCGGTCGATTGAGGCCTGCGACCCGGGGCGCGGCAATGTTGCCCGCCATATGGTGGCCCTCAGTTCCTGGCTCGGTCATGTCAATATCGTCGACACCTACTGGTATCTCGAAGGCACGCCCACGCTGCTTGGGCAGATCGCGGATCGGACCGAGACCTTCGCGGCGGAGGCGTCCTCATGACCCCGCTGGCACGATACCTCTCCATCTGGCTGCGCGAGCATCTGCCCGTGGACCGGGCCGTCAGCCCCAACACCGTCGACGCCTACAGCCAGGCCCTTTCGGCCCTGCTGCGCTATGGGGCGAAGCGGTTGGGACGCCCGCCATCGGCGATCACACTCGAGGACCTGAATGCACCCCTGATCCTCGCCTTCCTCGAAGCAATCGAGGAAGGCGGTGCCAGCGTGCGCACCCGCAATGCCCGCCTCGCGGCGATCAAGGCGTTCTTCCGGTTCCTCGAGTATCGGCTGCCAGCCGCCCTCGAGCAGATCCGGCGGGTCCAGGCGATCCCGCGCAAGAAAGCCGACGAGGCGCTGGTCGCCTGGCTGACACGGGCGGAGATCGGCGCGCTGCTTGCCGCGCCCGATCCCCGCACCCGGGACGGAATCCGCGACCGCGCCATGCTGAGCCTCGCCTATGCCTGTGGGCTCAGGGTCAGCGAACTGACCGGCCTCAGGCTCGCCGACTACGACCGGCGCGATCCGGCCAGCCTGCGCGTGACCGGCAAGGGACGGCGTGAACGCATCCTGCCGCTCTGGAAGGAAACGCGCATCGCGCTCGACGCCTGGCTGCGCCGTCGCGATCCCGATGGCGACATGGCGCTGTTTCATAATCGCAGTGGACGGGCGATGACACGGTCGGGGTTCGAATACATACTGGCACGGCATGTCGGAACGGCCACGACGACCGAACCGGGCATTGCGGAAAAGCGGGTGACGCCGCACGTGCTGCGCCATTCCTGCGCCATGCACACGCTGCAGGCGACGGGGGACGTCCGCAAGGTCTCGCTCTGGCTCGGCCACGCGTCGATCCAGAGCACCGAAATCTACTTGCGCGCAGATCCGACCGAGAAACTCGAAATGATCGCCGGTGCTGCAATGCCGAAGCTGAAACCGGGCCGCTTCCGCCCGCCAGACAAACTCCTCGCCATGCTCGCAGGCAAGACCGGCCCATGATTATGCGGAGTGAAAACCCCGAAAAACCAAGGCGGCGCAATACGCGCCGCCCAGAACCCCGCATAACCATACGCTCCGCATATTACCGGCTTATGCGGAGCTCCGCATAACCGGTAGACCCGTCCGCGCCCCTCGACCTTCTCGGACGTCACTTCGAGACCGAGCTTCTTTTTCAGTGCTCCGGCAATCGCGCCGCGCACCGTGTGGGCCTGCCAGCCGGTGGCGGCTGTGATTTCCGCGATGGTTGCGCCGTCCGGCGCGCGCAGCATGGCGATCAGCGAGGCCTGCTTAGTCCCGGCGCGTGGCGTGCGCGTCGAAGATGTGCGCTCGGGAGCAG
>JBEILM010000243.1:0-4208 GCA_040379205.1 Gemmatimonas sp.
AGGCGGTGATACAACTGCCCGGTCTTGCTGTTCTCCTCCGCGGGGTGCGCGATCGACCCGTGGCCGGCCTGCACGTGCCCCTTGAGCAGGCGATAGGCGAGGTACGGCGTGACGATGAACGCCACCGCCAGCGAGGCCAGCATGGCCACCGATGCGCCCACGGGAATGGGGCGCATGTACGGGCCCATCATGCCGCTCACGAAGGCCATCGGCACGATGGCCGCGATCACCGTGAAGGTCGCGAGGATGGTGGGATTGCCCACCTCGTCCACCGCATCCACGGCCGCAATGTCGGCCGGCCGGTTCCCCATGGCCAGATGGCGGTAGATGTTCTCCACCACCACGATCGCGTCGTCCACCAGGATGCCGATGGAGAAGATCAGCGCGAAGAGGGTGATGCGGTTGAGCGTGTAGCCCAGCGCGTAGTACACGAAGAGCGTGAGGGCGAGCGTGACCGGGACGGCCACGAGCACCACCAGCGCCTCGTGCCAGCCGAGGAACAGCCAGATGAGCAGGGTGACGGAGACGGTGGCGATGATGAGGTGGAGGATGAGCTCCTCCGCCTTCTCACCGGCCGTCTCGCCATAATCGCGGGTCACATCGAGCTGGACCGACGCTGGTACGAGCCGGCCCTTGGCCTGCTCGACCCGCTCGAGCACGGCGTGCGTGATGTGGGTGGCGTTGGCCCCTTTGCGCTTGGCCACGGCGATGGTGACCGCCGGCTCCGAGGCTCCGTTGGCGGAGCGATGCGACACGTACGAGGTGAGGTCGCCGAAGTCATCGCGCACATCGGCGACGCTGCGCAGGTATACCGGCGCGCTGCGGCGCGTCGCCACCACGACACTGCCCACCTCGCGAGCGTTGAGGAGAGGCGCACCCGCCGCAATCTGCACCGTGCGGTCGCCGCTGGTGAGTTCGCCGGCATCGAGCCGTGCGTTGGCCGACTTGAGCGCCATGGCCACTTCACCCGGCGTCACGCCGCTGGCCGCGAGCCGCGCGGCATCGAGCTCCACCTTCACCTGGCGCGGCGCGCCGCCGGTGACGAAGGTCTCCGCCACATCGGGGACGGTGCGGATTTCGTCCTCGAGGTGAACGGCGATCTGCCGCAGCGTGTTGGCGTCGGTGGCGGCGTCATGCAGCGTGAGCGCCAGAACCGGCACATCGTCGATGGAGTGCGACTTCACGATGGGCGGCAGCGCGCCCGGCGGGGCCTTGTCCATGGCGCCGGCGAGCTTGGCCTGCACGCGCGTGACGCTGCGCTCCTGGTCTTCGCCGACCTTGAAGCGCACGGTCACCATGGCGTAGCCGTCGCCCGACATGGTGTACACATGGTCCACGCCGGGAATTTCGAGCATGCGCTGCTCCACCGGACGGGCCAACAGGTTCTCCGCCTCGGCCGGCGACGCCCCCGGCATCGCCGTGATGACGTCGATCATCGGCACCGAGATCTGCGGCTCTTCCTCACGCGGCGTGGCGAGGATGCCAAGCACGCCCACGGCGAGCGAGGCGAGCGTGACGAGCGGCGTGAGCTTGGAATTGAGGAACGCCTTGGCGACGCGTCCCGAAATGCCCCACGATGCGGCCATGATCAGGCTCCCGCGGGCGTCGACGACGACGCGGCTGGCGCGTTCGGTACGACGATGGTCTCACCGGCCGTCAACCCGCCGGTGACTTCGGCGTTGGTGGCGGTGGTGGTACCGAGGCGGATCCAGCGGCGGTCATCGACGCCGTTGGCGCGCACGATTACGCCCACGAGGTCCCCGTCGCGCACGAGCGCCGCCAGCGGCACCACGATGGCGGTCTTCGTGCCGAGTGGCAATTCAAGCGTGACTGCACTTCCGGCGCGGTAGGTCCCGGCACGGTTGGCGATGATGGCGTTGACGATGAACAGGTTGCCGGCGCCTGCCGGCACGATGCCTTCGATGGTGGCCGTCACCGGCTGCCCGTCGAGCCGTGCGGCGATCTGTTGGCCCCGCGTGAGGCCGCGGACGGCATCGGCCGGCGCCGAGGCGCTGAGGCGCAGGCTGGACACGTCCTGCACGGTGAGCAGCGGGGCGCCTGGCGCCGCAAACGTACCCGGATCGGCGAAGCGCATGGTCACCAGACCGTTGAACGGGGCCCGCACCGAGGCGTAGCTGCTGACGGCCTCGAGTTCGGCGGCTCCGGCACGCGCGGCTCGCAGCCCGGCGTTGGCGCGGGCCAGGCCGGTCTGGGCGGCATCGTACTGCGCCTTGCTGGCTGCGCTGTCGGCGTAGAGCGCTGCGAAGCGGGCCGCATGTGTCGCCGCTTCCTGTTGCATGGCTTCGGCATCGGCGATGGAGGCCGCCACCTGATTGGCCTTGGCGGCCAGGTCGCGGGCGTCGATCTGCACGAGCGTCTGCCCCGCGCGCACCGCATCGCCTTCTTTCACCAGCACCGCCGTCACCGTCCCCATGAGCTTCGTGCTCACGGTGGCCTGTTGCATGGGCTCCGCCACGCCGGCGGCGTCGAAGGTGCTGGTGAGGGTCGTGTCCTTCACCACCAGCGCGGTGCCTTCGGTGCGGACGGGCGCGGCGGCGGTCTTGCCGGTGGCGGGCGACTCGGACCCGCCGCAGGCAGCGAGGGTCAGGGAGCCGGCCACGAGCCCGGCGAACAACTTGGTCTGCGGATTCATGGGGTTACTCCCGAGGGGTGTTGACGGTGGAGACGGCGGCATCGAGCGCGGCGAGCGCGCCGGGATCGGCGCCGATCGCGCGGCGATGCATCGCCACTGCGTCGATGACGACATAGCGGGCGGCTGCATGCGCGAGGGCAGCTCCGGTGGCCGAGGTTTCGGCGGTGAGCAGCTCGGCGATGGTGGCGAGGCCCCCCGCGTAGCGCTTCTCGACCAGGCGATGCGCTTCGCGGCTCTGGTCGGCGGCGAGCGCGGCGAGGTGGAGACGCTCGAGGGCCAGCGTCACGGCGCGCGCGGCGGCGTCGGCTTCGGCGAGGGCCGAGGCGCGGGCGGCTTCTTCACCGGCGCGGGCGCTGCGGGCGCGGGCGGCGGTGCCGGTCATGTCGGCCAGCTCACTGCCCCCGCCGAAGAGCGACCAGGAGGCCATCACGCCGACGGTCCAGTTGGGGCGACCGGCGTACAGCGTGGCCGGCGAGTTCCAGTCGTAGCGGGCGAAGCCGTTCACGCGCGGCAGCAGCGTGGCCGCCGCGCGCTGCTGGTCGGCTCGTGCCGCCTGAGCGCCCAAGCGGGCGGCGCGCAGGTCGTCGCGCTGCAGCGTGACCGCCGCGAGGGACACGGAATCGGTGGACGGCAGGGCGGCCAGTGCGCGCACGGCGGTGTCGCCGGGGAGCGCGTCAGGCAGCGCAACGGGCGCCGCGTCCTGCCGGCGCAGCAGCAGCGCCAGCTGCTGCTGCGCCGAACGCGCATCGTGCTCGGCCTGCAGCAGCTGGGTTGTCACGTCGCCGGCGCGTACGCGGGCCTGGAGGGCATCGGCCTTGGTGACGAGCCCCTGGGTGACCATTCGCTCCACCTGCCGGACCGCCGATTCGGCGGCGCCGCGCGCCTGCGTGAGCATGGCGACCTTCTGCTGCGCCAGCACGCCGCCGTAGTAGGCGCGGACGACATTGGCGCGCGTGCCGACGGTGGTCCAGTCGGCCACCGCGCTGCTGGCCTCGGCCGCCGATCGGGCGGCGCGCCAGCCGGTGAGGGCGTCGCCGTTGAGCACCGGCACCTCGAGCACCACACCGCCCTGCACGTTGTTGACGGGCACGGGGAAGTTGAGGCGGGCCGGATCGAACGCGGCGGGGGAGACGGCCCGCTGCCGCAGCGTGGTGCCGAACGCCCCGATGGGATCGGTGGTGCGAATGAAGCCGCCCTCGACCCGGGCGGAGGGGATAATGCCCTTGAGGGGCAAGGCGGCGCGGGCGCGATCGGCGTCGGCGGCTGCGGCGGCCTGCCGGTTCGCGAAGGCCCGGGCGTCCGCCTCGGTGAGCGCGTCGGCCAGGCGGAGCGTGGCGGCGCCAGGCTGGGCTGTGGCGCGGCCGGCGAACGCGAGCAGGGCGGCGAGCAGGAGGTGTGGGTTGTGCATATCCAGATATTACTACATACGCATATAAAGGGTCAAGAGGTGGTGTGGGTTGAACGGCGCGAGCTAGGGGGCGCGAGCTACACGGCGCGAGCTATGGGGCGCGAGCTGTTTGGCTCGCGCCGTTTGGCTCGCGCTGTTTGGCTCGCG
>JBEILM010000244.1:0-4167 GCA_040379205.1 Gemmatimonas sp.
GGGAAGCACACGACGTGATGCCCACAAACTCCAAATTACGGTGCGGTACCCGTGGCATGCGCTGCACGGGCAGGTCTTGGACGTCGAGCGCGAGCTGACCGCCGACGACGAGCGCGTGTATGTGATCGCGCTCGCTGACGAGAGTCTAACCCACTTGCCCGTGTGGATGACGGAGCCAGCTGCCGCGATCCCCGCGACGGTGGTCTCGGCGCCGCGGGTGAGCGTGGCGGGACTCGCCGCCCTGCGCCAGTTGCTCGATGCGCGGCTTGACCCGGCCGGGGCCACGGTGGACGCTCGGAGACGCCCGTGAGCCCCGTCGGCCCATCGTGGCGCGTGGCCCGTCCCCCACGTCCGAGGTCGTTCATGCCCCGTTCCCGCCGTCCCGTGCTTGCCTCGTCCCGCCCGGTCGATGCGGTGCAGGCCCACCTCGCCTTGAGTCACGGGAGTGTCTCGTGGCACGCGTTTCCGCTCTCCGTGCGAGAGCGCGTGGTCTCGCTCTGGATCGACCTGCTCCGGGGCCATGCCGACGCCGCGTCGACCGAGGCGCCCACGCCATGAGCGCGCTCCTGCCCACCAAGATCACGCCCCAGCATCTGCAGCGCGCCGCGTACGTCTACGTGCGCCAGTCGACGGTCACGCAGGTGCACGAGCATCTGGAGAGTCAGCGTCGCCAATACGCGCTGGCGGAGCATGCCCGCACGTGGGGCTGGCAGCACGTCGAAGTGGTGGACGATGACCTCGGGCGCTCCGGCTCGGGGCGCGTGGTGCGGCCGGGCTTCGAGCGATTGGTCGCCGCGGTATGCGACGAGCATGTCGGGGCCGTGTTCGCGCTCGAGGCGTCGCGACTCGCACGCAATAATCGCGACTGGCATCATCTGGTCGATCTCTGCGGGCTCACCGCCACACTGCTGATCGACGGCGAGGGCGTGTACGATCCGCGTGACTTCAATGACCGGCTGCTGCTGGGGCTCAAGGGCACCATGAGCGAGTGGGAGCTCGGGGTGCTGCGGCAGCGGTCCCTCGAAGCGCTGCGATTGAAGGCCTCACGAGGCGAGTTGTACACGACCGTGCCCATCGGGTACGTCCGCACGCGCGATGATCGTGTGGAGCTCGACCCGGATCTTCGGATCCAGTCGGCCATTCGGATGATCTTCCGCCAGCTCCTGGCCCTCGGCAGTCTCCGGCAGGTGCTGCTGTGGTGTCGAAGCGAGCAGGTCACCCTGCCGGCCATCGAGTATGGCCCCTTCGGTCGCACCGTGGTGTGGAAGCTGCCGGTGTACAACACGATCCATAAGCTGGCCACGAATCCGATCTATGCGGGTGCCTACGTGTTCGGGCGCACCAAGACGGAGACGCGGGTGAGCGGTGGGCGAGCCAGCAAGCGCACGACGCGCCGCGAGGCCGCCGACTGGCCGGTCTTCCTGCCCGACCATCATCCGGGCTATATCACGTGGCCCGAGTACGAAGCGCTCCAGACCCAGCGGCAGGAGAATGCGCAGATGCAGGGACGGATGAGTCGCGGCGCACCACGTCATGGCACGGCGTTACTTGCCGGCCTGCTGCGCTGTCGGCGGTGCGGACGGCGCCTGCATGTGGCGTACAGCGGCAGCCAGGGCAAGGTGCGCCGGTACGCGTGTCGCGGCGCCATGGTCAATCATGGCACGGGCCATTGTCTGTCCTTCGGTGGGCTCGCGCTCGAGCGCGCCGTCGAAGACGCGATCTTCGCCGTGGTCGCGCCCGGAGCCATCGACGCCGCGCTCGCGGCGGCCGAGCAGACGCAGGCGCAGCAGACCGAGCGTCAGGCCCATGCGCAGCTGGCCCTCGAACAACTCCGGTACGAAGCGGAGCGCGCCCGGCGGCAGTACGATGCCGTGGATCCTGCCAATCGGCTGGTGGCCGCGGAATTGGAGCGTCGCTGGAATACCGCCCTCGATGCCGTCTCGGCACAGGAGCGCCACCTTACAGGGCTGGCCACCGTCAGCGCCTCCCCCGCGGTCGACGTCGCGGGCCTGCGCGCCCTCGCAGAGGACCTCCCGCGTGTCTGGCAGGACCCGCGTAGCGACGCGCGACTGAAGAAGCGCCTCGTCCGCACGCTGATCGAGGAGCTCTTGGTCGAGGTGAGCGCCGACGAGTCTCGACTTCAGGTAATCGTCCGCTGGGCCGGCGGGCAGCACAGCGCCTTGGATGTGCGGAAGAAGCGCAAAGGTCAGCATCGCTTCTGCACGAGCGAGGACGTCGTCGACCTCGTCCGGGCTTTGGTGCGCGTCCTCCCCGATGGGCAGATTGCTGCCGTGCTCAATCGCCTCGGCTACACCACCGGGCGTGGTAACACGTGGACCGCCACCCGGGTCGTGACGCTACGCCACACGCATGACCTGCCCGTCTTCGATCCGACGAGTGCCGCACGGGACGGATGGTGCACCCTGGAGCAAGCCGCCGACCGGCTCGACGTCAGTCACACGGTGATCCGCTCTCTCATTTCCGGCGGGCTCCTCCCCGCCGAACAAGTGATCGCGACGGCTCCGTGGGTCATTCGGACCACGGATCTCATGACGCCGGTCGTCCAGGACTACGTTGCGCAGGTCCATCGGCGCCGGCGCGGTCCGCCAACTCACGATAGCGCACAGCTATCACTCAGTCCATCAACGACATAGCGAGGTGACGTAGTATGTCGCTACCTCAGGCGGCCCGAGGAAGACCACATTCTCTTTGCGCTCAAGAAACTGCAGCGTGTGCAAGCTCTCGAGCTGATCGCGCTTCACTGACGGCTGAAAGGTGAAGTCGAAGTCGTCGAGCGTTTTTACACTCGGGAGGCGGGCGCAGCGCATGGCCGTCTGCAGTCGCCGCTGATTGCGCAGCGCGATGTGGCTGCCGAGCAGCGCTTCCATCGCAGGACCGGCGCTCAACTCGCCCGCATCAATGCGCCGCAGAATGTCATCGACCGCTTCAAGGGCGCCGGGCATTTTGCAGTCCGCCAACTGGGCACGCAGCCGGTCGCGGAGCGTGCTCATGACGCCTCCTCGGCAAGCAGCGCGCCGTAGTGCGCGAGCGCGCGCCGTTCCACCGCCACATGCGGCACGCTGCGCGTCGTGGCCACCGACGCCTGCGGGGCCATCAATACCAGTGACCGGTACGGCCGCGGTGCGAGTGGCTGCAGTACCGTCTGCTCGTCGCGCTGAAAGCGCTCTTCTGGGCGCTCGCCCGTCGTGCCATGGATCCGCACATTGGCGACGTCCGTGAGCCAGCGGGCGCATTGATCGGCGAGATCGGCATCCCCCAGAAACTCGCGGCCATACAGAAAGCTGGTGCGCAGATAACTGACCGGTCGCTCGACCTTCCCTTTCGTTTGCGCGCGGTACGGGCGACAGGCGCGAATCCGAAAGCCCCAGTGGGCGGCGAAGCGCCCGAACTCCGCATTTTCGAGTAGCTTGCCGCCGTCGGGCCGCTGATCCTCGATGATCACCGCCTTCAGCTGATCAAACAGAATCTCTCGGGGCACGCCGCCGAAGTCGGCAAAGGCGCGCTCCAGGCTCTGCATCACGGTGAGCGCCGTTTGTCGCGGGACAAACTCCACGTACAGCTTGCGGGAGTATCCGAGCACGACGAGCACCGCATAGCGCTTGCCCCACGGCAACTTCACTTCGGCAAAATCGAACTGGGCCTGCAGTCCTGGCGCCGTCTCGAAGCGCATGATCGGCTCCGGCTCCGGACGCGGTCGCACGCTGGCCACATAATCCCGCAGCCGCGTCGCTCCGCCCGCGTAGCCGGCCGCCCGACACTCGGCCAGCAGCCGCTGCGCGGACAGCGCGGGATAGGCGGCCAATCGCTCGTGAATCAGCGGCTTGAACCGGTCCAATTTCTGCGGGCGCGGCACGGTCGTCCGCGGCGCCTCCGTCTCCACCACCCGCGTGAGCTGGCCGGTGGCAATCCAATGATGGACCGTCCGGCGGCTCACCCCTAACTGCTTGGCAATGGCCCGTTTTCCAAGGCCCTGCTCCAACAAGTGCTGTAGTAACACAAGGGTATCCCTGCTGTACACCAGTCTCCTCCCCGACGGGAAGAGACCAAGGTCGCGTCGGCACGAGGCCCGCGGAGGGCCCCGCAGGAAAGCTCCCAAGTGAGCAATTCTTCTTGGTACTTCTGAGCAATTTCACATTGGTGATGACA
>JBEILM010000245.1:0-4155 GCA_040379205.1 Gemmatimonas sp.
ACAAGCGATTGGCCGGAGGTCTGCGCAGGGTGGTGGGTCTTGTACAACAGATGCCCGGTCGAGATCGCGTTGCCCTCTTCACCCTTGATGGTGCCGAAGACGTACTGCGTCACGATGTCGTCCGCCGACGAGGCCATCTTCTCCGTCGTCCTGGTCATCAGCCCCAGCGAGTACTCGTACTCCGTCACCTGGTCCTGATCGTTGTTCGTGCCGCCGCCGGGCGTGCCGTCGGTCCAGTTGCTGGTGGACTTGATCGTCCGTCCCGCCAGATCGTACTCGCGGCGGGATTCGCGGTTGTCCTCATCGAAGGACTTCCACGCCCGGCCGTGGCCGTCGTAGGCCGTCGTTGTGCGCAGCACGTCGTCCGATCGAGTCGGGATGCTGGTGGCGTTGTACGTGAAGGCGCTGCCGCCGTTGGTGCCGAGATTGACCGAATCGCTCACGCGGTCCAACGCGTCGTAGTACATCGCCGAGACCTGCACCCGGCCGTTGATCGACCCCACCGCCACCGATGCCGATGTCGGGGCGGATGAGAGCGCCCCGGCCGTCGTCGTGTCATCGTGCTTGCGCTGCACGCTGTATTGCAGCAGCGTGCGGCCCGTGTTCGCGTCCAGAGCCGACCACTGCTCTTCGAGGACCGTATCGCCGGAGTCCACCGCCAGGGCCGATGAATAGCTCGTGCCGGTGCTCTTGGCGATCAGCGTGGTGCCGATCGAGCGGCCGAGCCTGCCGTACGTGGTCTTGGAGATCTGCTCCCCGGCGACCTTGGCCTCCTGCCCGCGGGCGTTCATCCAGCGGTTGGTCGTGATCACATCGCCCGTCGCTCCCGTGGAGGGGTTGACCTCCCAGGCCTTGCTCTGGTAGTTCTGGCCGCGTTCATCGAAGAACGTCTCGCTCAGGGCCATACGGCCGGAAGTGACACTCGTCGGGTCGCTCGAAGCCGTGAGGCCCGTGGCGGATGAGTACATCGCCTGCGCGATCACGCGGCCCGCGTTGTCGTACTTGACCAGCCGGTGCGGCGCACCGGGGCTCACCGTCAGCACCGCCCGCTGCCGCCAGTCGTACGCCATGGTCGTGACACGCTGATCGGTCGTGGTGCCCCAGTTGCCGTCGGCATCCTGCGTCACCTTGGTCAGCAGCCCGCTGCCCCCGGCCGCGTTGCCGTCGTACTCGCGCTTCTCGACGAGCGTCATGTTGTTCGAGCCGCTGTCGTTGGTGCCGATCCACGACTCGATCGCCAGCCCGCGCTCATCGAAGACCGTGGTCCGAATCGTGCCCGAGGGCTCCTGCACCCGGCGCACGCGGCCCATGTCGTCGTACGCGCGGGTCGTCTCGTTGTAGTGATCGTTGAGCGTGCCGGGCAGCACGCCGCCCGGGGGCAGGGCGTAGTACTGCCGCGAAGAGTTCACGCGGGATCCGGCGTTGTCGTACTGCGTCGTGCGGATGCTCGCCCAGTTGGCGTCGGGGGTCGTTGTGGGCGGGGTCTTGGTCCCGGCATCGGGCAGAGCGATCGAGGCCGAGAGTTCCTCCTGGCCCGCGTGATTGACCTCGCGGTACTGCACCGGGCCGTAGAAGCTGTCGCCAACGATCCGCGGGTAGGCGAAGATGCCCATGTTGCCGTTGGCCAGCACGGTGTACGTCACCGCCGAAGTTCGCGAGCCGAGCACGCCGGGAGTCGTGGACCCAGTCGGCCGACTCTGGTTGTCGTAGGTCATCGTCGAAACGATGTGCAGCGCGCCCGTCGTCGAAGAGATCCCGAACGCCGAGGCGGTATCGCCGCCGGCGAAGTTGCCGGTCTGCGATGTGTTCACGTCCTGGACCGACACGGTCTGCCGACCGTACTGATCTCGGCCCGAGTACCCGATCACGCCCATCGCGTCACGCTGGAACGCCATGCTCCCATCGGGACGCATGAAGTACTCCGAGGTCGTCGCGGATCCGGACCCGTTCTTGGCCGTGGAGACCACGGGCGCGGTGGATGTCACGCTCTTGGGGGCAAGGACCAGCGGACTCGTCGTTGTCGAGCTCCAATAGGTCGTCGCGACCGAGGTCGTCTGCGCGGTGCCCGCTGGATACGTCGAGCTGCTGGCCACCACGCCGACCGTGACCGCGCTCGCGCCGACGAGCAACTGTCGCTCATCGAGCGTCAGCGAACTGACCAGCGTCGGCGTTCCCGAGACACCCGACTTGACGCTCACGCTCGTGCGGAGCCCGGCGAGATTGCCCGTGGTGACACGCCCGTACGTCGTGACCAGCCCGGATGAAGCAAAGCCCAGGATGCCGGTGCTGTGGCTGTAGGTTGAGAGCGACTCCGGCGAAAAGAGCGCCTCGACCTGTCCCGAAGCGTTCCGCGTCACCCCTGCGCCCCAGACCTTCGTCGGCGAACCCGCTGGGTCGGCGTTGGTCTGCACCCGGCTCAGCGGCTGACCGGCCTCATCGAAGTACATCGTCACGAACAGGCTGTCGGGCTGGTCGATCACCGTCCGCGTCGCCCACGCCTGGTCGTAGGTCGTGTTGGCCCGATCCGTCGCGGCCGTCGACGATGTCGCGTACGAGAACGCGAACGTCCCGTTCGAGCCGCCCGAACACCCGCACTGACCGTTGAAGAACACGCGGCGGACCCGACGATCCGTGTTGGACACGTGCTCCATCCAGATGTCGGAATAGGACAGAAGCTGGCTGTCCGTCGCAGCATCGAGCCCCGCGGCCCCGTACCGCCGGACCCCCTCCGGCCCGACCACCATCTTCAGCCCGCCCGCCACACCGCGCTGGCCATCGGTGTCCGACCACGTTCCCGTGTAGTAGCGCATGTACGTCCGTGTGACGTGGCTCTGCGTGCCCACGGGTAGCGTCCGCGTGACCATCCGCAGGTCCCCGGCGAGCCCCTGCCCCGCCACGGTTGTGGCGTAGTAGTCATAATCCACGGTCCCGATGATCGTGGAGGACGCCGTCGCCTGCACGCGCGTCAGCCGCTGGACTCCGTTCACGGGCGTGTACGTGAACGTGTACACGCGCGGGATCGCACCCGGGTAAGCGGCCGTATCCGCCCCCTCGGTGATGCTGACGATCCGGCCTGCGTTGGCGTTGTACGTCGACTTGGCTGTTGCCTTGTCGAGGCTGTGGACAAACGTTGTCCTCCCTGCGCGATCCGTCGTCTTCCAGAGTTGCCCCTTGGCGCTCCCCGTCGCGGCGTTGAACGCGAAGAATGTCACGGTCGTTCCCGAGCGATCCGTGAATTCGAACGTGTCACCGTTGGTGGCATCGGCAACAAGCACGCCAACGCCCGCCGCGCCGTTCCTGGCCTTGAACGTCTGCGAGCTGGATGCCGTTCGCTGGAGCTCGATCGAGCGATCCGCACCGTAGACGACGTAAATCACATCCTGGTCGGGCGTGGACCCGCTGGCCAGGACGATCTCCGGCTGGGCTGTCATGGCCCAGTTCCGGCCCATGTACCCGGTGCTGTCCGCGGGCGTCTCGACGCCGCCGATGGCTTGCGACTGCCGGAAGTTGTACGTCCGGCCGATGACCACGGGCGGACCAAGGCTCGGGAAACTCAGGTCAACGTGCGTGGGCGTGTAGGCCCCGAGCGCAACATCAATGTCGCCCAGGCGACGCGCCCCGGCAACACCGCCGCCCACAGAGTCCGCCGCGATGTCCCACCCCAGCGGAACAGGAACCCGCAGGGAGCCATCCACGTCAACACCGCGCTGCTCCATGAGCGGCCGAAGCGTCTGGACGGCGGAAACATCCGTCGCGCGATACTGCGTGAGTGTTCGACCGGACAGATCAAGGACCGGCGCGGCCACCTGTCCCAGCGCCACGCTTCCACCGGCGGACATCAAGATCGCTGCGGCAATCATGGCCGTGGATCGAACCTTCGCGACCAAGTCGCCCGTCTGCGCATTCGAGTTTCGCATAATGAAGCCCCATTCCCACGTTGCGTTCCCTGCTCACGAGCTTGGCAGGTTTCCGGAGGAGACTAAACCGTGGGCACCGTGCGTGTCAACGCCCAAATGGAACCTCTGATCTATGCCCACTTCACGGTCTGAGACTGATGCCTGGCGTGTGATCGCGTTGGGTGGGGGAGAGCGGTCAACGGGGATGTCCCGCGGCTTACGCCGCGTTGGTCAGGCTCAGGCTTCTCTTGAGGTTGCA
>JBEILM010000246.1:0-4148 GCA_040379205.1 Gemmatimonas sp.
CCTGGCCGACTTGAGCCTGCGCGCGCTGCACGTGCTGGCTCTGGCCGACACCATCGCCTGCGAGGACACCCGCCACACCGGAGCCCTGTTGCGCCATCTGGGGTTGGACAAGCCGCTGCTGGCGCTGCACGAACACAACGAGAGCACGGCCGCCGCGCGCGTCATCGGCCTGCTGGCCGAGGGCCGGCGCGTGGCCTATGTCAGCGACGCCGGCACGCCGGCCATCTCTGACCCTGGCGCCACGCTGGTCGCGGCCGTGCGCCAGGCCGGCCTGCGCAGCGTGCCCATTCCCGGGGCCAGCAGCGCGGTGGCCGCGGTCAGCGTAGCGGGTGACGTCGCGGCCCCGGGCTTTCGCTTCGTGGGCTTTCTGCCGGCCAAGGGCGGCGAGCGCCGCGCCGCGGTGCAGGCCGTGGCGGCCTGCCTGGACCAGCAGGTGCTGTTCGAGGCGCCGCACCGCATCGAAGCCCTCTTGTCCGTGTTGGCCGAGCACCTGGACCGGCGCACGGTGACGCTGTGCCGCGAACTCACCAAGCAGTTCGAGACCGTGGTCAGCCTGGCCGCGGCCGACCTGCCGGACTGGCTGGCGGCTGACCCGAACCGTGCCCGCGGCGAGTTCGTCCTGGTGGTGCACAGCCTGGCCCCTGTGACGGCCACGGACGATGCCCTGCCCGACGACGCGCTAAGGGTGCTGCAGGTGCTGCTGGCCGAGTTGCCCGTGAAGCAGGCCGTGGGGCTGGCCGCCACCCTCACGGGGCAAGCGCGCAATGCGCTTTATGAAGCGGCATTGAAGCTGCGCGACGGTCGGTCCGCAGGCTGAGCGCGTCTTGCCCGGCGTCTGCTCCTTCAGCGCCAGCACAAGCTGGCGCGGCGCGGGGTGACAGCGGCAGGACAGCGGCACTCAACACCCGGGCTTCATGGGTGTCAAGTTCAGGCGTGTGGCGGGTGCGCTGCGCCCCGGGCCAAGAATCTGGCACTGCAGCGCGCACCGTGTCAGCGGGGATGGGTCGCGACACTGCGGAGATAAGACAGGATCACCGCCTTGGCCTCTGCCTGTCGCGCGGCGTCATGGCCTGCCCAGGGCAGCAGGGCGTCACCCAACTCAATGAGCGCCTCCAGCACCAGGGCGCGACGCCCCTCGGTGAGGCCAACGCCCGCGTCATCCAGTGTCTCGCCCAGCACTCCCGCGATGCGCACGTCGGCCAGCGCCTCGGTGTCCTGGATGGCGGTGCTTCGTGAAAGGGCCTGCCGGATCTCGATGTAGGCCGGATGGGCGGCATAGCAGGCCGCAAGGCGCGGAACGAGCAAGTCGACCAGGCCCGAAAGATCGCGCGGAGGCGGCGTGGCCCGGAAGTCGTCGCGGCATCGGGCGGCGACAGCCACGAACTCGGCCGCCTGTCGTGCGTGCAGGGTCGTGACCAGTGCCTCCTTCGACGCAAAGTACTGATACAGCGAGCCCTGCGCCGTGCCGGTACGTCGCGCGATCGCACCGAAGGCGGCGCCATCCACACCACGTTCGGCAATGAGGTCGGCCGCCGCCGCCAGCAGCGACTCGAAGCGTGCCCGACCCCGGGCCTGCTTCGGCCAGCCGATGCGCAGGTCTTTCGCCGCATCTGCTTCTCCTGCATTTCTCTGTTCTGCCATCTGAACCCTTGATTTACGACAATACTGTCGTATATTTATACGACTCTATTGTCGCAATCTTCAGGTCCACTATGAACACGCCCCTCTCAAGACGACGGCTTCTTGGCGGGGCGGCGTTGCTGTGGTCTTGCCCGGCCCTCGTTCGGGGCGAGACTGCAAACGACGCCGATGTCGTCGTCGTTGGCGCCGGCGCAGCGGGCCTGGCAGCGGCGGCCTGGCTCGGGGCGGCGGGGCGCCGAGTGGTCGTGCTGGAGGCACGCAGCCGGATTGGCGGGCGCACCTACACCGAGACCGCCACCCTGGGACTGCCCTTCGACTGGGGCGCGCACTGGCTGCTAACTGTCATGAGCCCTGAGGCGCACCCTGGATGATGGAAGACACTGTGGGTGTGCGGGTCGGCAAGGGTAGAGGTCGGTCAAACCTTTGATGGCACTGGACCGCGATCGCTAACTTGACCCGCTGCCGACCACTCGTACCCAGGATTGCCTGCGGGCGCTGCGGCAACCTTTGGGTTGCTGCAGGCGCCTGACAGCCCACATTAAACAGAGCCACCGGGCATGCCCGGCAGGCCGTTGGTCGGCGGCACCGTTGCTGGCCCGCACGCTTGTGATTGTTGTTCAAGCTGCAGGAGCCCCGGCGATGGAGTTGACCCCGATGCACAGGCGCGTGATTGCGCTGGACGTACACCAGGCCAAGATCAACGCGTGCGCCATCGTCGAGCATGACGACGGCCGCGTGGAGATCACCAGATGCGACTTCGGCGCCTTCAAACGCGACCGTCGTGCGCTGGCGCAGTGGGCGCTGCAGATCGGGCCTGAGGTTGTGGTGATGGAGAGCACGGGGGTGTACTGGAAGAGCCCGTTCTCGGCGCTGGAGGCGGTGGGCATCGTCGCGTGGGTGGTCAACGCCCGGCACGTCAAGGCCGTGCCCGGTCGCAAGACCGATGTGGCTGACGCGCAGTGGCTGGCAACGCTGGCTCGCGCGGGCCTGCTGCGCGCGTCGTTCATCCCGCCTGTGCAGATGCGCCAGCTTCGCCTGGTGGCGCGCCAGCGCCAGAAGCTCGTGGGCATGTGCAGCGCAGAGAAGAACCGGCTGCACAAGGTGCTGGTGGATGCGGGTATGCGTATCAACGTGCTGGTGGCCGACATCCACGGCAGCAGTGCGCGGGCGATGGTCAAGGCGCTGATTGCCCACAAGCCCATGCACGAAGTCCTGGACTGCAAGGGCCGGCTGCGTGCCAGCCGCGAGGAGCTCTTCGAGGCGCTCGATACCGAGCAGTTCAGCGCCGCACACCGCTTCGTGGCCCACGAGATCATGGAGCACATCGAGCAGATCGAGCAGCGCATCGCGCGGCTGGATGCCTACTTGCTCGAAGGGCTGAAGTCCTGGCAGCCGCAGCTCAAGCTGCTGCAGACCATCCCCGGCATCGACGAGCAGGGCGCGGCCATGCTGCTGGTGGAGATCGGCTCGGACATGGACACCTTCGGCAGCGCCGAGCGGCTGGCCAGTTGGGTAGGGATCTGTCCAGGCAACAACGAGAGCGCGGGCAAGCGCAAGACCGGACGCATCCGCAAGGGCAACGCCTGGGTCAGGCGGCTGCTGTGCGAGTTCGCGCAGGCTGCGGCCCGCACGCGCTGCGCGCTCAAGGCCAAGTTTGACGCGTTGTCTATCCGCAAGGGACGCAGGAAGTCGGTGGTCGCGCTCGCCCACAAGATGCTGCGCACCGTCTACGCCATGTTGGCCAGTGGCGCCCACTACCAGGATAAGGAAGTCGACTACGAGGCGCTCAACGTCCAGCGCAACGCACCGCGCTGGTTGAAGATGCTGCGCAAGCACGGCTTCATCGCCACGCCCGCAGCCGCCTGAATCACCCCAACATCGTTGCCCCACGGCCACGACCGGCGTCAGGTCAGACATCCGCTCGCCTGCTCGGAGGTGTCTTCCACATTAACGGACCCAATCACTGCTCGGCGTCCCAGACATCCCCGATCCCGGCCACCAAGTCATCCTGCTGAACCACGCTGCCCGAAAGCGCCCCGAACAACAAGGGGGCCTGTGGCATCGGCACCAGTTGCGCCACAGGTTTACCACGCTTGGTGATGACCAATGGCCGCCGGGTGCGGGCAACAGCGTCTAGCAGGCTCAAACACTCGGCCTTGAACTCGCCCGCGGCAATTGACGATTGAGACTTCACTTTGTGCCCATGGTCATAGAACATGGTCATTGTAGGCTTGCATGCGCAGTTTGACCTCAGGGATCAGGACTATTGATGATCCCGAAAAACCACCAACGGCCTGGTGTACCGGCGAGCTGAAGATCGCTGGCGCAACAACCAGCAACGGCTGCACGGTACGGGCAGTCAGCGTTCGTGAGGGTCGCTTCAGATTGAGGCGATCGGCAGTCTTCGTGGCAGACACCCAGCGGCGACCCCACACCCAGGCGTTCTCTGACCCTACGCGGCGGGGGCGTGCCAGTTCAGGACTTCCAAGCCCTGCACGCGTGAAAAC
>JBEILM010000247.1:0-4136 GCA_040379205.1 Gemmatimonas sp.
CGCAACATCCGCATCACGCCGGCCAAGGCGCCGTAACCCGGGTCACCGCGTGTCCGCTGCGACGATCGACAGCCTGCTCAAGACCGCGCACGTACTCGGCGCGATCCTGTTCGTGGGCAATGTGATCGTCACCGGCATCTGGAGTGGGCTCTTCTTCCGCGCGCGGCACACGCACGATTTCGAACGGGCCGCGCGCGCGATCATCCTCACCGACTGGGGTTTCACCGTGGGCGGCGGCGCGCTGCTCACCACCAGCGGCGTGCTGCTCGCCCTGCAGCGTGGGCTGCCCCTGTGGGGCACGCCGTGGATCCGGCAGGCCATCATCGCGCTCGTGATTTCCACGCTGCTCTGGCTGATCGTGCTGGTACCGGCACAGCGCGCCATGGTGCGCCATCGCCGGCACGACACGGGCGACGAAGTGCTGGTGGGGCACTACACCCGCTGGAACATCACCGGCTGGCTGGCCACGGTGCCGCTGGTGTACGCGGTGTGGTGCATGGTGGCCAAGCCGCTCTGAGCCTTAGTCCGTTGGTGTGCGCGGACGCGTGGGATTGTCGCTGATCAACACCCCGGAAACACGGTTCGAGGCGGATCACGCGACATCGCTGACCCGCGAACCCCTACGGCCCGCGCGGTAACCGCGGCGGCCCGCCCACCGGCTCGGCCTCGCCCGCTGCCCGGCCGGCCCGTCGTCCGAACACGACGCCGTGCACGCGACGCACGAAGAACACCAGCAGCAACAACACCGCCACGAGCGTCAGCAGCGGCAGAAAGATGGCCAGCACACTCGTCACCACGGCGCTCACCAGCTCCAGCGTGGACACCACCGGGTTGCCCATACCGCCGGTGAGCGTGGTGCTCTTGAAGCGCGTGAACACCGTGGCCCCCTGCGTCATGCCCGCCGCACCGCCGGCGAGGATGACGGCGCTCCACTTGAGCAGGGGCGGCAGGTCCACCACCACCGACGCCGCCGCCAGCATGCCGGCCGCCACTGCCGTGGGCGTGGCGATGAGGTCGAGCAGCTGGTCGAGCCACGGCACCGAGTAGGCGCCCACCTCGAGCACGGTGGCCGTGCCCAGCGCCGCCAGCGCCGGAGCCGAAGCGAGCCAGGAGAAACCGGGGGACAGTTCGAGCACACCGGCCTTGGCGGCGACTGCGGCCGCCAGCAGCGGCACGAATACACGGAAGCCCGCGGCAGCGGCCAGCCCGAAGCCGATGGCAATGCCCAGCAGGGCCTCCGGGGTCACCGCAAATCCATTCATGCGGGAAGGAATAGCGGAATGCCGTTCCGCGCGCGAATGCCGGGCGCTACCCTCAGGGATGCGGATCTTCGGCTGGCTGTTCTTCGCCACCCTTTCCATGGTGCTCTTTCTCCAGCTGCGCGGACTCGGCGTGCCGCTGGTGACCCCGGAGACGCCCTGGGGCATCGTGAGCTACGAACTGGCGTTCACCACCGAGCGGGCCCAGCGCATCCTCGACGCCTGGCGGTCGGCCGGGGCGCTCGAGGCGGCCCGCGTCCATCTCGGGGTGGACGGCGGGTTCCTGCTCGCGTACCCGCTCTTCTTCTGGAGCAGCGTGCGTCTGCTGCGCCGAGCCGATGGGTCGCGCTTCGACCAGCTCGGGCACACCGTGGGGCTGGCGGTACTGGCCTGCACCCCACTCGATGCGATCGAGAACGTGCTGCTCTGGCGCATGATCGGCACCGGTGCCACCGCCACCTCGGCGGCCCTTGCCGGCGTGGCGGCCACGCTCAAGTTCCTGCTGGTGCTCGCCGCCACGGGCTGGTGCCTCACGGCGCTCGCCCGTCGCTTCATTCGCTGACCCTTCTCACCGACTCGCGCCATGGCCAACGGCCCCAGCATCGGCGGTATCGCGGGGCGTGCCATCGCCGCGCTCGTGCTCGTCTTCGCGACGTACAACCCCGAGCGGCTCTCGTACTTCCACTGGGCCGTGGCCCCGATGCGCACGGGTCTGTCCCCCGTCTAGTTGGAAGTTGGGTGGTGCCTCCATACCGAAGCGTTAGTCCCTGCCAGGATTCGCGCCGCAACAGGAGACACCCCCATGCCAAGCGTACGAACAAAAGCGCCGGTCCACCAGTCGGTGACCTCGGCTCCTGCTACGGAGCCGACCTCCGTCGATGCGAGCAGCCTCGCCCTGACCATGATTCAGGCGTTGATTCCACTGGGCCTGCGGGCGGTGGAAGACGCCCTGCAGCAGGAGGTGCTCGCCCTCGCCGGGCCGCGCTACGCGCACGCCGATGGGCGCCCGGCCATTGCCCGCTGGGGCGCGCAAGCCGGCTCCGTGTTTCTCGCGGATCAGAAAGTGCCGATCCAGGTGCCGCGGGTGCGCAATCGCGCGACGAATACCGGGGTCCCCTCGGCCACGTACGCCCAGTTGCAAATGCCGCGGGCACAGGATGTGGGTCTGTTCCGGCGGGTGCTCGGGGGGCTGTCCTGTCGCGACGACGAAGCGGCGGCGGAAGCCGTGCCGGAGGCCTTCGGTTTGGCCAAGTCGAGCGTGTCGCGCCGCTTCGTGCGCGCCAGCGCGAAGGCCCTGCAGACGCTGCACGAGCGACGGCACGATGATGAGGACTGGCAGGAGCTCCTGCTCGACGGGAAATCGTTCGCCGACGATCAGGGGGTCATCGCGCTCGGCGTCACCACGACGGGAGAAAAGCGCATCCTGGGCCTCGTGCAGACCGCCACGGAGAACACGCGGGTGTGCGCCGCCTTCCTGCGCGAGCTGGTCGCGCGCGGCTTCCAGACGCCGGCCGGGCTGCTGGTGGTGCTGGACGGGGCCAAGGGCCTGAGCGCCGCCGTCCGCGAGGTCTTTGGCGAGCGCGTCCCGATCCGGCGGTGTCAGTGGCACCAGCGCGAGAATGTCGTGACCTACTTGCCGAAAGCGCAGCAGGCGCTGTGGCGTCGTAAGCTGCAGGCGTCGTACGCGAAGCCCACCTACGCCGAGGCGCTGCGCGCCCTGCGGCAGCTCGTCAAGGAACTCGCGCCGCACAACGCGTCCGCGGCCCGAAGTCTTGAGGAGGGCCTGGAAGAAACGCTCACCCTGCATCGCCTCGAGGTGTTCACGAAACTCGGCGTCAGTTTCAAGACCACGAACCTGATCGAGAGTGTCATGGCCCGCGTCGAAGCGAAGACCCATCGTATCACCCGCTGGCGGACGAGTGATCAGAAACAGCGCTGGTGTGCGGCCACGCTTTGGGAGATCGAGCAGCAGTTCCGCAAAGTGAAAGGCCACCACCACCTCGGCTTGCTCCAAGCCGCGCTGGGTGGCAAACTCTCATCACCGCTCGCTACCGCGTGAGCAGCATCCTTGAGGCACCCACCCGAGTTGCAACTAGCCTCGGGACATTCCTGCTTCACCGCGCAGAGGCCGCTCCAGCGGGCCTACGAGCAGCAGCCCGAGGCGATCGCGCACTGGCTCCAGACGGCGTATCCGCGGATCAGGCGCCAGGCCGCGGTCGAGGGCGCCGAGATCTACTGGGAGGACGAGAACAGCCTGAGTACGAGCGATCCGCGCGGGCGGGGCTTCGCGCCGTAGGGCCACACGCCGGTGCGGCCGATCCTCTCCCGCCGCCAGTCGGTGAGCTACGTCTCGGCGATCAGCAACACCGGCCCGCTGCGCGTCATGGTGCTCACGAAGGCCATCGATGCGCCCACGCGCATCACGTGCTGCAAGCGCGTGTGCAAGGATGCCGCGCGCAAGGTGTACCTGATCCGGGACCATCTCAAGGTACACAAGGCCGCCACCGTCAAAGCGTGGCTCGCCGCCAACGCGGCGCAGATCGCGGTGATCTATCACTTGGGCCAAGGTTTAGCTGACATCACGCCGCGTATTGCACGCGCGGATGATGGAAGAATCGCTTGACGCATTCGGGTCGGCGCTGCAGTGACCGTAGTCGGCGCGTGGCGGTCTTCTCCAGCTCGGCGCGATCACGGGCCGGCGCGCGCCGCGCGACCTGCATTTTCAGGTCGCCGTTCAGATACTCGTCCGGGTTGAGTTCTGGCGCATATGGCGGCAAGTAGTGAATCGCGATCAGGTCCGCGTGATCCGCCACCCAGGCGCGCACGTCCTTCGCCTTGTGCACGTTGAGGTTGTCGAGGATCAGCACGACCTTGCGC
>JBEILM010000248.1:0-4118 GCA_040379205.1 Gemmatimonas sp.
CTACACCAAGGTGTCGTTGCGGAGCAAGCAGTCATTCATCGTCAACGACGAGATCGAGAACCCGCACAACTTGCTCGCCGGCCGCTTCGACCTCGCCTTCGCCATCGTGTTCGTCCTGCCGCTGCTCATCATGGCGCTGACCTACAACCTGGTTTCCGCCGAGCGGGAGCAGGGCACGATGGCGCTGATTCTGTCGCAGCCCGTGACGGCGCGTCGTGTGCTGTTGCTCAAGCTCGCGGTCCGCATGGCGTTCGCGCTGGGGCTGACGTTGCTGCTGACGCTCGGAGTGATCGTGGCCGCCGGGGTTCCGGTGACGGCGCCAGGCGTCATCCCCAAACTGCTGCTCTGGCTGGCGGTGGTGGTGGTCTACAGCGCGTTCTGGATCGCCGCCGCCATCGCCGTCAACGCGCTCGGGCGCAGTTCGGCCACCAATGCGCTGGCGCTGCTCGGCGTCTGGCTCATGGTCGTGGTGGTCGTCCCATCGCTGGTGGCGGCGGTGGTGACGACGTTCTATCCCGCGCCGTCGCGAGTGGCCCTGACCACCGAACTGCGGCGGGTCAGTGATCAGGCCGCGGCGCAGGGCGATACGGCGGTCAGTCAGTTCCTCGCCGACCACCCCGAGATGGCGCAGCTGGGAGCGCTGTCGTCGCGGAACGCATGGGGGCGGACGATCGCCTTGCAGGAGCGCACCGAGGACGCGATGCGCCCGACCTATGCGGCCTTCGATGCGGCGCTCGACGCCCAGCGTGGCGCCGCCGATCGTCTGCGCATCCTGAGTCCGGCGATTCTCGTGCAGGACGCGCTCCACGACATCTCCGGGCGCAGCGCCACCCGCTATCGCCATTATGCCGCGCAGGTGGACACGTTTCATCAGGCATGGCAGCAGTTCTTCTTCCGTCGGGTCTTCGCCGAGGCGACGATGGCGCCTGCTGACTTTTCAGCGCTGCCTGCGTTCGCCTACGTGGAGGAGCCGACGGCGGCGGTCACCCGGCGGGTGACGACCGCCCTGCTGCTGGTGCTGCTACCGGCGGTGCTGCTGGCGCTGTGGGGGGCGTCGCGATTGCGCACGGTGTCGCTCGCCGAGCGCTGACGCGCACGACGGGGAGGGCGTACCTTCCGGAATCTCACCCTTCCGGAGCTTCCCGTGTTCACGGTCCCCTGCGAGATCTGCGGCCCCGTCCATCGCGTTGTCCGCCCTGACCGCCCGAGTCGTCGGCGGTGGCTCGGCGTCTCGCTGCTCGCCTCCGTCTTCAGCGCCGCCCCGGCGACTGCGCAGTCGGCCTCGCTGGTGTATCGCCTGGGCAAGGACACGGTGGCCATCGAACAGTACACCCGATTGGCCACCGGCATCGACGGGGAGATGGTGCAGCGGAGCGGTGCAGCGGTGGTGCTCTGGCGATACGCCCTGACGCTCGGCACCGATGGCCGGCCTCGCACCGCGCTGCTGGCGCGGGTTCCGATCGACGGCACGCTGCCGACCGGTACCGCACGCGAGACGCGGCTGACGGTCAGCCCGGATTCGATCGTGAGGGAGGTCGTCTTTGCCGACAGCGTGCCGCGTCGCTCGTTCGCCGCATCGCAGGCGCTCATCAACTTCCCGACGTTCATCTACGGACCTACCGAAGTGCTGGCCGGACTCGCCCGCGGCGGAGCCCGCATCGACTCGATGCCGGCGCTCGGCATGGCCGGCACGCTGGGCTTCACCGGGGCGACGTCGATTGGCGGCGACCTGTGGCGGCTGCGCGGCGGGGCCTACGCGATGGTCCTGCGCTTCGATGGCGCGAGTCGCCTGCAGTCGGTCGATGGCTCGGGCACGACCAACAAGGTCGTCGCTACGCGTGGCCCGGGAGGGATCGACCTCGCGGCCGTGGCGCGCAGCATGCGCCCCACCGGCGTGCTTTCGCTGCGCGAGAACGTGCGTGCCGCGTTCGGCCCCGGCGGCATGGTGGTGATTGACTACGGGCGCCCGCAGGTGCGGGAGCGCACCGTGTGGGGCGGGACGCTCATCCCCTTCGACAGCGTCTGGCGCGCCGGGGCGAACGATGCCACCCACCTGTTCACCACGCGTACGCTGACCATGGGCAGCGTAACGCTGGCACCGGGCATGTACACGCTCTGGGTGCAGCATACCCGCACGGGCACGTTTCTCATCGTGAACAAACAGACCGGTCAGTGGGGGACGCAGTACGATCCCGTGCAGGATCTCGGGCGTGTGCCGATGGAGTTGGTCGACGCCACCGGCTTCCGTGAGATGCTGACCATCAGTGTGCAGCCGGCGGGCACCACGCGCGGCACGTTCGAGCTGGCGTGGGGGGACAAGGTGGCTCGGGTACCGTTCACCGTATCGGCGCGGTAGCACACGGCGCCCGCCTCGACCGAGGCGCGCGTCGTACCGATCGCGCGCCGATGCCTCAGGGGCGCGTTGCGGCGGCGGCCTTGTGCGCTCCCTCGACCACGCCCGCATACATGCGACGCATGGCTGTGGTGATGCGTGGTCCGGCCCCACGAGGCGTGCCGGCGTTGAAGGGTGGCGCCGGGTCGTACTCGATGTTCAACTGCTCGGCGCGCGCATAGTTCTCGCCGGCCAGGCGCGACGTGAGGGTAAGGGCCAGATCGAGGCCGGCCGTGACGCCAGCCGCAGTCATCCGGTTGCGGTCTTCCACGACGCGCTGACGCACCGGCGTGGCGCCGAGCGCGCGCAGGACATCGAAGGTGACCCAGTGCGTGGTGGCCCGATAGCCTTGCAGCAGCCCGGCCGCACCGAGTACCAGCGAGCCGGTGCAGACGCTGGTGACCCAGCGCGTGGTGGGCGCCATGCGACGAAGAAACCCCAGCGTGGCATCGTCTCGCATGAGGGCGACGGTCCCGTCTCCGCCACCCGGCACGAAGAGCACGTCGAGCTCCGCCGGACAGGTCGCGTAGGTGACATCCGGGCTCACCGTGACGCCACTCCCGGCGCGCACCGGGGCGGAGGTGGGGGCCACCAGATGCACCTGCGTGTTCAGCAGGTCGTTGAAGATCGTTTTGGGTCCGAGCAGGTCGAGCGGATACATCCCCGGGTAGACCAGCATGGCGATACGCCGAGGGGTCGTGGGCAGAATCTTCGCGCGCTCTGCCGCACTCCCATTGGAGAGATCGTCGATGAGGCGCACCATGGCGTTCCCGTGATCGACGCCGTCATCGACCGCGGGTAAGGCCGCACGACGGCAGCCGGTGATTCCGGTTGCCGCCAGCGCGGCGGCCGCGGCGAGTGCCTGCGTACCAAAGGTTCTGCGGTCCATGGAGTACTCCGTGTTGGGGATCAGTTCGGGGCGAGTGCGGTGCGTACCACCAGGTCACCACCGAGGGTCGTGCGCAGCAGGGTCTCACTACGCTGGCCGCTCGTCATCGCGCGCAGTCCGTAGACGCGCACGCGGGCATGCCCCGCGCGAAACGCCATTGTGGCCCCGGGGGGGAGGACCAGCGGGTGGGTGAGCGCCTGCGCCCGATGATCGAGCACGACCAGCGAGTCCGCGTTGCAGTTCATCAGCAGCGTGACGGTATCGGTCGCGGCCGCATGTGCTCCATCCGCACGCCGACGTACGTCGAAGTCGAGCCAGGCATCTTTCGTCCCCGCAATGCGGGTCAGCCGGGACGCGAGGACCTCGAGGCTCTTCGAGCGGGAGACTTCCTCGTCAGGACGTTCGACCGCCTCGTGTTTGGCGCGATGGATCGCCTCCGGCATCGTATCGTGCATCGTGGCATACCCGGCGAGGCGCGCCTCGACGACGGCGGCCGGCTTCGCCGAGCCGTCGGCCGGGCCATCGAAGGCGCAGGCGCCTCCGACGGCCACGGCCGCAAGCGTCACCAACACGAGGCGGCGATGGTGACGCGGGCGCCTCACTGCAGCGCCTCGAGATCCTTCTGCGTCATCGGAGTCGAGCGTCCCGCCGTCGCCGCCCGCACCGTGGCCACCTCGGCCGCCGTCACGGCGGGGGCGTTGTTGCCGAAGTTGCTGCGCACGTACGTGAGCACGGTGGCGATCTCGTCGTCGCTCATCGGTACGCCGGTGCCGTACGCCATCATCATGCTGTTGTACTTCGTGCCTTTGACGGTGATCTCGCCCTGCAGGCCGTGCA
>JBEILM010000249.1:0-4061 GCA_040379205.1 Gemmatimonas sp.
CCGTTCGCTCCTCGGTCAGCCGAAGTGCGGCGACCAACGAGTCGAGCACCTGCGGTGACGGCGTAAGCGCCCGTTCGATCAGCGAGTCCGGCGCCCCCACCGGGACCGCCTGCGCCGAGTCGCTGGTGACCGGCCAGCGCATACTCACCCGCCACACGCCGTCGCGTGTGAGCCCCTCGAATACGTAGCGGGACTCGGCACCGGGGAGCACGAAGCGTACCCCCTGCACGTCACCCTCCACGAGCACGCGCGTGGCGAGCCTCGGCAGTGCGGAGTCCACCGGAAAACCCCAAGCCAATGCGACCGGCGCCCGCGTGCGCGAGGCAACCACGCTGCACAACCGTGCGTCGTCGTCTCGACCGTCGGCGGCGCGCACGATGATCCGTGGCGCACTGTCAGCCGCCGCGTACCCACGCTGCTCAGCCCCCTCGCTTCGCAGGGCGACTCCAAGTGATGCCGGCGAGCCATCAAGCCGCAGTGCAGCCGGCGTGCGGGCGGGCTCGGCGCTGCAGGCGCTCTGTAACGAGGTGCCGATGATCGCAGCCAGCAAGGCCATCGGGTTCATGCGCGAAGTCTGCCACGACGGCGCATTCGGGAACAGCGCCGGGCGAACGCACGAGAGGCCGGGCGCAGGCCCGGCCTCTCGTGGTGACACGGAATGCAGGTGGCTGCTGCCACGCATCACGGTGGGGTCGGGCTGTTGGCCGGGTTGCTGGTCCCGCCGAAGGTGTAGAACGCGTCACCCTTGACCCCCAGCTCCTTGGCTGGCACCGGCATCTCGCGCGGCGTCCCCGTCAGGAGGCCGTTGGCCACCCGGCGGCGCTGATAGAAGGGGGCTGCGCCGAGGCCCAGCAGTTCGACCTCCTGTTCGTAGATGAGCTTTTGAAGGAGTGACGCCTGCCCTTCACCCGCCGTAGCCGGCGTGAGGCCGCCACGATCGACGCGCGTGTTGTTGATCAGGTTCGCTGCCGTGGCCAGGTTGCCACCCGAACGCCGCAGTTCGGCCTCGGCCCAGACCAGGTCGTTCTGGTGCCGCGTGATGACCGGCGCCGGCCCGAAGCCACCGTAGATCCCGTTCGGCGACTGCTCGCCGGAGCGGTCATAGCGAATGTGGCCGATGTTGGACTGATGATACATGCCGCGGTCGGGACGGAAGATCTCCTCCGTGGAGTACACGAAGTCGGTGCCACCCCGCGCCGTCTTGGGGATGGTGCCGAAGTACCCGGCGAAATCGCCGTCGTCCGGACCGAAGGAGCCGTCACCGAGCCGCCTGTCGGGCGAATTCGGGCGGGGGTTGCCACCGGCGGGATACGGATGCCGCTGCGTGGCCGGGTCGAGCAGCGCCGCGACGCGCGTGCTCACGCGGCCGCCGTCGAACGCGTTGAACCAGAACAGGATCTCGTGGCACCACGAGTTGCAGCCGTCACCGGTGAAGATGAAGTCGAACCGGTTGGTACCGGCCGAGATGCCCTGCGACGCCAGCTGCGCCACCGCGTTCCAGTCCACCTGCGCATTCTCGTCGGCGGTGCGCGGGTAGTAGGCCAGCGTCATCGCCGCCATCGTGCGCGCCAGCGCGGCGATCTGCGTGTTGGTGTACGCCGTGCCGTTGGTCCACGCCGAAGGCGTGGTGAACTGGTTCGCCGCCGCCAGCGTGGCCGCATTGGCGAATGCCGCCACCGCCGCGTCCCGCACCTCCTTGCGCGTCTTGTACACAAGAGAGGCGAGGTCGGTGTTCTCGTCGATCACGTAACCCTTGTCGTAGTTGAGCGCGATGCCCATGAGCGCCGCGCCCCGCATGAACTGGGCAATGGTCTCGGCCCGCTTCGTGTTGCTGGCGTTGCCGATGACGAGGTTGTTCTTCCGGATGGCCGTGAGCACGTCGACCGCCGAGGAGAGCGTGGAGTAGTACCCCTCCCAGTAGGCAATCATCGTGGTGCGGCCGGCCGACGCCAGGTCGTTCTGGAACGGGCGCGAGTTGCGGGTCCCGTCACCGTCGATCGACGAGTAGAAGTTCATGTTGAAGTTGTTCCACGAGGCCGAGTAGGTCTGGGCCATCGGGACCAGCGGGCCGCCCCCTTCCATGCCGTCCCACGTGTTGAACCAGGTGCGCAGCGTACCGCCCGCCACCGCCTCGATGGCCGCGGGATCGGCCAGCGCCCGTGTGGCGTCCGGCGCGTTGGGGTTCTCGACGTCGAGGGAATTGCAGCTGGCGAGCAGCAAGGCACCCAAGGCGATGCCCACGGCCCCGCGGACGCGGAGTGAGAAGTTCGGATCGAGGGGGCTCACAGGCCGAGCTCCAGCATGAACGTGAACGTCCTGAAGATGGGGTACGTGAAGTAGTCTACACGGTAGGCGAACGGATTGCTCCCGCCGCCCGACACGTCGGGATCGTATCCGCTGTACTTGGTGCTCGTGAACAGGTTGCGGCCGACCACGCCGAGGCGGGCACTGCGCCCCTCGCTGAGGCCGAAGCGCTTCACGATGACCCGTGGGATTTCGTAGTTGACCGCGAGCTCACGCAGGCGGACGTACGTGCCGTTTTCGACGAAGTACTCGTTGGCGTCGAAGTTGTTGTAGAACGTTGCGTAGTACGTCGTCGGCTTCTTCTCGTTCTCCGGTTTGCCGCGCTGGTCGAACGCGGGGTCCCGCTGATCGAAGAACGGCCACTGGCGCGTGTAGTTGTAGATCTGCCCGCCCTTCACCCAGTTCACCACCGCCGTCACGGAGAGCTTCTTCCAGTTGAGCTGGGTGTTGAAGTTCAGGTTGAAGTCGGGATTTACGTCGGCGATCTGGAAGAGCGTGTTGCCGGTGCTGTCAGCGAACTTGATGGGGCGCTCGTTGACGGTGCGCCACGCCGACCGCGGCACAAAATAGCCTTCTTCGTTCTGCACGTAATCGGCCGCGGTACCACTCAGACGCCGGGTCCGCAGCATGGCGTCGAGTCGGTCCTGCGAGTCCACCCAGCGACTGCCGTAGACGATGCCGAACGGCTCGTTCGGGGCCAGGCGGAAGATCGTGGTGTTGGCCACCGGGCCGACCAGGAACGGCGGGACGGCGAGGCTGCGCACCGTCTGACGGGTGCGGTCACCGGCGATGTTCACCCGCCACAGGAAGTCGCGCGTGGAGGCGAGCACCGCCCCGAGCAGCACCTCGTGTGTCCTGCCCGCGAGCGAGCCGGCATTGAGCCACTGGTTGCGGAAGCCCGTGGCCGACGACACCGGCACGTTGAGGATCTGGTCGTCGGTGATCTTGCTCGAATAGCTGTACTCGAACGTGAAATTCTTGAGGAAGTTCACGTTGAAGCCGGCTTCGATTTCCCGGGAAAACGCCGGACGCAGGTTGGGGTTGCCGAGTGTGACCTTGACCGGACTGCCGCCCTGGATGGCGAACTGTTCGTACTGCGCGTCGAACACGGGGCGCAGCCCCGCCTCCCCGTACGACGTGCGCAGCTTGAGTTCGTCGATACCCGGAAGCGAGAAATCCTCGGAGACGCGCCACGCACCGGACAACCGCTTGAAAGTGCGCGAACGCTGGTCCTCGCCGAACAGCGACGACTGGTCCTGACGGATCAGACCGTCGATGATGTAGCGGTCCTTGATGTCGAACGTGGTAATCGCAAAGAAGTTCTGGTTGCGGATCGGCTGCGAGAATGAGCCGGGGATGACCGGATTCTCCGGATCGCGCGAAGCCGCCGAGAACTCCGTGACCCGCGGCACGGTGAGCGCCGTGGCCTGCACGGTGGTGCTCGTGTTCTGCTGGTCCTCGTAGACCCAGGCCAGCTTCGTCGTATTGGTGAACCACGAGGTGCTGCGCACCGCCGTGAGCGTCGCCCCCAGGTTGTAGGCCTGCGTCACGTCTTCCTGATTGAACAGGCTGCCCCTGCTCACCGTGCCGGTGGAGCCGATGTAGCCCAGCGGCCGGAGCGACCGGAAGGTACGCGAGCCACGATCGAAGTTCGTGTTGCCCTCGGCCGTCAGCCAGGTCAGTGGGCGATAGCGGACCTTGAGCAGGCCAGTGAAGCGCGCCCGGTCGTTGCTGTTCTGGATGTTCGACCAGTTGTA
>JBEILM010000250.1:0-4057 GCA_040379205.1 Gemmatimonas sp.
ATTTATGGGCTGGCGACCCCCTGAATGCGTCGTACGACGCCAGTCAGCGGGTCGCTAACTCCCTCTGGCGCCGTGATTTGCGCGCTGAACCTTGAGTATGGGGTTCAGGGGGTCGCGGGTTCGAATCCCGCCGTCCCGATTGCATACAACAAGGCCTCGCCGCAACTCCGGTTGCAGCGAGGCCTTGGTCATTCGCTCCCCAGCGGGCGTCCGCGATCCGCCGACGCCTATCGCGGCGGCGCCGCGCCCCGCTCACTGAGAGGAGCGGGGCGGCATCCGTCCAGCAGCGCATACTGCGTCTTGATCCCCTGCTCACCGGGACGCAGCGTCATCAATACGGCCGCGCCGTTGGCCACCGGCCGCAGGGGGCCGCCCCGCTCGATGCCGGCCGGATGATCCAATTCGTGCTCGCCGCACCCCGAGCCGTCGGCGGCTACGGGAGTGCGCCACCCGAGGAGTTGCACCCGCACCGTGCGCCCACTGCGGACATGCACCGCCAGTTCGCGCAGGGGTGCCGATGCGCCGAGGTGACGGGGAGGCTGCAGGCGGAGGCGGTACCGGTCCGGCGGCAGACCGTCGATGACGAACTTGCCCGCGGCGTCGGTGTGGACCGTGCGCACGGTCATCGTGTCGGCGAAGGCCTGCAGCACCACGGAGACTCCCGCCTGGGGCTCGCCGCCCACCAGGGGCACCCCGTTGCCCGGCGGCAGCACACGACCGTCGATCCGGCCAGTGGTCGGCTGGGCACCGATGGCGGCCATGGGGGCACCAGCGATGATCAGAAGCAAAAGCAGTCGTCGCATGCATCCCTCCATAAAATACGCCTGGTGAAAAGTGCGAGCCGGTAGGCGCCCCGTCAACACCACCGCTACCGCCCCTCCCCACCACCCGCGGGCCCCAGCACCCGATGGATAGCCGCCAGCAGTACGTCGCCGCTGAACGGCTTGGCCACGACCTCGCTCTGGCTCATGCCGCCGACCACGACGTCCTGATCGCTGCAGCCCGACATCAGCACCACAGGCAGCGTCGGGCGCTGGGCACACAGCACGGCCACCAGTTCGCGGCCACCCAATTCGGGCATGCGCACGTCGCTGACCACCCCGTCGATGTGCTCGCCATGTTCGCGCCACACCGGCAACGCGTCGCCGCCGTGCCGGCACTCGGGCACCATGTACCCGCGGCGTTCGAGCATGCGGCGCACCGTGGTGCGCAGCGGGGCTTCGTCTTCCACCAGCAGCACGGTGGCGGCGTGGGCCTCGGGCGTGCTGGCCACGCATTGCGCGAACGCGGTCTCGCCGGAGGGAAGCGAGGGGAAGTGCATGGTGGGGGTAGGCGGTCGTCTCAAAGTGGATGTCGTACCGCTCGAACTTGCCGTGCTCGCGAAAGTGCTGGACGACTCCGGTTTCGGCCGCCGCGCGATAGCGCTGGCCGGCCGTGATCTCGAACGACGCCGGGAACACCTCCCAGTGCACGCGCCCGCGAATCTTGTCGAGCGATTTCTGCAGGTCGCGCTGCGCGGCGCGGCTCGCCGGGACGAACCGGTACTCGCGATCGAGCACGATGTACGCGTCGCCGATCAGCTCGAGCAGCCGGTCGGCATCGTGCGTGGGCGTTGGCGGGGCGGGAACGGGCACACCGTCATGCGGCGCGTCCGAGGGGTGGCGGGAAGGAGGCACGGCCGATTCCAGCGGCGGAGCGTGATCAGCGTCGCGATGTCGCGTCAACTTCCGGACCATACCGCCATGCGCGGGCTTCGCATTAGCTTGGAAGGAACGATGTCACCGAAAACCCGCCGTTCGTCCCTACGAATTTCCCGATGGTCCCGCTGGTCGGGGCGATGGGGCACCCTGCTCGGTCTGATGGCCTGCGGTGGTGGCAGCGATCGGATGAATGCGCCGACGCCGCCCGGCCCGGCCGCAGTTTCGTCGGTCGCCCTGTCGCTCGATCGTGCGTCGCTGGTGGTCGGACAAACCGCTCAGGCATCGGCCACCGGCCGCGACCGCAATGGGCAGCCGGTTGCGCTCGGAACCGTCACCTGGAGTTCGAGCGCGCCCGCCGTGGTCACCGTGGCGTCGTCGGGGCTCGTCACGGCGGTGGGCGCCGGCAGTGCCACCGTGACGGCCACCTCTGGCGGCCTCGCGGCCTCCGCCGGGCTCACGGTCACCGCCGCACCGGTGCTCACCACCCTCACGGTGCGAGTGGCCAACCCGGCGCTCGTGTCGGGCACCACCATCGCGACACAGGTCACCGGCACCGATCAGTTCGGTGCGCCCATCGCCACCGGGCCGCTCACCTGGAGTTCGTCGTCGCCCACGGTGGCGAGCGTGTCGGACACGGGGACCATCACCGGCATACTCGCCGGTCCGGCCACGATCACGGCCCGTGCTGGTACCGGGGCGACCGCGGTGCAGGGTGCCGTCGCGGTGGTGGTGTCGCACGGCCCGCCGGCGCGCATCGCCATCACGCAGGACGCGGCGGGGGCGCTCAATGGCGGTGCCTTCACCACGCCGCCCGTGGTGCAGGTGCAGGACGCCGCCGGGAACGTGGTGCTCAGCAACAACACGATCACCGTCACGGCATCGGTGTCGGGGGCGTCGCTCCTGGGAGTCACCACGCGCACCGTGAGCAACGGTGTGGTCACCTTCACGGGGCTCGGTGTGCGCGGCACGATCGGCGCCACCGCCACGCTGCTGTTTCGCGCCGGGAGCTTCGCGCCCTTCGCGCAGGTGATCACCATCCAGCCGTTCGCCTTCGGTACCGGCACCCACCTGGTCACCACCGACATCCCGCCGGGGCGCTACCGCAGCGTCAACGCGGCCTCCGGTTCCTGTTATTGGGCGCGCCTCCGCAACACGTCGGGGAGCGCGACCGCGATCATTGCCAACGACATCGGCGCCGGCCCGCGGCTGGTGGAGATCGTGGCCAGCGACGCGGCGTTCGAATCGAACCGCTGCGGACTGTGGACCGAAGTGAGCGGTCCGGTGACCACCAGCGTGACGGCGCCGTTCGGCGACGGCGTGTATCTGGTGGGTGTGGACATTCAGCCCGGCGTCTGGCGCTCCAACGGCACGGGCCCCGGCTGCTACTGGGCACGATTGCGCAACTTGCGCGGTGAGGGCGATGTGATCGAAAACGTCACCGGGGCCGCGCCGGCGCTGGTGGCGATCGGCCCCACCGATCTGGCGTTCAAGGCGAACCGCTGTGGCACCTGGACCCGTGTCTTCTGATGCTGCCCACCCGGCCCCCGGCCGGACGCCGCTGGCGCTGCCGCTATTCGGCTCGTTCGCCGTCACGTTGACGGCGGCATACGTGGCCTCGTTCGCGTCGCGCACCTCGGCCGACTTCTACGCCATCCTCGACAAGCCGGCGTGGGCGCCGCCACCGTGGCTGTTCGCGCCGGCATGGGGCACGCTCTACCTGCTCATGGCCATCGCGGCGTTTCGTGTCTGGCGCGGCGTGGGCTTTTTTGCGGCGCGCGGGGCGCTGGCGGTATTCACCGGCCAGCTGGTGCTCAACGCCCTGTGGACCTGGCTGTTCTTCGTGTGGCGCGACGGCCCGTGGGCGACCGCCGAGGTGATCACGTTGTGGAGCGCCATTCTGGTGACGCTGGTGCTGTTCTGGCGACGCGACCGCGTTGCCGGGCTGATGCTGGTGCCCTACCTGGCGTGGGTGTCGTTCGCGACGGCGCTCACCATATCCGTGTGGCAACGCAACCCGACGCTCCTCTGACGGTCAGGCCGGTCGCGGCGCTGCGGGCAACGGTGGTGCCGGTGGCAGCCCGGTCACCTCGAGAATGTCCTCGGTGTCGAGCGTTTCGCGGGTGAGCAGGGCGGCGGCCAACCGGTCGAGGGCGGCGCGATGCACCGTGAGCTGCCGCGTGGCCTCGGCGTGGCACTCGGCGATGATGCGCTGCACTTCGGCGTCGATGGTCTGCGCCGTCTGTTCGCTGTAGGGGTGCGGCCCCTGGAAGCCGGCCACCGTGCCCAGATAGGGATTCTCTCGCGGGGCGAGTTGCACCATGCCGAGCTGATCGCTCATGCCCCAGCGCGTGACCATG
>JBEILM010000251.1:0-4048 GCA_040379205.1 Gemmatimonas sp.
CGGCCGTTGACGAGGGGTACCCGGGGGCGGCGCTACCGCCGCCTGACGAGCCCTGCTAGTCTTCTGCGCCTGACCCCAAACGAGGCCATTGCATGCCGTTCTTCAGCTATCCTGCGAACGCCGACTTCCTGCTGCCGATCATCAAGATCCCGCTCACGCTCATCTCGGCGATCTTCAGCGGCATCCTGGCGATCGGCCCCATCGGGCAGATCGCGCTTATCGCGATCGTGATCGCGATCTACACGAAGAACATCATGGGGCCGGCGCACCACTGAGCCGGATGGCCTCCACACGAAAGACGCCCGGGCGACCCCGTCGCACCGGGCTTTTTCGTGCCTCGAAGTTCGACTGGGTACGAAACGAAGCGACCGGTCCTGGTGTCCAATCTGGTGATGCTCCCCGATCTGCCGCCCTGATCCCCGGTGTCCACGCTGCTCGCCACCGTCCAGCGCCATCTTGGCGACGATTTCACCGTCGAGCGTGAGCTTGGCGGGGGCGGCATGTCGCGGGTGTACGTGGCGCACGACCATCGGTTGGGGCGGCGGGTGGCCATCAAGGTGCTGCGTGAGGAACTCGGCGCCGGCGTGAGCGCCGACCGCTTTCGTCGGGAAATCCGCACCGCGGCAGGGCTGCAGCACCCGCTCATCGTTCCGGTGCTGGACACCGGCGACATTCACGGGCTGCCCTACTTCCTCATGCCCTTCGTGGAGGGGGAGTCGCTGCGGGCGCGGCTCGCGGGCGGGCCGCTCCGGGTGGTGGACACGGTGCGCATCCTGCGCGACGTGGCGCGCGCGCTGGCGGTGGCCCATGCCCGCGGGGTGGTGCACCGCGACATCAAGCCCGACAACGTGCTGCTCGCCAACGACGCTGCCGTGGTGGCCGACTTCGGGGTGTCCAAGGCCTTCGCCGAGGCCCGGCACGAACACGAGGCGCTGGTGGCGGGCGGGTCGGCATCGGGCGCGACCACCACCGCCGGCGTGTCCATGGGCACCCCCGCGTACATGGCGCCCGAGCAGGTGGCGGCCGATCCGCAGGCCTCGTATCCCATGGACCTGTACGCGCTGGGTGTCATGGCGTACGAGATGCTCACCGGGGCTCCGCCGTTCAGCGGCCGGTCGCCACAGCAGGTCATGGCGGCGCACATTTCCGAGACGCCGGTGCCCGTGCAGCAGCAGCGCGCCGATGTGCCCCCGGCGCTCGCGGCGCTGGTCATGCAGTGCCTGGAGAAGGACCCGCTGCGGCGGCCGGAGAGTGCGGCCGCGCTCGCGCAGGCGTTCGACGACCCGCAGATGATGAGCGGCAGCTTCACGCCGGTCACCGCCACGACATCCGGCACGGCGGCACTGCGGCAGCTTCGGACCGGCTCTGCAACCCGCGACGGCGCCCCGCGCTCGTGGGTGCGCGCGCGAGCCGGTCTGGCGGCGATTGGCGCGGTGTTCATCGGGGCCGTGGCCTGGTGGCTCGGCGTGGGAGAAGGAACGCGCACAGCCAGGGGCGCGCCGCCGCAGACTGTCGCGACCCCGGCCGAGGCGTTGCCGCCCGACCCCACGCCGAGCGTGGCCGTGCTGCCGTTTGCGTATCTCAGCGCCGATACGTCGCAGGCCTACGCCGCCACTGCCATTGCCGATGCCATCACCGACGCGCTGGCGCGCGAGCGTGGTCTCAAGGTGAGCTCACGCTCGGCGGCGGAGGCGCTGCAGCGGCGGATCGCCGCCGGCGACACGTCGCGCATGCCCGTGCGCACCCTCGTGGAGGGCGTCGTGGAGGTGCAGGGGGAGCGCGTGCGGCTGACGGTGCGGCTGGTGGACGCCCGAGACGGCTTCACGCTGTTTGCCGACCGGATCGAGGGCACGAAGAACGATCTCTTCGCCATGGAAGACGACGTGGCCGGCGCGATGCGCGAGCTGCTGCGGTCGCACTTCGGGTTGGCGGCCACCGTGCCAGAGGCGGCGCCATCCGGCACCGCACCATCGGGTGCGGTGTCGTCGCCTCAGGGTGTCGCCGTGCCTCGCGTCGCGTTCTTGAGGTAGCGGTCGTACCACCCCAGCACACGGGTGTGGAAGTCGGTCCAGTCGTCGAGTGACGAGAGGGGAACGCCGTGGCCGCCGTTGGCGTACGTCACCCAGGTGACCGGTTTACCCAGGCGACGCAGCGCGTAATACATCTCGCGCGTGTTGATGGCGGGCACATTGTGGTCCTGCTCCCCCGTGAGCAGCAGCAGCGGCGTGGTGATGCGGTCGGCGAACATCACCGCCGATTGCGCGATGTACTTCTGCGGCTGCTCCCAGAGCGTGGCCCCCAGCCGGTCCTGGCTCTTTTCCGCAGCGTGCACGTTGCGCACGCCGAGGCGCGGCGAGTCGGTGTAGAAGCTGATCACGTCCACCTTGCCGCTGATGTTGATGGCCGCCTTGAAGCGGCGGGTCTGGGTGATGAGCAGGTTGGTGGCGTAGCCGCCGTAGCTGGTACCGTGCACCCCCAGCTTCGTGCTGTCGGCAAGGCCCATCTCGATGACCTTGTTGGCGGCCGCCGTGACACCCTTCAGCCACGCTTCGCCGGGGTAGCCGATGTCGAAGCGCACCGAGGGCTTCACCACCATGTAGCCGTGGGCGTTGAGCAGGTTGGCCATGGCATCCCAGCTGTCGGCGAAGAAGTCCTCGTACACCAGGAACACGGTGGGATACCGCTGTCCCTTCACGTAATTCGCGGGATAGTGCACCACGCCCCACTCGCGAACGCCATCGGCGTCGAGGTACGACAACAGCTCGGTGGCGCCCAGCGCACGCTGCGCCAGCTGCGGATTGGCCTCGGTGAGGCGCTGCCACGCACGGAAGTCGCCCTGCAGCGCCCACAGGTCGGCGGGGCGGTTGCCCGGGCCGCCGGCGATGATGGCGGTGCTGCCGTCTTCGGACGTGGTGATACTGCCCACCAGCCGCGTGTCCTGCGACAGGGTATCCAGCCGGCCCGTGGCGCGATCGAAGCGCAGCAGCCCGCGATTCCAGCTGGTGCGCGACTCCATGACCAGCAGCAGCGCGGCCCCCTGATTCAGGGCACCGGCAACGCGCACACGCGGAGTGGATGGCACCGAGTCGCTGCTCGCCACCATCAGGGTACGCTGGCGCGAGGCCGGGTCGATGAGCCACACGCCGTCGGGGTTGGTGGCCACGAGCGCCGCGCCCTGTGTGGCGCTGGCCGGCACCCAGCTCACCGGCGTGAAGCGCTCGCGACTGCGCCGTGTGCGGGCCGCCGCCGTGGTATCGCTGCGCGGGGTGGTGTCACCGGCAATCCGCACGCGCACCGTATCGGCAAGGCTGCCCACGTAGAGCTGGTCGTCGCGCGTGTAGGCAAAGCGGCGCCCGTCGCGATCCCAGACCGGGCGGATGTTCCGGAGCGAGCGGAACAGCTCGCGCGGCGCCCCACCCGCCACGTCGCGCACCAGGAGCCGCTGCTCGCTGCCGCCGATCACGTCGTAGTCCGTCTTGACGGTGGCATCCTCGGTGTAGACCACGGCGGCGCCATCGCGCGTGAGCTGCCACTGCTGGCGCATGGCCTCGGGGAGCAGGTCGGTGGCGGTGCCGTTGCGTACATCGACCCGCACCACCGATTCGATCATCCCCTGGCGCTGGAGGCCATTCCACGCCAGAAACGGCTCGTCGCTGGACATCACGATGCGCGGGCCCACGGTGAGCCGCGCAAATTCGGCGGCCGCTTTCGTGCGCCACGCCGTACTGCGCAGCGACAGCGTGAGCTGGCGGCCATCGTCGCTCCAGCGCAGCCGACTGCCGGCAAAGGCGTAGCGCCCGGCGGGCATGGCCAGCGGCTTCGTGCGCCGGGTGGCGCGGTCCCAGAGCAGCACGTCGTGCTGGTCGTCGGCGCGCTGCACCAGCACCGCCAGCGTGGCGCCGTCGGGCGACCAGGTCATCGGCCCGAGCGCGCGCGGTTCGGCGAACAGCGCCGTACGGGCCCCGCTGCGGGTATCGATGACCCACGCCTCCCGCCTGGCTGGCGAGGAATAGGTGGGGTCGCCGAAGTTGCGGTTGTAGTCCACGCC
>JBEILM010000252.1:0-4004 GCA_040379205.1 Gemmatimonas sp.
CCAATACCAGCATTGAAGCGCAGTGCCCACGTCTGTTACTCGGTTGGCGTTGGCCCCATCACGCGGTTCACCGCTGTACATGCATGCCTTTCCGCCTATCTGCCGCCCACCGCCCGCGCCAACAACTGCGGATCGATGTTGCCGCCGGTCACCACCACCAGCGTCGTCCGCTCAGCCGTCTCGACCTTGCCCGCAAGCAGCGCCGCCAACGCCGCCGCCCCGCCGGGCTCCACGACCAGCTTGAGCTCACGCACCGCGAACGCAATCGCCCGCAGCACGTCGTCGTCGGTGACCCGCAGGCCGCGCCCGACGCGCGGCTGGTTGATGGCAAAGGTGAACTCACCCGGGATGTCGGTCACGATCGCATCGCAGATGGAGCGTTTGCCCGGCTCGTTCGGCACGCGGTACCCGAGTGCGAGCGACCGCGCCATGTCGTCGAACTCGGCGGGCTCGCAGGGGTGCACCGTGGTGCCGGGTGACACGGCTTCGGCGGCGAGGGCACACCCCGCGGTCAGCCCGCCGCCGCCGCAGCACACCAGCAGCGTGTCGGGCTGGGCGCCAAGCGACGCCGCCTGCGCAAAAGCCTCCAGCGCGAGGGTGCCCTGGCCGGCCACCACGTGCGGATCCTCGAAGGGCGGCACCACCGTCGACCCGCGCTCGGTCGCAATTGCCCCGCCAATGGCCACCCGGTCCTCGGTGTAGCGGTCGTACAGCACCACCTCGGCGCCAAAGGCCCGTGTGCGCTCGATCTTGAGCGCGGGGGCATCCTTGGGCATCACGATCACCGAGCGCATGCCCAGCAGCGTGGCGCTGTAGGCCACCGCCTGCGCGTGATTGCCCGACGAATACGCCACCACGCCGCGCGCGCGTTCCTCGGCGGAGAGCTGCAGTAGGCGATTGAGCGCGCCGCGCAGCTTGAAGGAGCCGGTGTGCTGCAGCACTTCAGCCTTGAGCAGCACTCGCCCGCCGGCGGCGGCGTCGAGCGCCGGCGACGAGAGCAGCGGGGTGACGGCGGCGTAGGGGGCGATCCGCGCGGCAGCGGCACGGATGTCGGCGATGGTGGGAGCGATCAGGGAGGTGTCGGGCATGCACAAGTATTCCGCGGCGGCCCCGATGGGGGAAGGCACACCGCGGCCGGACCCGTACATCAGCACTTCGTCCCGTCTCGCCGTAACCCATCGATGCTTCTTTCTCCCTCCAAACGGCGCCGATGTGCGACAGTGTCGGCGCTGGCGCTTGGCGTCGCCGTCGCCATGCCCGTGGCGTCGCTGCACGCTCAGCCTGACTTCCAGGTCTATCGTACCACGCGGACCATCACCCTCGACGGACGGTTCACCGAGCCCGATTGGGCGAGGGCCGACTCCATTACCGACTTCCGGCAGCGCGACCCGCAGGAAGGCGCCCCGGCCACCGAACGCACCGTGGTGCGTGTGCTCGCCACCCCGACGGGGATGGCCATCGGCTGGTGGTGCTACGATACTGATGCCCGGCGCATCGTGCGCTCGCAGCTGCGGCGTGACGCCGAGTTGCGTTCCGACGACTACGTCTCGCTGGCCATCGACGGGCTGCACGACAAGCGCAGCGGCTTCTACTTCCGGGCCAATGCCAACGGAGCGCTGTGGGATGGCGAGCATGTGGACGCCGAGAGCGGCAACGAAAGCTGGGACGGGGTCTGGGACGTGCGGACCCAGGTGACCGACGAGGGCTACTTCATCGAGATGCTCATCCCGTGGGCCACGCTGCGCTATGCCGAAGGCGACAGCCTGATGGGGATGAACTTCCGGCGCTTCATGCCCCGCAAGAACGAGGAGGTGCTCTGGCGCGCGTGGAAGCGCACCGAGGGCTTCCGCTTTCTGGAGCGGGAGGGGCTCGTCGGTGGTCTCGACGGGCTGCCGCGCCGGCCGCGTATCGAGGCGCGTCCGTATGTGTCGGGGGAGTCGCGTTTGCCCGAGCGGACCTTCTTTGCCGTGCGGGGCGACAGCGTGCTCGCGCGCTCGGTGAGCGACGCGAACATCGGCCTCGACATCAAGGCCCCCATCACCAACACCATCACCGCCGATGTCACGTTCAACCCGGACTTCGCGCAGGCCGAGGTCGACCGGCAGATCGTGAACCTCACGCGGTTCCCGCTGTTCTTTCCCGAGCAGCGGTCGTTCTTCACCGAAGGGTCGGCTGTCTTCGATTTCGGCCGGCCGCAGCAGGCGCAGATGTTCTATTCGCGCCGTATCGGGCTGGGGGCCAACGGCACGCCGGTCACGATTCCGTTCGGCGTGCGCATGCAGGGGCGCGCCGGCGACCGGCAGGTGGGGCTGCTGGCGGCGCGCACGTCGGGTGACGAGAACGCCACCAACGCCGTGCTGCGGGTGAAGCAGGACCTGCTTGGCCGCGGCTACGTGGGTGCCATGGGCACATTTGCCGGACAGACCGGCCGTCCGGCTGCGGCGGCGGCGGGGGTGGACTTCTCGCTCCCCTATGTCGTGCAGGGCGGTCAGAACCTTGTCATTCTGGGCAACGCGGCCTGGAGCCGGGACTCGGTGGGTGGCGCGGTGGGCGGTCACTACCGGCTGGTGGCGGACTACCCGAACGACAACGCCGACATCGTCGTGCGCTACGATCGCATCGACGCGGCCTACGATCCGGCGCTGGGGTTCGTGCAGCAGCGCGGCATTCACCGGCTGGGTGGCAACACGCAGCTCACGCCGCGGCCGGCACGCCGGAGCGCCATCCGCCGCTACGAGTTCAATCTGCTGGGCTACGATCTCGTGTGGGGCCTTGGCGGCGGTCTCGACAACGCCTCGTTCAGCCTCAAGCCGCTGGGGTTGCAGTTCCAGACGGGGGATCGCTTCGAGATCAACGTGCGCCGACGATTCGATGCACCGGATCGCGCCTTCTCGCTCTTCCCCGGGGCGGTGGTGGATGCGGGGCAATACTGGTGGAGTCGCGGTGAGATGCAGTTCAACAGCGCCGAGGCGCGCGCGGTGCGGGTGACGCTCAATGCGAGCACGGGCGCATTCTACGACGGACGCTCCACCGAGGTGAGCGGCAGCATGCGCCTTCGGAGAACACCGCACCTGCTGGCGACGGTCGAGCTGTCGCGCTCGGCGGTATCGCTCGCGGCCGCGCGGTTCACCGCCAATACGGTTCGCGTGCGCAGCGACTACGCGTTCAATCCGCGGCTCAACGCCACGCTCTTCGGGCAGTGGGACAACCAGTCGAATCGGGCGTCTACGAATGCCCGCGTGCGGTGGACGGTGAAGCCGGGGAGCGACTTGTTCGTGGTGTGGAACAGCAGTTGGCCCACCGGCCTCGACCGGCCGATTCCGTGGGCACGCCCGTCACGTGGCGGGCTCGTGGCGAAATACGTGTACTTCTTCCGCCAGTGATCACGACAGCACCATCGGTGCGGTCCACGTTTGCCTGACGGCGGCGCCCGACGATAGGCCGAGGGCAAGGTCATCGAGGTGCAGACCCGGTAGGGAGACGTCGCGGGGTGGAGTGGGCCGTGTAGATTCGCAGCATCCTCCTCCCAGGATCTCCATGGTCGCGCCTGATGCATTTCCCGCCGACACGGCGGTGATCACGGGACGGCTGACTGCACGACGTGTGCGGCCAGCCGTCCTGTTGTGTGTCACACTCCTGTGGGCGGCGCTGCTGCCCGACCGTTCGCTTCCTGCCCAGCCGACCCCCACCGATGGGGTGCGCGGCACCCTGTTCATCGTCGGCGGCGGGGCGCAACCGCCGGCGCTGGTGGAGGACTTCGTGCGGCGAGCCGGCGGCGCCGGCCGCGCGAAGATCGTGGTGTTCGCCCAGGCGAGCGCCGGCGGTGAACGCAGCGGCGAGGCCAAGGCCAAGGACTTCCGGGCGCTGGGCGCCGAGGCGCGGGCCCTCTGGATCGACCGGCGGCAGGCGGACCTCGATTCGGTGGTGCGCCTGCTCGACGGCGCGACGGGCGTGTGGTTCGGTGGCGGCGACCAGAACCGACTGACCGCCGTGCTGCGCGGCAC
>JBEILM010000253.1:0-3972 GCA_040379205.1 Gemmatimonas sp.
CCGGGCCATGCGCCGGAAGAACCAGAGATAGATGCCAATGAAAAGCAGCGTCGGCACGAGGCTGAACAGCATGCCGAGGAAGGACGTCTTCTTCTGCGTGGAGACGGCACGGATCTCCACCCCCTTGGCGGCCAGCAGCGCTTCCAGACCGGGGTCGGCGAAGGCGGGGACGGTGGTGGTGAAGGTGGTGACGCTGCGCGGTGCGGCGGCGGTGGTATCGCGCGGGTCGTTCCACGACACCGGGCGCTGGAAGCGCCCGGTGATGACGTCGCCGCGGGCGTCGATCGACGCCACGTTGCCGTTGGCGACCTCCTGCCGGAAGCGCGACCAGGGCAGCGCGGTGGCCTCGTCTTTGGGCACGCAGTACTGGATGAGCAGCACGTTCACGACCACGACACCCAGAAAGAGCAGCCAGGCGCGGCGCGGCATCTTGGGGGTGCCGGGGGGTGGGCTGCCCGATGGAGGTGACGCGGGTTTGGTGGGGGTGGTCATGACCGGCTCCCCGGCCGCCGATCCACCACGCGCCGCGCCTTCCCCGCCGAGCGCTCCAGTGCCCCGGGGTCCAGCACCACCACCTGCGCGGTCACGCCGCACAGCGTCTTGATCCGCCCCTGCAGCACGGCCCCCACCGCGTCGCAGTTGGCCCCGCCCGCCTCCGGCCGCAGTTCGCACCGCACCAGCAGCTGGTCCAGCAGCCCCTCGCGCGATACCTCCAGCTGGTAGTGTCCCGACAGCGCCCCCTGCTGCAGCACCAGCTCCTCCACCTGCGACGGGAACAGGTTCACGCCGCGGATGATGAGCATGTCGTCGCTGCGCCCGCCAATGCGCCCCAACCGCCGCATGCTGCGCGCCGTGGGTGGCAGCAGTCGCGTGAGGTCGCGCGTGCGGTAGCGCACCAGCGGCATCGCCTCGCGCGTGAGCGTGGTGAACACCAGCTCCCCGTCACTCCCGTCGGGAAGCACCGCCCCGGAGTCGGGATCGATGATCTCCGGGTAGAAGTGGTCCTCCCACACCACGGGACCGTCCTTGGTCTCCACGCATTCGCACGCCACGCCGGGGCCCATGACCTCCGACAGCCCGTAGATGTCCACCGCATCGATCCCTGCGGCCTGCTCGAGGTCGCGCCGCATCGCCTCGGTCCACGGCTCGGCGCCAAACACCCCCGTGCGCAGCGACAGGGCTGCCGGGTCCTTCCCCTGACGCCGCACCTCCTCGATGAGCACCTGCATGTAGCTGGGCGTCACCATGATGAGGTCGGGACGGAAATCCTCGATGAGCTGCACTTGCTTCTCCGTCTGCCCGCCGCCCATGGGCACCACCGTGCACCCGAGCCGCTCGGCGCCGTAGTGGGCCCCCAGCCCGCCGGTGAACAGCCCGTAGCCGTACGCCACGTGTACCAGATCCCCCGCGCGCGCGCCCGCCGCGTGCAGGCTGCGCGCCACCAGGTCGGCCCACCGGTCGATGTCCCCTGCGGTGTACCCCACCACCGTGGGGCGCCCCGTGGTCCCCGACGACGCGTGCACTCGTGCCAGCTGTGCGCGCGGCACCGCCAGGAAGCCGAACGGGTACTCCTCGCGCAGGTCGGCCTTGGTGGTGAAGGGGAACCGCGACAGGTCGGCCAGCGTGCGGCACTCCGACGGATGCACGCCGGCCGCGTCAAAGGCGCGCCGGTAGTGCGGCACGCGGTCGTAGGCGTGCTGCAGCGTTGCGCGCAGCCGCGCCAGCTGCAGCGCCGCCAGCTCGTCGCGGCTGGCCCGCTCGATCGGCTCCAGCGCCGAGGGGTCCGCCCCCGCCATTACGCCGCCCCCGGCGGCGGCCCCATGGGCACGCCTGGTACCAGCGGTGTCCTCTTCATGGTGCGCGAGCGCCCGCGAAACGCTGCCACCCGCTCCCCGCGCTGGTTGGACACGGCCACGTCGTACACACCACTGCGTCCTCCCTTGTGCACCTCCACGGCGTGGGCGGTGAGCGCATCGCCCAGCCGCGCCGCCGCCAGCAGGTTGACGTCGAAGCCCGCCGCGACGGTCACCTCGTTGTAGGCGTTGCAGGCAAAGGCGAAGGCGCTGTCCGCCAGCGTCGCCACCAGCCCGCCATGCGCCACCCCGTGCCCGTTCACCATCTCCGCGCGCACGGTCATGGTCACGGTGGCGGTGCCGGGTCCCACCGCTACCACCGCCATCCCCAGCCACTGCGAGGCGTGGTCCCCCTGCCACATGGCGTCACGGCACGCCTCGGCCACCTCCTGCGGCGTCATTGCGGGCCCCGGACGGTGGCATCACCAGCTTGCGCCGCACCGCCTTGCAGTGCACCGCACGGCGGTGCCGGTCGCACGGGAGAAGGACGCGGTGGGCGTGCTGGACGTCGAAGAATGTCCGCGAGGGGCATGAGGGGAGATGGCGGTGAAAAAGCGGAGAGATGGCGCCGAGCTGGTGATGCACGGCGAGGCGCGGCGACGCGGTCGAATATACGGTCGGTGCCGAGGCCGGCCGCCGCGCTTGCCACCTGGCGATCCCGGGGCCCACCATTCGGCATGCACCCCGACCAACAGCTCGTTCAGCTCCTCGCCGTCGTCTCCATCTTCCTCGTCTTCGGTATCGGCGAGGTGCTGATCGGGAAGTTCTTCGCCCCGGAGGCCGGGCGAGAGGACAACCGCCTCGACGTGGCGGTGGGCATCATGTTCCCGATCGTGTCCGGGAGCGTCTTCGCGGCCGGTCGCGCGCTGTGCGCGTGGCTCTTCCCCGACCTGCGCGACGCCTGGGCCGACTGGCCGCTCTGGGCCATGATCCTCACGCTGCTCGTGGCCGACGACTTCACCCAGTACTGGTGGCATCGGCTGTCGCACACCAGCGTGCTGTGGCCGCTGCACCGCGCGCACCACTCGGCGTCGTACATGAGCGTGCGCGTGGTGTACCGCAACAACCTGTTCTACTACGCCATGATGCCGGGGCTCTGGCTCGGCGGCGCGCTGCTCTATCTGGGCTTCGGCTGGACGTTCGTGTGGTACAGCGTGGTCAAACTCTGCGTCATCATCGGCGCCCACTCGGCGGTGCGCTGGGATCAGTGGCTGTACCGGTACCGTGTGCTGCACCCGCTCGCGTGGGTGCTGGAGCGCACCATCTCCACGCCGGCCACGCATTACGCGCACCATGCCCTCACGCAGGACGACGGCATTGGCCTGTACCAGGGGAACTACGGCAACCTGCTCTTCCTCTGGGACATCCTGCTCGGTACGTCCCGCATCACCCGGCAGTATCCGCCGGCGTACGGCCTCAAGGACGACCGGCGGCACGGGCAAGAGCGGTGGTACCACCAGCTGTTCTATCCACTCCTGCGCTCGAAGCGGGCAGAGACGGTGCTGGGGTACGAGAAGCACCTGCCGGTGGACTGACCGCGGCGGCGGAGTCGGGTCTTTCCAGCGCGTCACCGACGTAACCCCGGCGCGGTCCGGGGAAACCCTGATGGTTGCGCCTTCGCGGCGCACGAGATTCGTAAGTGCGAGGGCGCGGCTGGCCGTTGTGGCCGCCCAAGGGGCTGATCGGGGCGACGCCCGGCGCCGAGCGCCGGAGGAGTGACGATGACGTATCCGTGTGCCATGCAGGAACGCGCCGCCCAGCCGGCGCTGGTCGTACGGCGGCGGGCGCCGCTGGCGCAGCTCTCAGCGGTGCTGGGGCCGGCGTGGGGGGCGATCATGGCCCAGGCGGCGGCGCAGGGGGCGAGCCCGGCCGGGCCGCCGTTTGTGGCGTACCACAACATGGACTGGCAGGATCTGGACCTCGAGATCGGCATGCCCTTCGCCACGGCGCTGCGCGGCGCCGGCGACGTGCAGGCCACGACGCTGCCGGCCGGTCCGGCCGCGGTGTGCGCCTACACGGGGCCCTACGACCACATCGGGGCCGCGCACGACGCCTTGCAGCAGTGGCTGGTGGCCCAGAGCCGGCAGCCGGTGGGCCCGGCATACGAGTTCTACCTGAA
>JBEILM010000254.1:0-3943 GCA_040379205.1 Gemmatimonas sp.
AGGCGGCCGACCCAGTTGTTCTGCAGGTCGCCGACGCACGCCGCAAACAGGCCGTCGGTGCGCTGGATGATGCGGATGTCGCGCTCGAGCTGCCCGAGGTCGGTCGAATCGTCGTCGACGTGCGGGTCGCCGAGCAGAGTCACGCCGATCGGGTCGTTTCCGCGGACCTTGACCGGGATCAGCTTGCGGGCCTCGGCCGCCGCGTCCTTGCGCGCGAAGGCCGACTTGCGCCGCTCGATCAGCTCGCGGATGTCGATCTTGCCGGTCGGCAGCTTCGGAATCTCGACCGTCTCGGCCTTCGTGGCGGCCGACGCCGGCTTGCCGCCGTCTCCGCGCGCACGCCGCGCCGGGTCATAGGTCGATTCCGGAACTCGGATACCCTCGCCTTGCATCCGGCTGATGCGCCCGAGCAGCACGTTGGAACTGATGCCGAGCAGGCGTGATGCGGCGGCGCGGATGCCGCCCGTTTCTCGCAGCGCGGCGATGATCTGCGCGTCGGTAACCTTCGGATTCATTCAGCCCTCGCAGGTGGAAACTCAAAAGTGGTGAGCGCCTGCTGGAGCAGGTGCGCGAGCTGGTCGACGAATTGCTCGTCGCGGCTCAGGCGGTGCGACATCATGTCGAGCAGCGCGTGCGTCAGCTCGTGGCAAAAGGTCTGCTGCATCGTTGTGACCGGCTGGCCGCCAAGGATGTCGATGCGCAGCTTGTCAGGCTCCCAGATGCCGCAGCAGTCGCGCCCGTGCCGCCAGCGCGACTTCGGGACGATCCGCACCGTGATGACGTGCCCGAGCAGCTGAAACCTCGCAGGAATGCCCGTCGCCACGGGTCACTTCTCTGCGAGCGGCTTGGTCGTGACGAAGCGCAGGACGATGTTGAGCGCCGCGACCGCAGCAGCGACGCGCGCGAGGCCGTCGGCGCCGATCGCCGAAAGCACCCACGCGCGGACGTCGCCGTCAGCGAGCAGCGTGGCGGCGATCACCGCAGCGGTGTTCAGCCAGACGAGGCGGCTTTTCTTCGCGCCCTTGAGCGCGGGAAGGATCTGCTCGAGCATGGTTTATGCCTCCTGCTTGGATGACGCCGCGCCGTTGCTCGCGAGCAGCGGCACCGCGACGAAGGGTTCGCTACTGCCGATCGGCCAGCGGAAGCCGAGGACGCGCGAGCGGTCGAAGGGCGCGATGCTCACCGCGTCGCCTTGATTGCCGCCGAGCACCATCACCCGGCCGCGCTCGTCGTACCCGACGACGAAGCCGACGTGCCCGCCGCCCTGGCGCTCAAAGACGACGATGCAGCCGAGCGCCGGGAGCGGTATGCGGTGGCCGAACTCAAGCCACGCGCGGGCGCGGTACCAGTGTTTCGGGAGTTCGACGCGATCCGGCTGGAGCATCGCGGCGCAAAATGTCCCGCACCACGGCGTCGCATCGTCCGACCACCACGCGCGCAGGCCGCGCAGCCACCGCTGGATCACCGGCGAGTCGCCCTTGCCGGGCACCTCGCGCACGCCGATATGCCCGCGCGCTCGCGCGAGCCATGAAGGTTCGAGGGCCATGCGATCAACCGAAGAAAATCAGCTTGGCGAGGATCGCCGCCATGCCGCCGATGAGCGCGACCGCCACCTTGTTGACGATCTTTCGATGCTCACGCATTTCAGTCGTCACGGCCAAAAAGTCTCGGCGGATGCCCTCGTACCGCTCCGCGCAGACGGCCTCATGCGCGGCCAGCTTCGTCTCGACCTCGCGCAGCCGAGTCTCCTGCGCGACGAGCCATGCGTCGCCGCTCACGGCCGCTCGCCCTCCTGCACTGCGTCGGTCAGGATCGCCGTTGCGCGGGCCTGCGTCAGCAGAGACTTCGCGACGAGCAGATCGACGCCCGCGACGGTGCGCGGGTCGGCGAGGTTGATCTGCGAAACCATGTTGAACGTCTCAAGCCACGCGGTGACCGCAACGTCGGTCTTTGCGGCCTGCAAGACGCCGACGTACTCGGCATCGGTGAGCCGAAAACGGAACGCCAGTTTCGTGACGATCGGCGCGCGTGTGTCGACCGGAGCAGGCGGCGGCGAGAACGTCGCGCCGTCGTATCTCCAGCCCGGCCCCGGTTGCGGCGTCACGCCGTCGATGCTGATCCACTGGCCGTCGGTGCCGAGCGGCGATTCCGCGAGAGCGATGCAGTCGACGACGTTGCCCTTAACGATTGCGAATTTCTTTGTCATGTCACGACCTCAGAAGTAGAAGCGGATGACCGCGAAGCCGTTGCCGCCGGAGCCGCCGTTGCCGCCGGATTGACCGCCGCCGCCGCCGCCGCCGCCGCCGCCGCCGTTGCCGCCGTTTTGAGCGCCGCCGCCCGTGACGCTGTTGCTGCCGGCGCCCAATAGACCGCCGCCGCCGCCGCCGCCATGCGCCCCTGTGGTGCCGCCCGCGAAGCCGGTAAAGCCCCAGATCGAAACCGACGCAAGCGAACCACCGGACCCGCCGCCGGCACCGCCGGAAATTCCACCGCCCCCGCCCCCGCCTAGAGTGCCGCCGCCATTTGCGCCGCCGGAACTGCTGCCCCCGCCGCCGGCACCGTTTCCGCCCGCGCTCGTCCCGCCTTCGCCGTAACCACCGCCGCCGCCGCCGCCAAGCGAGCCATTGAGGCCGGGCGCGTTAAGAGAGAGCGATCCAGCACCGGCGCCCGCAGAAGCAGCCAGATAGGCTGTCGGCGATCCCGCCGTGTCGTTGGGCTGTGAATTCTGCGGGTAGGCACTCCACAGCACCCGGCCGATTGGCGGAGAGCCGCCGGTCCCGCCGTTGCGGAAGTTTCCAGACGCGCCGCCACCGCCGCCACCGCCGCCGCCAGAGCGCCCAGACCCAGCGGTCACGCCGCCGCTCGCGCCACCGCCGCGCCCGCCGCCGCCGACCTCGGCGTACCGCGTTCCTGCCGACGTGATATGCGTCGATGATCCGTCGGCGCTGCTCCCGCCGCCCGCGCCGATGACGACCTGCAAAGGCTGGCCGGTGATCGGGATTTCGATGACCGCAGCGCCGCCAAAACCGCCGCCGCCGCAGCCATTGCCAGCGCCAGCGCCACCACCCCCACCGCCGACGAGCAGCGCCTCGATGCGCTTGACGCCGAGCGGCACGGGCACGGTGCGCGACGCGGTGATCGGGCCGGATTGGACGAAGCGACTGACCGTGTCGCTCACGGTGCCGGGAATGCCGGAGAAAGTGCCGGGGTTCATCCTAGAAATCTCCCGCGCGATTCACGACGATATTGAAGGTCTCGGCGTTGTTCGTCGACGCGCGCAGGCTCCAGCCGTTCGGCAGGATGATCGCCTGATTGAGCAGCACCGCCGAGAACGCCTCGACCGTCGTCGACGGCGTGACGGCCGTCACGAGGATTTCGGCGAACAGGCGCGCGTTCGTGCCGTCGTGCAGGAACAGGCGCACGACGCCGGCCGTGGTCGTGCCGGTCGCCTGAATTTTGATGTCGTCCACGCGCGAGCCGCTCGACCCGGCGGTAAAGATCGTGGCAAGCGTGCCGGTGCCGTCGCGGCCGGTGTTGGCCGTCGAGATCTGACCGACCGCAGCGCGCGGCGTGTTGGCGTAGTTTGCGTTAATGCCCATGTTCGATTACCTCTCAAACAATTCCGAAGGCTTGGATTACGTAGGGTTCGACGCCGCCACCGGCGAGCGAGAACCAGTTGGCGGGATCGAGTGACGGGTCGGTCGTGCCCGCGCCGCCGCTGATGCGCCGGTATCCGCGGCCGTTGAGCGGCGACCAGACGACTGCGCCGGTGGCGTAGGTCGTGCCGCTCACCCAGACGGATGCGGTCGCCGCAGAGGCCGCAGCAGCGGCCATCTCCGAAGCGAGCGACGCGGACGCCGCAGCAGCGGTCTGCGATGCGGCAGCCGCGACCGCATCGGCCTCGGCCTCGGTCGCGTTGTTGAATGCGTTGGTGGCGACGGCG
>JBEILM010000255.1:0-3916 GCA_040379205.1 Gemmatimonas sp.
CGGATGGTTGGTCCGCTCGGCAACAGCAAGCTTCGTTAGGCCCGGACGACCGGACAGTACGTCGGCATGGCCCCTCGCGCAACGACACGGTGACGAACGGCGCCCGAGTCGACTGTATGCTCGGCGCTCCCCGGTCCCGGAGCGTGCATGCCCGACACGGCCTCGGTGGCGCGCGGCGTCTACAAGCCCCGACGTCCCCAGGCGTCGCCGCTCTTTCGCTTGGTATCGGACCATCTGCTTCGCCTGCAGACCGTCTACGACGAGCGCTTTGCGCGCGAGTACGGCCCGTGGCGTCCCGTGGTCGGGCAGGTCACGAACAAGTTCCTCGCCTGCGGCGTGCTCGACCACGGGTTCGCGCGTATTCGCTGTGACGACTGTGCGCACGAGTACCTGCTCGCGTTCTCGTGCACGTGCCGCTACTGCTGCCTCAGCGGCCGTGCCCAAGCGCTTGGCGATCTGGACGCAGTGGCTGGACACGACACGGCTCGCGCCGGTGCCGCACCGGCAGGTCGTGCTCACCATCCCCAAGCGGCTGCGCGTCTGCTGTCTCTACCGCCGCCGTCTGCTCGGCGGGATCGCCCGTGTCGCCGCCCGCACCGTGACCGCCGCCATTCGCACGCTCACCGGCGAGCGCGACCTCGCCGTGGGCATCGTGGCCTGCCTGCAGACGCACGGCTCCCGCGCGAACGGGCATCCGCACCTGCACCGGCTCGTCACCGACGGCGGCGGCTGGCTGGATGGCACCTTCGTCGCATGGCCCGCCCACGACACGGCGCGCTTGACCGAGGCGTTCCGCCGCGCCGTGCTCCGGCTCTTCGTGCGCCTCGAGCTGTTTGATTAGGCGCAGGCCGCCGGCGTGCTCACCTGGCCGCACGCGGGGTTCCATGTCCACACCGCCGTGTGGGAGGGCCCCTTCGGGTGCCCGAGGACGATCGCGCGTTCGCCACCCGACTCGCGAGGTACTGGGCGCGGAATCCGGTCGCGCTGGAGCGCGTGACGTACGACCGAGCCGCGCAGGCGGTGACGTACCGGTCGGACAAGGCCGACGGACCCACGGCGGGCCCCGAGACCGTGGACCCGCTGGAGTTCCTGGCCCGGGTGCTGGTGCACATCCCCGAGAAGGGCCACGTCACCACGCGGTACTCTGGCTGGTATGCCAACCGACCGCGGGGGATGCGACGGCAGGAGTTGCCCGCCACCGCCGCCGGGCCGCCCGCGATCGTCCGCGCCCCACGGCTGGCGCCGACCGAGCCCACCCGCCGGTGGGCGGAGACCCTACGGCCGACCTCCTCCCGCAGATCTGTGAGGTCGACCCGCTCGCGTGCCCGACGTTCCAGGGCGCGACGCGGATCGTCGCCTTCCTCACGCAGGCGTCAGTCATCGACCGGATCCTCACCCACCTCCGCGCTCGCGCGGCGCCTGCGGCCCACGCCGCGCGGAGCCCCCCATCGACCCTGGCCCCCGCGAGCCGGAGCACGGCACGCGCCGCACGCCCGCCCGCCGACGCCCAAACTCTCCCCTGAGGCCGCACCCCCCGACGCCCCGCGACCGCGCGGGGCCGCTCGGCGTGCGCGGCCATTCCACCGGCGCGGCAGCTGGGTCCCCGCTGGGTGCAGCCACGCACCGTGACAGAAGTTCCCGCAGCGCGGACGCGGCCAGCGCGAGAGCGAAGGCCGGCCGCCGCCCGCCACGCGGCGCTGGCGAGGTCGGCGATCGCGCCATATGCTCCACAAATCGACGGTCCACCCCGGTTGAAGTTCTTTTCCCGAGGCGACATCCAAGTTCCGACTGGCCTCGGGACATACACCCCTGATCTTGGTTGAGACAAACGCTGCCATGAGATCTTCTCTTGTAGTCCTATTCGCTGTGGTCGGTTTGTCCTCAAGCCCTGCCTTTGGCCAACAATCGGAAACACCATACACGTGGACATACACGTACATCAAAGCGAAGGAGGGGCAAAGAGAAAACCTGAAGGAGTTTCTTGAAAAGAACTGGTTTGTCATGGACAGCGTTGCCGTGCAACGAGGATTGTTCAACGCTTATCGGCTGATTCGGAACAACGACACGGCACTCGATGCGAAGTGGGATTACATCGTGGCGGTTGAGTACTTCACGCGTGGGACGTATGCAGACATTGAGGCAGGCTGGGTGGAAATCAGGCGGAGTCACAGAACGACACTTGTTGCCGGAAAGAATTTTCCGGACCTAGGCAGTATTGTCGATTCGCAACAACTTGTATTTGAGAGGAAGGACAACGCGCAATGTCAAGGCGCTCGGTACGCTGTGTTGAAGCCTTTCTTGGGAAGGTGGGACGAGTATTCGGTGACTGATGAAGGGGAGAATCTGTTTGGACGCTTGCATATCAGCATTGATCCGTCCGGATGCAGTTTGCGTAAGGAATTTCAGTTGCTGGCTCGTCCGTCTTCATACAGCACTTTGGGTTATTTTGACAACGATCAGCAAGCGTGGATCGAGACTTTTTCGGGTGGGAGTGTCTTTAAGTGGGTCAAGGATGGCGATGATGTGTTGATGGTGAACCTGGGAGCCAAAGGCACATCACGACATCGCAATCGATGGACAACACCTGACAATGGTATCTTCCAAATCATTGAAGAACGTTCTGATGACGAAGGACGAACCTGGAAAACGAAGAGCGTAACGAAGGTGAAGAGAAGACCGTGAGTGCATACACGGATCATGCGGTCAAGTAACGAGGAGTGTGTCGTTCACTTCCAGGTGGAGAGGTAGTGGGCGGCCCTGTCCGCGCAGGTGCCCGATCTGTCGGCCCACTTCGTCGTGAGCGGAGGGCTCGTCCGGGTTGAGGTGCTCAGCCCCGGGCGTGTCTGAAGTTTTGTGTGCGCGCCGAGGGATGCTCAGGCGGCCACCTGAAAGCGGTCGCCGAACTGAATCGCAAACTGCGCCTTCGCCTGCTGCCACGCCACCGGCGGCCGCTTCCACTTCGCTTCGGCCTGCTTGAGCGCGAGGAAGATCAGCTTCACCGCCGCCTCGTCGGTCGGGAAGTGGCCCTTGTTCCGAATCGCCTTGCGCACCCGACTGTGCAGACTCTCGATGGCATTCGTCGTGTTGATGATGCGGCGCACGGCCGGCGAGAAGGCGAAGCACGGGTCGACCTGCGCCCAGTTCCGCCGCCAGCGCCTTGCGCTCCTTCCAGGAGGCGAAGTCGAGGCTGTAGCACAGCAGGTGTACGATACACGTCTGGACGAGCGTGTCCGGGAAGATGGCCGTGATCCCCTTGGGAAAGCCCTTCAGCCCGTCGGCGACGCAGGATCGTGGCCTTTTGCTCGGGCGTGAAGACTCGGCGTGAGCGCTGGACCGCTTCTTTCGAGCGACTCATGACACCCTCGGTTGCTCCATGGTTTGGAGCGGGTGCTGTCACATTTCAACTGGAGCAGGACACTGGTATGCGAACCGCCCCTGCGGCAGGCGGGGGAAGGCGACACCCGCCGCCGATGGGCGTTGCTCCTGCAGCAGCTCTTCGAGGTCGCCCCGCTCGCGTGTCCCACCTGCTGCGTCACGATGCGCGTCGTGGCTTTCATATCGCAGGCGTCGGTCATCGACCAGATCCTCACCCACCTCCGCACCTGCGCCGCGCCCGCGGCCCCCGCCATCGATGCGGGCCCCCGCAAGCCAGAGCCCGGCACGCGCCCCACGCCTGTTCGCCCACGCGCCGCCTGTGACCTGAGGACGGTCGACGCCCCGCCGCCACGCGGGGACCGTCGGCGTGGGCCGCTGTCCCACCGGCGCGACGGATGGGCCCCGCCGGCGGCGCTCCCCCCACGGTGACCGCCGGTCCCGCGGCCCTCGGGGCGCACGAACGCGTCAGCGGACCCGCCGCCGCCCGCCAGTCGGTGCGCGCGCAGTCGGTGATCGCGTCGTCTGCTCGATGGATCGTAGA
>JBEILM010000256.1:0-3897 GCA_040379205.1 Gemmatimonas sp.
GCGGGCAGCATGGGCGCGGCGCTCTCGGGCAGCAGGATCGGCGGGAAGTCCGCGTACTGCTCACTCGCCGCGGCGGGGCTCGTTGGCCCGGCCGTCTCCCGCGCGTGGGGATTGCCGACCAGCGCCAGCGCGGTGAGCAGGGCGCCGATGCCGGCGCCCTCCATCCAGGTTCGGTTCATGGGGGAGTCATGGGGGGGTCAGCGGTTGGCGTCGATCGGCGCCGGTCGGTACAGACGCGTGCCGTTGCAGCGAGACGGTCCCACGCACCACCCACGGGTCGCCGTCGACTTGCTCGATGAGGTGGACTGCTTCGAAGGTCAGCGTCAGCCCGGCACGCAGCGCCGCCGTGGCACCAAGGTCGTTACCCAGCGCCTTCGGGTTGCGTGGATGGGCCAACGTGAGGTGCGGGGCATGCGGGCGCGCATGCCGGTCGGCGAGCACTACCTCACGGAGCGCGTGGAAGTCGTCGGTGCCGCCGACGCACATCATGAGGATGCCGTGCTCACCGAATCGCATCGGCGGACCGAAGTGCAAGGTGAGCGGGCCGCTGGCGTGGCAGAGCCGCTGCTGCAGGACGTCGAGACCGATCGCGCCAAGTTCGTCCTCTCGGCACAGTGTCACATGCACCGGGATGAGCCGACGCTGCACGGGATCCACGATCTCCCGTATCGCCTCGAGGTCGGCCCCACCGTGCGGCGGGGCGAACAGGCTGACTTGCACACGAAACGGCACGAGGGTGAAGGCGCGGGTGGCTGGCAGGCGGTGACCGTTGGCCACACGTAGGAGGGTCGGCAGTCATGCCGCCTGGGCAACGTTATGGCGCCCGGGGAGGGTCGGCTCTGGCAGTGGTTGTGATTCGTCGGGTAGTCACGCCCCGCCGTGCCCCCCAGCCTGGTCGGGACCCCTTCCGATGCCAGCAACGACGTGCTGCTGCCGCGGATGATCGGCAGGAGGACCACGTGGGCGATCTCGTGGCGATACTCCTCGCCCAGCGACGGGATGCCGGAGAACACCTGCCAGTTGACCGGCTTGGCGAAGCCACCCGCCGCACCGAACGTGCGCGGAAAGCGCGCTCCCAGGGTCTCGAGCGCCTGATCGACACTCTCCGTGACGTAGTAGTCGAGCCGTGGCGGCGGGGCGACACCGAAGGCCAGGGCCAGCGAGTCCACGAACGCGGCGGCCCGTTCGGCGCGGCTCGCGTTGAACGTGAGCGACGGCGCAATGCGGTAGGTGACGCGTCCGCTTCGGCAGCGTCCCAGTGCGTGGACGGCTGACCGGCGTTGCCGGCGTACTGCCCCTGCTTCGCCGCGAGGTAGTCGCTCCACAGCGTTCGCACGGCCGTTTCGGATTGTGCGGTGGACGCTGACGCACACGCGGCCACGGCGAAGGCCGCGAGCAGCGGCATCAGCAGAGGGAGGGGGGCTCACGGTGCCGGATCTTTCCAGTGCCACCATTTCAGCCGTTCGGGATCCGGCTGCGCCGTCTCGGCGAAGTACACCGCGCACCGGAACACGTAGAGCACGCACCGGTCCTGATGCACCCCGCGCTGCGCGATGAGGCGCGTGTAGAGACGTTCCGGATCCTGGCCCCTGAGCTCGGCCACCTGCCCGATCCCCAGCTCGCGCAGATCCTGTGCCAGGCTCGGCCCCACGCCGGGAATGGACTGGAGATCGTCGCGTTCGCGGTGCGTACGCCTGGTGGTCATTGGGAAGTCGCGTTCGGGGAACCATCATCTCGTTCTGCCCGGGTGCGCCCCTTACGCTCCGCCTTCTGGACATACATGGGGCACACCTTGGCGAAGGGCATGGCAAAGATCTTGTGGCCCGACAACGGCGTGGCTCCGAGGTGTGGCTCGCGGACGATTCAGCCAAGCTGCGCGCGAATGCAGCGGAACGCGAGCGCCGCGAGCTACCGAATCGCCCGTCCACGGCACGCCTCGGTCCCGGAGCGCGCCGAAGCCCACCCGCAGGTGCTCTTGACGCCGTTGGTCGCGGGCCTATACTCGACCTACGCCGATCAGTTGAATATCCATGACCGGTTGACCGGGTGCGGCACAGGCCTCATGAAGGGGGGGCGAAAATGAGCATGCGACGTGCGCTCATGGTGGCATTGTGTGCAGTCATGGCCGCGCCTCTGGACGCCCAGGCGCCGGAGGCGACGTCGCTGTTCATTGCGCGCATCGTGGACGCGCGCACCGAGCGACCAATCGCCGAGGCGAGCATTCTCCTGGTCGGCCTCGAACGCACCGCCCGGAGCGATGCGCGCGGCGAGCTCCGTCTCACGCAACTGCCAGCCGGCAAGCACATCGCGCTCGTGCGTGCCATCGGCTACGACTCGCTGCTGTTTGCCATCGATATTACGCGATCCGATACCGCCGAAGCGGACCTGATGCTCACGCCGATCACGCAGCGACTCGCTGCGGTGAAGGTCGAAGCCACCGGCGGGTTGAGAGCCGCGCTCATGGCGGAGTATGAGGAACGCCGGAAGCTCGGACTCGGGCGTTTCATGGACTCGACGGTGTTCGAGGCATTTCCTGGGACACCGTTGGACGATGTGCTGCGCCTGCGGCTCCCCGGCCCGAGATTTCGCGGCACTCGGTGCCTCATTATTGATGGCATGCCGATGGTCGGGTACAATCCCAACCTCGTCATGCCCGGAGAGATCGCAGCCGTGGAGGTCCACACGCGTGCGAGCGTGCCTTTCCAGTACGGCGGGACGACGGGGGGCTGTGGTGTATTCGTCATCGTGTGGAGGAAGCCGCGATGAGCATGTGACGGGCATGCCTGCTGGCACGGTGTCCATGCGCGACCGCGCCGCTGTGCGCGCAGCAATCCCGCTCGCACTCTTCGTCGTGCGCAGCTCCGTGCCGGTGAGCACGTCGCGCGGGTACGCACGGCTGGCTCCCACGTGATGCGGATCGCCATCGACGTTGCGCAGGCCGATACTGCGGAGGAGGACCTGCTGATTTCGCCTGCTTCGCAACGATTGAAGAAGGGTAAATCAGTCTCCGAAGGCCACGTCACGCGGAGTTGAGTCGGGCGAGGTGCTCGTCGCACTCCTGAACGCCCGCAGGAACACCGACAGCGTCGTACAACGGCTTGGCCTCTCGCCATGATATCTCAGCCTCCGGTAACTTCCCCAGTGACTCTTGGGCGAGCGCCCGCACGCGCAGTGCGTTTGCCAAGTCGAGCGAGGCGCCCCCGCCATGCTGCCGATAGAGCGCTACTGCCTCTGCAGCTGCAGACTCAGCCGAGCGATGTTGGCCGAGCTCACGCTGAAGGTCCCCCACATGTCGTTGGGCGTAGGCAAGGTGCCTGATAGCGTTCGCGGCGCGAGCGAGGTCGGCGGCACGTTCGTAGCCCTGGAGAGCCTCGCGCAGCTGACCCTCCATCCGATCCTGGCGGGCCCGATCGACGATCGATTGCATATCCTCAGACATCCAGTCCTCCGTGGCTGCCGAACGCCTCAGCGCTCTGTTGCAGCGCGTGAAGTAGAGTGCGACCGCCTGCCGCGCACTCCCTCGCGCTGCCCGCATCAACGCCGGCTTCTGCAGCGGGCGATCAAATCAAATGCGAGCGTAGCGGGCGACCAGACGCTCGCCCGACTGCCGCAAGCATCGTGAGGCGAGCGTCACGCAGATGTTGCGACGAAACGGCCCATCAGGCGCAGCGGGACGCCAATACAGACGAGGAGTTCCTCGGGCGGTTGCTCGCCGGATTTCGGCGCTGATGCGGATGGCACACTCCAGGCTTTCAGTCGTCTATGGCAGCCGTGCCTTGAAGAACGCCCAGACAATTTCGGCGAACTCGATGTCCCGGTTCTGGATGCCGGTCACCGGGTTCGGCGGCGACAGGACGGTACGGCTCGGGACGGTGTGCCCCGCCCCATCAAGCCGCC
>JBEILM010000257.1:0-3871 GCA_040379205.1 Gemmatimonas sp.
CGCCTCGCATTCATGCCGCCAGGCCTCGCTGCTGCTGCTGACCTCGGTGCCGTCATGCAACCGCGGCATGCCGGGCGCAGCGCTGGGCGTAGTGCCAGATGCTGGACACCTGCTCAATAGCCGGCGGGGCCACGGGCGGCGGGGTCTTGGGGCTGCTGAAGGGCTTATCCGCGTGCCAGCGCGCCTTGGCCTTGTCGCCGGTGCGCCAGATTTGGTTGGAGCGGCTGATGAACATCAGGTGCACCGTGGTGGTGGACGGCGCGCAGCCGAACTGCAATGAGATCTGCTTGTTGCTTACCGGCTGGTTCACCCGGATGAACTCCAGGATGGCCTGCTGGCGGGCGGTGAGCTTGTTGGCCTCTCGTACTGGGGTCGTCATGCGGCGATCCTGTAAGGTTCCACGGCGGTGATGCGGGCATCACAAAAGCGCAGCGAGGCGGCGTCCCACCACAGGGCCACCGCGCCCTCCCAGTCGCCGTTGCGCTGCTTTTCCATGGCCACCCGGGCGTCGGGCTTGGCCAGAGCCACGGCATCGCTCGGGTCACGCTGCAGGGCGGCGTGCTTGTCCTTGTTGCTCCACACCGTGACCACGTTGTGCGCCTGGTCGCTGATGGCGGCCGAGCCGCGCAGGTCGTACTTGGTGGGCGGGGTGGTCTCGCCGTTCTGCGGCTTGCGGCAGTGGGTGATCAAGTGGATGTGCAGCCCGGTCTCCTGGGCGATGCGCACCAGGTCGGTGACGAACTGCTTTTGCTCGTCCATGCTCTCCTCCGAGCCGCAGACCATCATCATGGAGTCCACAAACACCTGCTGGCCCTTGAGCTCCTCGGCAAAGTAGCGCAGCACCGCCAGGCACACCTCGGGGTTGATGCGGCCCACGTGGTCGAACATCCACAGCCGCCCGTCCGTCCAGCGGCTGAAGGCCTGCAGCGACACGCCCGCGGGCTTGAGCAGCCCGAGTGCCTGGCGGGCCATGCGCGCCAGCGAGCGGCTGGGCGCCATCTCGAACGACATCAGCAGCGTGCGGTAGCCGGCGGTCATCAGGTCCAGCGCCACCTGGCCGGTGAACATGCTCTTGCGGTGGCCGTTGTAGCCGGCCCAGGCGGTGAGCTCCCCCGGGCGGAACTCGATGCGCCCGCGCAGCTTGGTGGAGAACATCTCCGGCGGCTTGTGCTTGGGGTCGCGCGGGGTGAACTCGGCCAGCAGCTCGTCAGTGAAGACGCTGGCGGCCTTGACCTTGACGCGGGCCTCGGTGGACTTGGCGTAGCTCGCCCAGTCGATGGTGTCGGGGATCAGTTGCATGGCACTCCGTGGCGAAAAACCTCAACCCAGGGCGCGCCGGCTTCGCGCTTCCACTCGCCGCCCACCACCCGGGCCGCCCCGGCGGTGACCGCGGCCATGCACAGGGCGCGCACCGTGCGCTGGTGGCCGTCCTCTTGCTCGGCAGCCACGATGACGTCCAGGCCCACCAAAGGGCGCAGATCCAGGCGCTCCAGGCTCTCGTCCGGGGCCACCGTCAGCTCCAGGGCGGTGCCGGCCTGGCAGGGCGCGGCCGGGGTCACGTGGATGGCCACGGCGGCGGGCCTCACTCCTCGGCCTCTGAGGGCCACCAAGGTGTCGAGCCCCCTCATACGGCCCCCAGAAAAGCGTCGTTTTGCTCGGCAGCCAGCTCGTCCTCCCAGCGCCGGCCGTTCAGCCAGGTGCTGGGGTGGGGGATGAACTGGCCCTCGTCGCGCTGCCACTGGGCGCTTTGGCGCTGCAGGGCCAGGGCGGCCAGCATGCGCAGCAGCAGCGGCTCGTCAGGGCGCAGCCGGGCAAAGGCCTTGGCGGCCTGGGGCTTGGCGGTCTTGCGGGGGTAGGCCTGCCAGAAGCGGTCGAAGCCGGGCGGGAACTCGTGGACCTTCGGATCGGCAGGCGGATCGGTCGCCCCGACCCCCGAAAGGGGTAAGGGGTTTTCTTTTACTACTGGTGTTGGTGTTGGTGTTGGTGTTGGTGTTGGTGGCATTGCCACGGCATCGGTTTTTGATGCCACGGCATCGTTTTGGTCATGCTGCGGCTTGCTCCAACGCTTGTTCGCTTTTTCCCGCTGCTTGTTTTGTTTTTCTCTCATGGAGGCCAGTTCGCGCTCCACGCGGTGATTGACCCACCCGTTTTCGGTCTGCTCGAAGAACTCCTGCAGGACCGTTTCCACCGCCTCGCGCTGCGCATCGGTTTGCGCCATGACCAGCCTGCAGGCCTGGCGCACGTCAAGCGGGATGGGCTTCTCGGTGGTGTAGTACACGTCCATCAGGCGCCGATAAGCGGTGTCTTCATCCCAGCTCAGGTGCCGCGTCTTGCTGGCGTAGTCGCCGATGTGAAACGGGTAGTAGTTCAAGCCGCCCTCCACTCGCGTTCGGCCCGGCCTGCCGTTGAAAGCACGGTCTTGCCGGTGGGTTGGATGAGGCCGGCGCGCTCGAGCTCGGCGGTGCGGCGGGCCACGGCCACGCCGGTCAGGCCGGTGCGGGCGGCAATGCCGTCCTTGCCGAGCGCCCCAAAGCGCTTCAAGCAGGCCACGATGGTGCGGTGGTGCTGCGCCTGCAGCTCCTTGGCGCTGGCGGCGGCCTGGTGGCTGGTGGCGGGGTCGCTGCGCCGGGCCAGCGGCAGGTCGAACAGCGCCATCTGCTGCGCGGGTTGCGTTTGCGCAAGGCTTGTGCACCGCATCACTCGGCACTCCCGCCTGAAGACGCCGAGTCGTTCGGATTGCCACCAACCATCCTCAAGAGCAAAGTTGCGGCATGCACTCGACGATCTGCCTCGGCCTCCAGCACCTTGATCACCCAATCCATCCGGGTGCCAACACCATCCACGATGGCCAGCGCGTCAATGCGCACCAGCAGGGATCGCGGGATCTGGCCGCGCAGTTCGGTGTCTCGTTGCTCAGCCATGCAGCACCAACAAAAAGACCCCCGACAGCACCGCCGCCGGGGGCCAAGAGCGCCAAGCGCTCAGGGAGTGAGCTGGGGTGGTCATCAGGCCGCTTCTTGCAAAGTCTCAGGACGACTGACGCGCCTGGCGCGGATGCGGCCGTACTTCAGCTCCAGCAGCTTTTGCCATCCTTTGGGGACGCCGCGCACATGCCAGTTGCTGATGACGTTGGGGTTCGTGCCAATAGCGCGCGCCAACTTGCTGACGCCGCCCTCAGCGGTGATTGCAGTCTGAAGAATCTCCATGGGAGACACTCTATCACAACCGTGGTAGCCAACAACAACAAACGTGTCGCTAGCCTAGGGGGTGTGGAAACCGTTTCGCAGCGCCTAAAGCACGCGCGCACTCAGCGTCAATGGACGCAGGCGCATCTGGCCACCGCCGCGGGGTTGACCACGGGCGCGGTGGGCAACATTGAAGCCGGCATGCGCCAGGCCAAGGGCAGCCTGCCGGCGTTGGCCGAAGCGCTGGGCGTGTCCTACGCCTGGCTGGCCCACGGCACGGGCGAGATGTTCATTGCCAAGCCGGCTCTGTCCCCAAGCGGCCTGACGCCGGGAGCGTTTGAGCTGGGTCAGCTCTACGACCTGATCCCTGCCGAGCAGCGCATCAAGCGCGCTCAGGCTTTCGCCGCCGCCTCTGCTGCAATTGTGGCCGTCCTCGAAGCTCCTGCCAGCGCGTCAGCAGCGCCGGGTCGGAAAACACCAGCACCTTGACGCCAAAGTTTGCGGCGCGCCGTGCGGCGGCGACCGCTTGCGCGTGCTGGGCGGGGCCTACCTGCTCAGCAACGCTCTCTCTCTCTCTCTCTCTCTCTCTCTCTCTCTCTCTCTCTCTCTCTCGCTCTCGCTCTCACTCTCTATAACTGACTATCTCAAAATATTTATAAAAAACAAAAAAACAAAAAAAAAAAAAA
>JBEILM010000258.1:0-3862 GCA_040379205.1 Gemmatimonas sp.
GGTGTAGCCCAGCAGCAGGTCGTAACTGGCCACCAGCAGCACGAAGACCAGGATCTTGGCGGCCACCGAGATGCCACGAGCACCGGGAAACAGAAAAGGCGCCAGCGCCAGCGTCACCAGGATGAGCAGCAGCGCCGCGGCCAGCCAGCGGCTGCGCGGCAGGTCGTGCGAGAGCAGGCGGTGGATCATGACGGGTCGCATCGGTTCATGACTTCACCGGATACAGGCCTTGCGGCCGCCACAGCAGCACCGCCACCATCAGGCCTCGGTTATCGCTTCTTGCACTACTCGGACGCGGCGCTCTACGGCACCGACACGATCGGCGCCGACTTCCACATGCTTGAAGTGTCGTGGCGCTACTGAGAGGCTGAAGTCTGAGACGGGGTCAGTCGGGCGCTGGCGAATGTGGTCGCCAGCTTGAATTTGTCTTCTTTTAGCCGGTCTGAACGTGCGTGTTCTTCCTGATCCGTCTTGTTCTGATCACCGTCTCTGACGGTCTTCTTCGGCTGTTCTGATCGTCTTCTTCAGACTGCGAGCCGGCGAGTGTCCGGCCGAGGTGGTCGTTGCGCTCGACGGGTTCGTTGGGGAGCAGCGATGGCCAAGGCGGGACAACGCAAGTGCATGTCATGCGGGGAGTTTTTCATCCCCAACCATCGCAGCGGTGATCGCCAGCGGTACTGCTGCGTCGCCCATTGCCGGCGTGCAAGCAAGGCCGCCAGCCAGGCCGCCTGGCTGGCCCGGCCGCCCAACCGCGACTACTTCAGCGGTGCCGTACACGTCGCGCGCGTGCAGGCCTGGCGCGCCGCGCACCCGGGCTACAGCCTTGGCAGGGTTCGGCCGTCCAGGGCGTTACAAGATCCCTTGCCGCCGCAAGTGCCTGATGTGATTGAGGAATGTGCCAATCGTGCCCAGGCTCCCGAGGCCCCCGCGGCCGTGGCGTTACAAGATCTCTTGAACGCCGAATCGCCTTTACTGGCGGGGCTTGTGGCCCATCTGTTCCAGCCGGCGTTACAAGATGACATGGCCAGCACCACCCGGCGCCTCGTACAACTTGGGCGCGATGTGATCAACGGGAGGTGCGGTGAAGGCAATCAAGCAACTACTTCGGCCCGAGCGGCTGCGGCAGGTCCCTGAGCAGTTCAGCTGGGTTGACCAGGCGCTCGTGCAGCAGCACTTCATCGACCGCTGCGAGGCGCGATCGGCTGCGCTGTACCTGTTCCTGGTCACGGTGTCGGACGCCCAGGGCCTGAGCTACTACGGCGCGTCCACGCTGGCGCGGCGGCTGCGTCTGAGCGATGAGCAGTTCGGCGCGGCGCGCCAGCAGCTCATCGATCTGGATTTGATCGCCTACAGCTCGCCGCTGTACCAGGTGCTGGCCCTGCCGGGGACAGTGGCGGCGCAGCGCCCGGCACCGCGTGCGCCGGGCGCCACCCGCGACGTCACCGGCGCCAACAGCGCCACCACTGGCGGCCAGCCCGTGAGCCTGGCCACGCTGCTGCAGCAGGCGCAAGCGCGCCGTGGTTGACTACGAGACCTACTGCCGCATCCGCGACCACCTGGTGCGCCAGCAACTCACGCCGGCGCAGACCGCTCGCGCGCTGGGCCTGGATACGCGCACGGTGGCCAAGTGGGCCGAGGTCGAACAGTTCCGCGCCCGCCAGCCCCGCCCGCGCCCCAGCAAGCTCGACGCCTTCAAGGGCCAGATCGTGCGCTGGCTCGATGCCCACCCCTATAGCGCCCAGCAGATCTACCAGCGCCTGGCCGAGGCCGGCTTCGACGGCGGCATCACCATCGTCAAGGACTACGTCCACCGCATCCGCCCGCGCCGCCAGCCGGCCTTCCTCAAGCTGGACTTCGAGCCCGGCGAGTGCGCGCAGGTCGATTGGGGTGAGCTCGGCACCGTCGCTGTGGGCAACACGCGCCGGCGCCTGAGCTTCTTCTTGATGGTGCTGTGCTACAGCCGGCGTATGTACCTGGAATTCACCGTCTCGCAGGAGATGGAGTTCTTCCTGGCCTGCCACGAGAACGCCTTCGCCGCCTTCGGCGCGGTGCCTGCGCGGCTGATGGTCGACAACCTGAAGTCCGCCGTGCTCAAGCGCTTGGTCGGGCAGGCGCCGGTGTTCAACCCCAAGTACCTGGACTTCTCGCGCCACTGGGGCTTCGAGATCACCCCCTGCAACGTGGCCTCAGGCTGGGAGAAGGGGCGGGTTGAGAACGGCGTGGGCTACGTCAAGAAGAACTTCCTGGCCGGGCAGGAGTTCATCAACTTCTCGGCAGTGCAGCCCGCCGCGCAGCTGTGGGTGGACACGGTGGCCGACGTGCGCGTGCACGGCGCCACCAACCGCCGCCCGGTGGACATGTTCGAGGAAGAACGCGCCCACCTCAAGCGGCTCAACCCCGTCGGCTTCGATCTCGCGCGCGTGCGCACGGTCAGCGTCAACAAGCAGTTCCGCGTCGCGCTGGACTCCAACACCTACTCCGTGCCCTCGCGCCACGTCGGGCAGCGGCTGACCATGAAGGCCTGGGCCGATCGCGTGTGCCTGTATGCCGGCGACCAGCTCGTTGCGCGCCACCCGCGCAGCATGCAGCGCAACCAGGACGCCGAGCTTGCCGAACATGCCCAGCAACTCACCCAGCAGCGCAAGAGCGCCCGCGAGCAACGCCTGCTGGTGCAGTTCCTGGCCTTGTCGCCCCGCGCCCAGGCCTACCGCGAGGGGCTGGAGGCACGCCGCGTGAACGCACGGGTGCATCTGCGTCAGATCCTCGCGCTGGCCGAGATGCACGGCCGCGAGGCCGTGGCCCGCGCCATGGACGACGGGCTGGAGCTGGCGGCCTTCAGCGCCGAGTACATCGCCCACATCCTGGCCGCTCGACAGCGCATCGGCGCAGAGCCCGCCGCCCTGCAGCTCACCCGCAGTGCTGACTTGCTGGAACTCGAGATCCCCGAGCCCGACCTGTCCATCTACGACCGTCCCTGAAGGAGCCAGAACCATGCGAGCACGCCATGCCCACCCCGATACCCTGTGCGCGCAGGCCAAGCTCACCGCGCTGAACCTGCCGTTCATGCGCGAGCACTACCAGCCGCTGGCCAAGACCGCCGCCGACAAGCACTGGTCGCACCTGGACTACTTCAGCGAACTGCTCAACGGCGAGGCTGCCCAGCGCGAGGACCGGCGCGTGCAGCGCTGCATCCGCCAGGCCCGCTTCCCCGTGCTCAAGACCATCGACACGTTCGACTGGAACTGGCCCACCAAGCTCAACCGGCCGCAGGTTCAGAACCTCTTCCACCTGGACTTCGTGGCCAAGCACGCCAACGTGGTGTTCATCTCGGGCGTGGGCCTGGGCAAGAGTCATCTGATGACGGCCCTGGGCTATGCCGCGTGCCAGCGCGGGCACTCGGTGCTGTTCACCGGCGCCATCGACATCATCAACACGCTGGCCGCCGCGCACGCCGCCGGTGGCCTCAAGAAGGCGTTGGCGGCCTATGTCAAGCCCGAGGTCCTGTGCATCGACGAGCTGGGCTACCTGCCCATCGACAAGTTCGGCGCCGACTGCCTGTTCCAGATCGTCAGCCACCGCTACGAGCGCGGCGCCACGCTGTTGACCACGAACCGTCCGTACAAGCAATGGGCCGGGATCTTCAACAACGACGCCACCCTGACCTCGGCACTCCTGGACCGGTTGCTGCACCACGTCGAGACCGTCGTGATCGAGGGCAAGAGCTACCGCGGTCAGTCCCACGCCGAGATCTGAACCCCGCAAGCATCGCTCAGGTCAGCGCTGGAACCACCCCAAACCCGCCCCAATCCCGTCAACATTTTGAAACCGGCCAAAACTCAGCAGGTTCGCACCGGCGCCCACA
>JBEILM010000259.1:0-3829 GCA_040379205.1 Gemmatimonas sp.
ACGCCGAGCCCGACCGCCACTGGTTCATTCCGGAGGGCGCCGTGCCGGTGCGTCGCGACGGGCGCCGGCCGGCGTTCGTGTTCCAGCCGCGCGACGGCGAGCTCACCTGGGACCTGAGCGACGGGACGCTGGCCCGGCTCGCCGAGTACGACCGGGCGTGGGAGCTCACGCTGGTCAATCGTATCCGCGAGCGGGTGGCCGAGTGGCGGCGAGCCGGGTACCCGAATGCGAGTGCCACCACCCTCGATCTGCTGGCCCATTGGCGGCGCGAGGGGCGACAGCAGCCGCTCTTCTTCACCCAGCTCGAAGCCGTCGAGACGGTGCTCTTCCTCGTGGAGGGGCGCGCCGACCTTCGCCAGGGCATTGCCATCCCCGCCGACGAGCCCACCGAGGAGCAGCGCGCCGCCGGGGCCCGCGCCTTCGTGCGCTACGCCTGCAAGATGGCCACCGGCGCCGGCAAGACCACCGTGATGGGGATGCTCGCGGCGTGGTCCATTCTCAACAAGGTCGTGAACCGGGCCGACGCGCGCTTCTCCGACCTCGTGCTCATCGTGTGCCCCAACGTCACCATCCGCGATCGCCTGCGCGAACTCGATGTCGACGGGGGCGAGGCCAGTCTGTATCGCTCGCGCGATCTGGTGCCGCCGCACCTCATGCCGCGGCTCGCCCAGGGGCGGGTGGTGGTGACCAACTGGCACGTCTTCGAGCCACGCACCCAGGGCGTGGGTGGCGAGAGCAGCCGGGTGGCAAAGATCGGCAAGGCCGTGACTCGCACCGAGCGTGTCTACATTGGCGACAAGAGCACGGTGGCCCGCGGTGAGCGGTATCTCACGCTGGCTGATTACACCCGCCTCGCCGCCAGCGGCGAGATCGAGGAGATCGAGCCGCCATCCACCAGCGGCACGAGCGAGCGGGTGAGCGCGCTGGTACGCTGGACGCGCTACGTGGAATCCGACGCCAGCATCGTGGCTCGCGTGCTCGGCCGCGCGCGCGGTAAGCAGAACGTGCTCGTGCTCAACGACGAAGCCCACCACGCCTATCGCATCCGCCGCAAGGACGATGACGACACGCTGGAGCTGTTCGGCGACGACGAGCAGGAGCAGGAGTACGTGAAGGAAGCCACGGTGTGGATCGAGGGGCTCGACCGCATCCACGCGCTGCGTGGCATCAACTTCTGCGTCGACCTGTCGGCGACCCCGTACTTCCTCAGCCACATGGGCCCCGAATCCGGGCGCCCGTTTCCGTGGCTGGTAAGCGACTTCGGCCTTACCGATGCCATCGAGTCGGGGCTGGTGAAGGTGCCGCAGCTGGCCGTCCGCGACAACACCGGCGCCGAACGGCCCAAGTACCACAACCTGTGGCGCTGGATCATGTCCTGCCTCACACCCGCCGAGCGGGGAGGGCGGAAGGGCAGCCCCAAGACTGAAGCAGTGCTCAAGTGGGCCCACGCGCCGCTGGCCATGATCGCCCAGGACTGGGAGCAGACCCGGGCGCATTGGCAGCAGGGCGACGAACGGCGTCCCCCGGTGCTCATCGTCGTGTGCCGCGATACGAAGCTCGCCAAGGCCACCTACGAGTGGATCGCCGAAGGGTGGTCGAGCGTGGAGGTGCCGCCGTTCGACGTGGCCAGTCTGCGAAACAGCGACGGGGTGGTGAACACCATCCGGGTGGATTCGAAGGTGCTGGCCGATACCGACAGCGGAAACGCCGCGTCCGGAACGCAGGGCGACCTGGCCCGGTGGATGCGCTTCACGCTAGACACGGTGGGGCGGCAGTCGTGGCCCGCCGACAGTCAGGGACGTCCGATCTATCCGCCTGACTTCGAGGCGATCGCAGCCAAGCTCGAGCGGCCGCTGCATCCGCCGGGGCGCGATGTGCGCTGCATTGTGAGCGTGGGAATGCTGACCGAAGGGTGGGATGCGAACACGGTGACCCACGTGGTGGGGCTGCGCCCGTTTCAGAGCCAGCTGCTGTGCGAGCAGGTCGTAGGGCGCGCCCTGCGCCGTGCCTCGTACGACGTGACCGAAACCGACGACGGGCCGCGCTTTGCCGAGGAGGTCGCCCAAGTGCTCGGCGTGCCGTTCGAGATCATTCCGTTCAAGGCATCCGGGTCATCCGCACCGGCGCCAAGTACGCGGCGTCACGTGCGAGCCTTGACGGAGCGGGCCGAGTTCGAGATTCGCTTTCCGCGAGTGGAAGGGTATACGCAGGCCGTGCGCAATCGGGTCGCGGTGAACTGGGAGACCATCCCGGAGCTGGTCGTCGACCCGGCAGAGATCCCGCCGCACGTGTACATGGCGGGCGTCATGCCCAACGTGGCGGGGAAGGTCAAGGCGCTGTCCCCTCAACAAGTGCGAGAGCTGGCGCTGCAGCCGTATCTCTCGCAGCGCACGCTGCAGCAGCAGGTGTTCACCACGGCCTCGGCCCTCACGCGCCGGTACATCGAGGAGTGGCAGGCCACGGTGCCAGCCCATGTGCTGTTTCCGCAGATCGTGCGCATCGTGCAGCGCTACCTGGACACCAAGGTGCGCATCATCGGCGACCCGAAGGACGTCCGCACCGCGCTGCTCTCGCCCTACTATGGCCTGCTCATCGAGCGGATCCTGCAGTATCTCATGCCCGACGAGACCGGTGGCGAAACCCCCGAGGTACCGCGCTATGAGTCCCGCCGCGATGCCGGCAGCACGGCGCTGGTCTCGTTCTGGACCGGCCGCGACGTGCGCGATACGGTGAAGAGTCACGTCAACTATCTCGTGGCCGACACCAAGCGGTGGGAGCAGCAGGCCGGGCAATACCTCGACGGCAGCCCGTATGTCGCCGCGTGGGTGAAAAATGCCGGGCTCGGGTTCGGTATCCCGTACGAGCATGATGGCATGCGCCATGAGTACCTCCCCGACTTTGTGGTGCGCCTCGTCGGCGACGCGGAGCGGTACGTGATCGTGGAAACAAAGGGCTACGATCCGGTGGCCGACGTGAAGGCGGCGGCCGCCGAGCGATGGGTGCGTGCGGTCAACGCCGACGGCAGCTGGGGGCAGTGGGCCTATCGTCTCGTGTACCAGCCGGCCGACCTCCCCCACTTCCTCCAGGAACTTGCCGCCATCGCGCCCGTCGCGGTGTCGTTGTGAGCGCGGCGGTGGGGTCAGGGCCCCGTTACCACGGTCGGTGACTTCCGGAAATGGGGATGAGGCCGACCCCGTCCCCCATCCACCGCCCCAGACGCCGAGCGCAGCGACGGCAAGACCCGAGCCCCACCCACGACCGTCGGGAGACCCCGACCGTGGTGGAAGTACCCCGACCGTAATGGCAGTACCCCGACCGTCGTGGCAGTACCCCGACCCACCCCCTGACCCCGGCCCCGACCAATGAGGCCGGGTAGATTGCGGGTGTGAGACAACCCACCGACCGCTACCTTCCGGACCACGACGCCTTCGTGGCCGCCCGCCCTGCCACGGGGCGCATCATCGTCATCGCGCCCACGCGCGCGGCCTGCGAGACGATCGAACTCGCGGTGGGCCTGCACCTCGATACCTTCCTCGAACGCACCCGCGGTGCCGAGCTGCGGGCGCTGGCGGCCAGCGGTCAGGGGTTCGGCATCGTGGCCGGCACCGGCACCGGCAAGACCCTCGCCATCCGCCCCATCGCCGAGACCATCCTCGGCACCACCGAGCTCAAGGTCGGCGTGGTCAACCGCGAGCGCGAGGCGACGCCGGAGACGCCAAGCTGGAACGTGGTGATCGTCACCACCGGCATCGCGCGGCGCTGGTTCCAGGATGGCGATATCCTGCCCACCGATACCCTCGTCGTGGACGAGATCCACCAGACGAGCGCC
>JBEILM010000260.1:0-3765 GCA_040379205.1 Gemmatimonas sp.
CATTCGCGAAGCTTCAGTCAGCCACGAAGTTGCTCGATCTGTTGGGTAAGCTTTGAACATGCAGGTGATCACATCCCGCGGAACAGATGCGCGAACATCCGGCTCGCGACCAGCGTCTCTGGGCGGCCGCGCAGCGTGAGCAGCACGCGCCCCGTTTCTTCGCGCCGCGCGGCGAGGATGTGGCGCGCCTGCACGACAAGCCCGCGATGCACCTGCCAGAAGCGCTGCGGATCCAGCCGCGGCAGCAGATCACGGAGCGAGAGGCGGATCAGGTGCTCCCGCTCCGCCGTAACCACACGGACATACTTGTCGGCGGCTGCGAAGTAGAAAACCTCCTCGACCGGCACGAGATGCACGACCTCGCCGGCCTGGGCGCGGATCACATGGAGCCGCGGCGCCCCGACGCTTGCTGGCGCTGGCACGGCCCGCAGCTGCGCCACCGCGTCGTCCAGCGCGGCTGCGGGCTCCCGCCGGTCGCCGAGCTGCCGTATCAGCCGCGCGACACAGGCGGCCAAGCGGCCCTGCTCGACCGGCTTCAGCAAGTAGTCCAGCGCCTGCGCCTCAAAGGCCCGCAACGCATATTCGTCATGCGCCGTGACGAAGACCATGAGTGGCGGCGGCACGTCATGCGGCCAGTCCTCGATGATGGCGTGTGCCGCGGCCAACCCGTCGAGGCGCGGCATCCGGATGTCGAGAAAGCAGACATCGGGCCGGTGGGCGAGCGCGGCCGCCAGCGCCGCCGCGCCGTCCGGCGCCGGGGGCAGCAGGGCAAGGCCGGGCCAGCAGGCGGCGAGCTCGGCCGCCAGCGCGGCGGCGAGCAGTGGTTCGTCCTCAGCAATCAGGGCGCGCGGGCCGGGGCTCATGGCGCAGAGGGTGCCACCGGCAGCGCCATTGGCAAGCGCAGCGTCACCAGCGCACCGCCCTCAGCATCGCCAGCCGCCGCGAGAGTGACCGACGCCGCGCTCCCATGGAGGAGGCGCAGCCGCTCGCGAAGTTGGACGAGGCCGAACCTGTCCTGCGCAGCCGCCGGCAGTCCGACGCCTGTGTCGCGGACCCGAAGCAGGAGCTCGCCGCCCTCCCTGCGGGCGCTGATCTCGATCCGACCGCCCTCGGGCTTTGGTTCAATGCCGTGGCGGATCGCATTCTCCACCGCTGGTTGGAGCAGCAGGGCGGGCAACTGCACGGGTTCCAGCGCGGTGGGGATGTCCCATCGCGTCGTGAGGCGTGCGCCAAGCCGGATCTGCATCAGGGCGAGGTAGTCCTCGATCCAGGCGCGTTCCGCGGCCAGGCTGTGCGTCTCCGCGCGGCTCGCGCCGAGGGTGGCGCGCAGAAAGCTCACCAGGCGGTCGAGCATCGCCGTCGCGCGCGGCGGGTCGGTTGCGATCAGCGCGCGCAGCGTGGCGAGCGTGTTGAACAGCATGTGCGGATCAAGCTGCGCCTTGAGCGCGGCGAGCCGTGCCGCCTCTACCTGCCGGGCCAGCGCCTCCTGCCGGCCGCGGCTGCGGAAGGCGGCAGTCATGGCAACGCCCACCGCCAGCCCGAACACGGCGACGGCACCCGCCCCTCCGGCCACTGCGGACGGGCCGGCCAGCATGTCGCCGAGCGCAATGCCGGCGAGCACGCCGGCCGGCAGGCCGAGCCCGAGCAGCAGCGCTGCACCGCGCGGCGGCGGCCAATAATGCGGCGGGGCTGCGCCGAGCTTCCCTCTCAGCAGGAAACGTCCGAGATCCACCGCCGCCCAAGTACAGAGGCTGATCGCCAGGCTGCGCGTCAGCGCCGCGCCATAGCCTGCGGTGCCCGGTAGCACCGCTTGCGCCAGCCAGGCGATGGGCGGCGCCAGCGCGATCACCAGCAGCAGCCGACGCCCGAGGCCGCGTGCCACGCCGGGCGGCAGCCAAGTCCGCAGCCTCATGGCGCGAGGTGACGCACGAAATGCTGAACGATCGCCGCCTGCGCTGCCGCGCGCTCCGCGGGATCGAAGCCCGGTTCGGGCCTGCCGCCCACCGGGTGTCGCTCCGCTACCGCCTTCGCGACGCTGCTGGGCCAGGGCGACATGGCGTCCATATGCCCTGCCCCGGCCATCACGGCGAGTGGCGTGCAGGCCCCGCAATGCCGCAGGATGCGGTCGGCATGGAAGGCATTGGGCGTGAGGCGATCCGCCTCCGCGCGCACCACGCCGACCGGCACGGCGACCTGCGCCAAGCTGTCGGCGCGGAAAATCGCCCCGACTGGGATTGAGACGGCGGCGGCGGAGGCGAAGCCGAGCACCAACGTGACGCTGAGGGCGAGGGCAAGAAAGAGCGGACGGAAACGGCTTCGAGGCATGAGCATCTCCATGGACCCTGGCTGGGCCGCGGGGATATAGCACCCTATCCGGCATGGCACCGCGGTGATGCGACGAAACAGCTTAGGCTGGCGGGAAATGACGCGAGGGCGACGTAGTCTGCGCGCGAGGTGCCCATCCGCCTCAAGATCATCTGACGTCGAGGCTATCGAGCGATCATCGCGAGAATTCCCCGCATTCTGCCCCTTGCTCCGGTAGCGTCCGTCAAGGTGGCAGACAGTGGTTTCGGTGGGGCGCATACAGCGGTACTTTAGGCCAGCGCGCCAAGCAGTCTCAAATGATTTGACGACGGACAGGCGAGTTTGGAGAGTGCTGTAGTCGATCGCGTGTCGTCAGAAACGGGCCGTGAGCGATAGCGTCAGCCTGTGTTGATCTGGACGAAGACGGAACTCGTCGCTATGGTTTCCAAACTTGGTCTGTACGCGAATTCCGGCGCTGGTGCTCTCGATCAACCTATAGGTCACGCCGAACCCGAGCACGCCCGAGAAATCGTCGAGCCCGACAAGCGCCGTGGCTTCCATACTGAGGCTGGAAAACTCAGGGTGGGTGGCCGTCAAACGCTTGAAAGCGTAGTTACGGCGAAGTGTTCGTCCCTGCACCGCTCGATTGATGGCTCCGATATCACGAAAATCCATGGGCGAAGTGGGTGGACTCGATCTGTCGATCGCCGACGCGACTTCCCGCCACTCGCTTGCGGAGTATCCGGTGGAGTCGTGCGTGTATTCGAGGTCGACGCTGATGTCGGAGGCAAACGTATGACTGATACCGATCGTGAAGACTGGATAGAGGCGTTGGTCAATCTCAGTGAAAGGTTGCGGGCGGGTTCCGGGGCGCGTGTTTGGAACGACCCGGCCACGATCGTCGTCGATCCGCAAATCAATATAGGCGACGGTTGCGTCGTCGAGACCACCGGATATCGACATTCCGGAACCGAACCGCTCGCGCGGGTCGCCATACTGGGCACGATGGCGGGCAAAGAGCGCGTAATCCAAGCTGCCGGCGAAGGCGAGCCCGGACCAGGCGGCGATCGTCTGAGACGGCTCGCCGCGACCGACTTCGGAGAATTGCGGCAGATGATGGACCTGCATCGTACCGGCATCAGCATGCCATTCGAAGCCGACCATGTCGAAGCCCTGCTGCTCGCTTCGGGCGCGGACTGCATCGAGCGAGGAGTCTTGTTCGAGTGGCCTTGCGAGGAAGTCGACGGGGTTCAATCCCACTGCGCGCCCGAAGACGAGGTTGCGTCGTCCAATATTGAAAACGAAACGCTCGTCCGGCCTCCAGCGAAGGTAGGCCTCATCGGTCTCATATCGCAGCGGTGGCGACTGCCCGATCTCCGCGCCGATCGGATCACGTCCGGCAAGGCGACCTAGGACGGTACGTCCCTGGTAGAAGATCTGCAGAGGGTCGGCGTCGACGCG
>JBEILM010000261.1:0-3765 GCA_040379205.1 Gemmatimonas sp.
GACCGCCGCATTGCCGAGGCCGGCACTGGGGGCGGTTCCGTGCCGCCGCCCGAGGACCAAATCCCGATCAGTCAGGTGACGGGCCTGCAATCCGCCCTGAACGGCAAGGCGCCGACTTCGCACACCCACACCACCGGGGAGATTGTCGGGCTGGGCGAGTTCGTCGAGGACCAGGTCAACAGCCTGATCGTCGCCGGCAGTGGCATCAGCAAGGTCTATGACGACGCGGCGAACACGCTGACGATTTCCGCGACTGGTGGCGGCGGCGGAAGCGGCGACGTGGTCGGCCCGTCCTCGTCGATCAACGACCGCATCGCGCTTTTCGACGGCACCACGGGCAAGGCGATCAAGCAGGCGGCCGTGAACGTGGCAAGCCTCCAGTCAGGCATCGACGGCAAGCTGTCTTTGGCGGGCGGAACGCTGACCGGGGAGGTGCTAGGCACGCAGTTCTTCGGCGGCCCGAAGACCAGTTGGTTCGGTCAAAACTTCCCCAACGTGGAGACCTACGCCCCGTTTCAAGGGGTCAGCACCAACGCCCTGATGGGTGTCGTCGGGGCGAGCCGCACGTCCGACAGCCTTCAGACCGGCGCGCAGGGCACAATCGGGCTGGGCGGGTTCGTGCTGAACAACGACAATACGTACCCGAAGAACGCTTACGGCTGCTATCTGGAGAGCCGGCACACCACCACGGCCGCCAGCGCCGTAACGCACGTCGCCGAGTTCAACCCGCTGAACATGTCGTCTGTGACCGCCGACCAGCGGCCTGACAACGCGATCTTCACCGACAATCTGTGCGAGGGCCTGCGCCTCTCGTCGGGTCGCCCCGACGTGCCGTCCAGCATCCCGGTGTCGTCAGCCCTGGTGGTCACGAATAACGGCTCGACCTTCCGTCGCGGCATCGTGTTCGCCTCGGGCGCGCTGACCGCTGGCGGGCCGCTTGAGGCCTTGGCGATGGACGCCTCGCACAGCATTGCCTGGCACGCCAATGGCGGCATGATCGCCTTTGACCGCTCTGACACTATGCGCCGGCAAGCGATCAGCAATCTTGGTGGGGGCGCGCCCTACGCTAATCTTGTGAGGAGCCGCGTTACAGGAGACGTGGCCACCTCCGATATCATCGGAGCCCTGCGCTTCATTCGCCGTAACGGCTCGACTGAACTTGTTACCGGGCAAGTCTTTTCCCAGAAAACCGCCGCAGGGGCGGACAGCGCGCGCACCGTGCTCTCGGGACGTAGAACTGACGGCTTCGAAATCTCCGTAATCATCGGGGAGAATGGACAGGAAAGCCTCGATCCGAGCAACCCCAACACAATGGCGCTGGGCGGTGTCTACGCATGGTCGGGCATCCGCAGTCAGACGTCTGTCGTCGTCACGTCCGACGCCCGCGAAAAGACCGGGTTCTCCGTCCTCCCGCCCGCGTTGGCTGCCGAGTTTCGCGCCATTCCGATTGGCCGGTTCCAGCTTAACAGCGCCATTGAGGCCAAGGGCGCAGACGGGGCGCGTATTCACGTCGGGGTGCTGGCGCAGGACGTCGAGGCCGCCTTCCGGCGCGCCGGTGAAGACCCCGAACGCTGGGCGGTGTTCTGCTCCGACCCGTGGCTGGAGGAGATCGACGAGGAGTACGAGGACGGCGATGGCGTGACCAAGACCCGCAAGGCGTGGCGGCAGGTCGAAGACAACGGGGTTCCGCGTCGTCGCCTCGGGGTCCGATACGAACAGCTCCTCATACTGCTGGCCGCAGCCGAACGCGAGCGCGTGGACGCGCTGGCGGCCGAGGTCGAGGCGCTGCGCAAGCCGTCCAACTAGCTTTGCAAGTCCTTGATTCTGTTTGCGCGAACGTGAGCGGAACAGTTGGACGATGCCATTGATTCTGCGGGATAATCATCCGCCTACTGGGCGGCGTTATGCGCGTGTCTGATGTTGATTCTAAAGCGTTTTTTCATGGCCGTCCAACTTATCCAACCTGGCCCGTCAGACTTTTGTTCTGGCGACGTTCAGATCAGGCCCCGCGCCCGCTGCGCCGCAAGAGCCTGCACGTCGTCTTTCGGGCAGTAGGTCGTCACGATCTTGTGGATGCTGGCCGGCGAATGGCCGGTGATGGCGCGGATCTGCATGATCTCGACGTTTCGGCGGGATAGCTGAACGACGCAGGAGTGCCGCAGCCATTTGAGCAGCAGGGGCCTGCCGCCCTGTTTGACCGCCTCCTCGCGCACCACTCGGAACGCCTCGCTCAGGCGGTTCTCGGTGTACGCCTGCCCGGTCTTCTCGTGGCGAAACAGGAATAGTTGCCCCTTGGCCGCTTCGGCCAGGGCCTCGCGCACGGCGGCGCTGATCGGCACGGTGACGTAGCTGCCTGTCTTCTCCTGCCAGAACCGGAACATGCCCTGCTCGGTGTCGTACTCGGCCCCAGGGCGAAAGGCGCGCAGATCGGTCAGGCGCTGGCCAATCTCCCACATGGTCAGGATCGCAAGCGCGATGCTGGGGCGCCCAACCGCGTGCGCCGCTTTCACGTACAGGTCGACGTCGGACTGCTCCCATATCGACACCCGTGTCTCGGGAACCTTGATCTTGACGCCGCGGGCCGGGTTATCCTTTCGCCAGTCCTTAGCGACCGCATGCTCCAGCACGATCTTGAGAGTCTTCAGGGTGTGCTTCTTGTTCGCCGGGCCGCCGGGCACGACAGCCAGGAACCGGCGAACATCGTCGCGCGTGAGGGTCGTTGGATCTTGACCTCGGTCCAGCGTCTGAATGTATCGAATGTAGGTGCCGTAGTGCTGTTTTGATTTCGGCTTGAGCGATTGATACTCGTCGCTGGCCTGCCACGCGGCGATCAGCACAGACAGGGTGCGCCTGCGATCGCCCGGATCAGCGCCGGTGCGGGCGCGCGTCAGATCACGGTGCAGGGACGCCGCGTCGCGCTGGATGGCCGCCACCTCATCAGCGTCCAGTCGGCCATGGCGCTCAGCGTTAAGCGGCAGGGGAATTGTCGGCGACCAGCCGGACGGGCGAAGGCGATCCGGAACCTGAAACAGCACGCGGTGCGTGCCGTCCGCGCGGCGCTTGAGCACCACGTATCTGCCGAGGTCGATCTTTACGGAAGGCATCGGCCGAGATTGACCAGTCCTGTTTTTCGGGTGCGTCATCTTTCACGATCTTAAGGGCTTTGAGAACCGCGTCGCGGTCGTAGATGCCGCCGCTGGTGCCGCGGTCGACGGGCTTGGGCATCAGGCCGGCGCGCTGGCGATTGCGCAGGGTCGAACGGCTGTAGCCGGCAAGCGCCAGGACGACGGGCAGCGGAATGCGCAAGGGCAGGGTGGTCGGATCCCGCATCACCCCTCCCCCTCCGTCGCTCTCAGGATGGCGGCGAGTAGGGCAAGGGCGGGGGTGGAGGCGTCGCCCCTGTAAACGTCTCGATCAAACGCCCACGGTTCAGGCGCGCCGTTGTCCTCCGGTGCAGCCAAGAACGCGCAGGGTCGGAGATTGAGCAGGTGGTCTGCGCTGGCCACGTTCCACAACCACCCCGGAAACACCCGCTCCGCCAGCGCCACGGCGGCGTCTATGCTGCTGGCCCATCCGCCGTTTCGGATGAGCCACATCTCCGGGTCGTAGTTGACCAGCCCCGGAGCGCCGCCAGTGTAGCACCATTCGGCAATGGCGAGGTCGATAGCGTCCAGTTCGAGGTGATCGGTAGCCGATGCCGCTTCGATCCGTTCAATCAGGGTCATGACCGCACCTGTATTTTATAGGCTATAAAATAACTCATGA
>JBEILM010000262.1:0-3756 GCA_040379205.1 Gemmatimonas sp.
ATCATTCAGATCCTCGTACCCGAGCGCGAGCCCGTACCCGCGCGGCCGCACGAGCGCCTCGACCGGATGCGTGACGCGCGTGGGATCGCGGTCCTTCGTCACGCAGGCGGCACACCGGGCCAGCAGGCCGGTCGCACGGTCGGTCTCCCGGAGCCGCACCGTGCCGCCGTCGGCGGTCAGCGTGCCGCCATCACACTGCGCGACCACGTCGCGCCCCGCCACGGCGCGAAAGGCCAAGGATTCCGTCGCACACGCTGTGGGCAGCACGGCCGGCTCCGCGTGTGTGGTCAGGGGTTCTCGACCAACACCCTTCTGCCACCCGGAGGGGCCGTGAGGCAATCGCTACGTGCGAAAACCGGGCGAGCATGGGTGCCTACCCGGGTTTCGTCAATCGCCTGTGCGCACGAGGACGCTCAGGACCGCAGCGACGCGCCGGCGAACACGAGCGGCAAGTCACCGAGCCCATCACCCCGAGGCGCGACGCCAGTCGATAGCGCGCGCCGATCCGGAACCCGACACCGGTATCGGTATGGCTGTCGTCGTCGTCGCCCACCAGCGCGCCGGTGAACGCCACCGACACCCGCACGAGGCCGAGGCTGGCTCTGGTGTAGAGATCGAGCTGTGGATTGGCGCGCACGGGAAAGTGCGCGTTGGCCAAACCCATGACTGGATTGGCGGTCGTGGACACCTCGAGCGTGCCGGCACCCGTGGTCTGCCGCTGGAGGCCGGCGAACGCGCCCACCGACAGCGTGGCACTGCGAAGCGCGCCCACTCCCCATTCGAGTCGGGATCCGTCGTAGCCACCGCCGGTCATCGCGCCCACCGACAGCAGACGGGTGCCGCTACTGGGGGCCTGCGCGGCGCCCACCGACGGCACGGCGAAGCAGAAAGCGGCCGCTACAGCGCGGCTGACGCGAATCGATGGCCAACGCAGGAACAACTCCCTGGTCGTGGCGAATCAACGAACGAATGCCACGCGCGTCGCGGCGGGTCGCGCACGCGCTCAGGACGCCGACGCGGGCGCCGGCACGAGCAGCGGCAGCACGTGTGACAGATGGGCCACGGTGCATGCCGCGCCGGCAGCCAGCAGCCGCTCGGGGGCCACGAGCTCCGCAAAGCCGATCACCGTCATCCCCGCCGCGTGAGCCCCCCGCACGCCGAGCGGGCTGTCTTCCACCACGATGGTCCGCGACGGGTCGAAGCCGAGCACCTGTGCCGCGTGCAGGAAGAGGTCCGGTGCCGGTTTGGGGCGCGCCACATCCACCGCCGAGAAGCGTCGCCCCTCGAAACGTGGCAGCAGTCCCGTGGCGCCGAGTGTCGTGCGCATCTTGTCGTGTTCACCGTTCGACGCCACGCCGTACGGCACCCCAGCGATCTCGAGGGCGTCGAGGAGGGCGACGATGCCGGCCACCGGCGTCACCTCCGTGGCCAGTGCCACCTTGACGTCGGCGTAGAAGCGCGGCAGCAGGTCGTCGGGCGGTGTACGGCCGAAACGGTCCTCGACGATCTCGAGGCAGCGCGTCATGGAGTTGCCGAGGTACGTGGCGAGTGACTCCTCGGTGGTGGTGGGCATGCCGTAGCCGGTGAGTAATCCCGCCCACACCCGGCTGGTGATGCGCTCACTGTCCACCAGCACACCGTCGCAGTCGAACAACACCCCGTCCAACTGCGGCAGCAACGGTGCCACGGCAATCGGGTCCCCTCGCATGGTCAGGCCGAGGGCGCCGTGAGGCTGGCGCGCGCCTGCTGCAGCTGCGCCTGCACGGCCTCAGGGCCAGTGCCGCCGGCAATGTTGCGCGCCGCCAGCGACGCCTCGGCGCCAAGGGCATCGCGCGCGTCGGTGCCGAAGAGCGCATGTGCCGTCGCGAACGCCTCGGTCGGCAGCTCCGTCAGCTCGATGTTCGCCTCCTCGGCCTGACGTACCAGCGCCCCCACCGCGCCATGCGCCTCGCGGAAGGTGGCGCCCTTCTTCACGAGGTAGTCGGCGAGGTCGGTGGCCATCATTGCGCTGGAGACGGCCCCGCGCATCCGCCCACGGTCGAAGCGCAGCTCGCTCACCGCGCCTGCCATGGCCGGCAGCACGAGGTGGAGCAGGTCCACGGCGTTGAACACGGCACGCTTGTCGTCCTGCAGATCCTTGCTGTACCCGCTCGGCAGGCCCTTGATGGTACCCAGCAGCGACACCAGGTCACCGAGAATGCGGGCCCCGCTGCCGCGCGCGAGCTCGAACACGTCGGGATTGCGCTTCTGCGGCATCATACTGCTGCCGGTGCTGAAGCCATCGCCGAACTTCACGAAACCGAACTCGCTCGACCCGTAGATGATGAGGTCCTCGGCGAGGCGTGAGCAGTGCACGGCGGTCATGGTGCACGCGAACAGCGCTTCGGCCACGAAGTCCCGGTCGCCGGTGGCGTCGATGCTGTTGGGCGAGAGGGCGTCGAAGCCGAGTTCGGCCTGGAGCACGTCGCGCGGGACCGGGAATGCCGAGCCAGCGATGGCGCCCGAGCCGAGCGGCAAGGTGGACGTACCGCGGCGTGCGTTGGCGAAGCGCGTACGGTCGCGGTCGAGCGGCCAGAAGTGCGCGAGCAGCCAGTGCGTACCGCTCACCGGCTGGGCGCGCTGCAGGTGCGTGTAGGCCGGCAGAATCGCATCGCTGAGCGTCTCCGCCTGCGTGAGCAGCGCCTGCTGCAGCGTGCGAATGGCCGCATCGAGGGTGCGGCATGCCTCCATGGTCCAGAGCCGCGAGGCCGTGGCCACCTGGTCATTGCGCGAGCGGCCGGTGTGCAGCTTCGAGGCCACGGTGCCGGCTTCCTCGTGCAGCAGCCGGTCGATCATGGTGTGAATGTCCTCGTCCGTCGCGATGGGCTCGGCCCCATCGGCGATGCGCGCGGCAACCCGATCGAGCCCGGCGCGCAGCGCATCCGCTTCGTCTCGCGTGAGCACACCCGCCTGCCCCAGCGCGAGCGCCCACGCCCGCGAGAGGCGGATGTCGTGTGGCCAGAGGCGGAAGTCGGTGCCGATGGAGCGGTTGATCGCGTCGAGCAGCGGCGACGGGCCGCCGGCGAAGCGCCCGCCCCAGAGTTTGTGGGTGCCAGCGTCGGAATTGGACATGAACGCGAAATGTAGTGGGGCGTGCGCGGTGGCTGTGGGCTGCGCGAGTGGGTGTCGATTTGGGAGAGAGTATGCCATAACGGAATACCTCCTCCCAAATCGACACCCACTCGCGCAGCCCACCCCGCGCATCACCCCGGGAGGTACGCGCGCAGCTTGCGGAGCACGCGCTCACGCCCTTCGGGACTGCGGCAGATGATGAGCACCGTGTCGTCGCCGGCGATGGTGCCGGCCACGTCGGGCCACTCCAGCTGGTCGAGCAGCTCGGCAACCGGCTGGGCGCCGGACTTCATGGTGCGGGCCACCACCAGCACCTGCACGCCCTCCACCCCGGTGAGCAGTTCGGGGAGCATGCGTTCAAGACGGGCGAGCACGATCTCGCCGGTCGCGCCCTCGGGGAATGCGTAGCGCGCCCGCCCGGTCGCATCGGGAATGCGCGCCAGGCGCAGTTCGCGCAGGTCGCGCGACAGGGTGGACTGCGTGACGTCCCAGCCGCGGGTGGCGAGCTGTCGTCGCAACTCTTCCTGGCTCGCCACGGCGTGTGCCGCCACGATCTCGCGAATGGCCTGCTGACGGGCGTGCTTGTCGGACAACGGGGACTCCGGCGGCAGGTAACGGACGTGTCGTGCCGATTGACAGCACTCG
>JBEILM010000263.1:0-3756 GCA_040379205.1 Gemmatimonas sp.
CTGTTCGGCGAACGACTCCCAGATGGAGCGGCCACGGCCATCGTCGGTGAGGGCGCCTTCGATCTGGTACGCCGAGGTGGCCACGCCGAATCGGAAATCGGCCGGGAAGCGCGAAACGATCGTGTCGGAAGATTCGGTCACTTGATGGTCATAGGCGGCAGGGACGCCGGAGTTCCGGTGGTCCGCCGATTGCGCGTGGCCGCGCTCACCGCGAGCAGCGTGACGACGTTGCCAAACACGGCGACCACGCCCGGATTGACGTCGGTGATGGCAGTGGGCCACCCGGACAGCTGTCGGGTGAGTGACAGGCCGCCGATGTCGGTCAGCGCGACCATGCCGACGCCCACGAGCAGGCCGGCGCTCGCGCCGGGAGCCGTGACGAAGCGCGGCCACAGCAGCGAGCCGAGGAGTGCCGGAAAGAGCTGCGTCACGATGCTGTACGCCAGCAACAGCAGCGCTACCAGCGTCTCGCCACCGCGAAAGGTGAAGAGCAGCGCCACCGCGGCCACCACCGGCACAAACGCCCGCGCCACGGTGATCGACCCGGCGTCATCCTGCCCGCTGCGGCGCACGAGGCGCGCCAGGATCGTGGCACAGGTCATGAGGATGAGCGACCCGGGCACCAGCGCCGTGAGCAGCCCGGCCGCCCCCACGGCGCCGACGATCCACGGACCGTACACCTGCTTCGTGACCCGCAGCAGCGACAGGTCCATCGCAGCGCCCTCGAGCCCCGGCACTGCGAGCACCGCCGCGAAGCCGATGAAGAACACGAACAGCAATATGAGCTGGTAGATGGGCATGACCACGGCGTTGCGACGCAGCGCGTCCTCGCTCCGCGCCGTGAATACGGTGCCGAACGTGTGCGGCCACATGAAGAAGCCGCCCACCGTGAGCAGCACCGTACTCGCGTACCACGACGCTGACAACCCCTGCGCCGGCAGCAGCAGGAACGCGGGGCGCACGGCCACGAGACGGTCGAACATGGGGCCGATGCCCCCGTGCAGCGTGAAGGGGAGCGTGATGCCCAGCCCCACGACACACACCAGCACGAGCGCATCCTTGAGCACGGCCGTGTGGGCGGAGCCACGCACACCGGCCAGTACCACATAGCAGACCGTCGCCAGCATGCCCACCCAGATGGCGGTGGAGGCGTCGATGACCCCGTACGATGCTTCGCTTACGATGATGCCGAGGCCGCGCAGCTGGAGCACGAGATACGGCACCAGCGCCATCAGGTTCACCACCGACACGAGCTGGCCGAGCCGCGGACTGTCGTAGGCGCGGGCGAAGTACTCGGGCTGCGTGAGCACGCGCCACGAGGTGGCCCGCTTCCAGATGGCGGGTAGGAGCCAGTAGCCCAGCACGTACGCCACCGCGCCCGACGCGAGAATGAAGTACGCCGGGGCCCCGCGCCCGTAGGCCCAGCCGCTCCCGCCGAGCAGCGTGAACGTCGTGTAGATCTCGCCGGCGAGCAGCAGGAACACGAAGGTCGCGCCGAAGCCGCGGCTGCCCAGGCTCCACTGCTCGAGGCTCGTGGCACCGCCGGCGCGCACGGACAGCACCAGCGCTACCACGAGCGTGGCGGCGAGGATGCCCAGTGCGAGGGTTCCCTCAGTGGCCACGGTCACGGTGACGGATGTACGCCATGATGAGCGCCGTGAGCGCCACCCACCCCGCGATCCACGCCAGCAGGAAGGGAAGGCCGAGAATGCGCGGTTCGATGCGATTGGCGAACCACGGCGCCCCCACGAGCGCCACCACGGGCGCGGCGGCGAGCCACCGATAGGGGCGCGACCCGGAGGGCTGCGCGTCGTGTTCGGCGTGCGCGGTCACGCGTCGGACGCGAGCAGCTCCAGCGACGCCGCCGTGAGGTAGTGCAGGCCGATGCCAAGCGCCCGCTCGTCGATCTGGAAGCGGGGATGATGATGCGGGAAGTCGATGCCTTCGGCGTCGTTGCCGGCGCCCACGAAGGCGAACACGCCCGGTGCCCGCTGCTGATAGGCGGAGAAATCCTCGCCCCCCATGGTGGGGCGCATCGGCACCAGCGTGTCGGCGCCGAAGGTGCGCGCCACCACCTGCTCGAGGCGGGCCGTGAGCGCGGCATCGTTGACCACAGGCCGGTAGCCGCGCTCGTACTCCAACGTGTAGGTGGCCCCGAACGCCGACGTCACGCCGGCCACCACGCGTTCCAGCTGCGCCGGCACCGTGTCGCGCAGCCCCGGGTCGAAGGTGCGCACGGTGCCCGCCAGGTAGGCGCTGCCGGGAATCACGTTGAAGGTGGTACCGGCGATGAACTGCGTCACCGACAGCACCACCGGGTCCAGCGGGTCGACGGTACGCGAAACCACCTGCTGCAGCGCCGTCACCACCTGGGCGCCGATGGCAATGGGGTCGATGGTTTGGTGCGGCGCCGCGGCGTGGCCGCCCTTGCCGACGATGGTGCAGGCGAAGGTGTCCGGCGCCGCCATGGCCGGCCCGGCGATGAGCCCGATGCGGCCCACGGGAAGCGGCGTCCACAGATGCAACCCGATCACCTGCGAGACGCCGTCCATGACTCCCTGCGCCACCAACTCCTCGGCGCCGCCGGGCGACAGCTCCTCGGCGTGCTGAAACACGAAGCGCACCGTGCCCCGGAGCTGGTCGCGGTGTCGGGCCAACAGCGTGGCCAGCCCGAGCACGATGGCGGTGTGGCCGTCGTGGCCGCACGCATGCATGGCCCCGTCGGTCTGCGAGCGGTACTCGACCTCGTTCTCCTCGCGGATGGGGAGCGCATCGATGTCGGCGCGCACGGCGATGGTGGGGCCGGGGAGCGCGCCCGTGAGCACGGCGAGCACACTGGTGGGCGTGGGGCGGGAGATCACCAGCCCCGGCACGGCGCGCAACGTGTCATCGATGAACCGGGAGGTCTCGACCTCCTGGAAGGCGACCTCGGGGTGCCGGTGCAGGTGACGGCGCCAGGTCACGACCTGCGGCAGGAGGGCGTCCACGTCGGCCAGCGGAGACGGCGACGGGCTGGGTGACAGGAGGGTGGTCATGCGCTTCGGGCTCCCCTTGGTGTAACCGCGTCGGCTGGCGACGCGTAAGTTCCGGTATGCCACTTCTGCAACCTACCACGCCGGCACCGCCGCCGGTCCCCCCCGCGCCCGCCGAGGCGCAGGCGCCGACCGGTGTCTCGGTCGGCCAGACGACCCTGTCGCCGAATGCACGGCCGATGACCGCCGCCGATGTCGAGGCGCTGCGGGCCAAGCGGTCGGAGCTGTCGCGCCAGATCACGAGCGCAGAGGGGCGCCGCAAGGATGTGGTGCAGGAGCTGCGCCGCGCCGACGAGTCCTCGCGGCCGGGACTGGAGCAGCGGCTGGCGGTGCTCGACGGACGCATTGTGCAGCTCGAGCAGGAGATCGCCGAGAACGGGCGGGCGCTGGCGGCGGCGCCATTGGCGCTGGCCGCCGAGGAGTCATCGGTGGAGCCGGTGCGCTACGGGCCGTTTTCGTCGGGACAGCTCACGGCCATCAGCCTCGTGGGCACGCTCGCCGTGCTGATGCCGCTGGCCCTCGCCGCCGCGCGGGCCATGATGGTACGGGCACGCAATCCGAAGCCGACGCCGCAGGTGCTGGAGAGTGCGGCCCGGCTCGAGCGCATGGAGCAGGCCATCGACGCCATGGCGGTGGAGATCGAACGCATCTCCGAGGGACAGCGGTTCGTGACGCAGCTCATGGCCACGAAGGAGAAGGAGCCGGCGAAGCTCGAGCGCGGCGC
>JBEILM010000264.1:0-3740 GCA_040379205.1 Gemmatimonas sp.
GGCGTGCTCGAGGAGCGCGATGCGTGGATGTCGCTGCAGGGCTGGATGACCGACGCGCTGCTGCGCCCGCTCTATGCCGACTGGCTGGCCGCTGCGCTGCTCGCCGGCGCCGTGAAGACCTCGCGCAACGCGCCGATCGGCCCCGACAAGTTCGACAAGTTCAACGTCCCGCAGTGGATCGGCCGCCGCTGGACGTGGGTCGATCCGCTCAAGGACGTCGAGGCGAACATCGCCGCGATCCGCGCGGGCCTCAAGAGCCGGCGCGAAATCATCTCGGAGCAGGGCCGCGACATCGAGGAGGTCTGGCAAGACCTCGCCGCCGAGCAGGAGCGCGCCGCCGATCTCGGCCTCGTCTTTGAAGTCACGACCGCGCCGCAAGCTGCGGCCGATCAGACAGGAGTTCAACCATGACCGAGAAACAGAAACTGTTTCGCGATGCGCTGTTCGATCGGCAGACGATCAACATGGAGCGCCGCACCGCGTCCCTGGCATTCGCCAGCGAGATGCCGGTTGACCGGCTCGGCTATCGCGAAGTGCTTGATTGCGCGCCCTCGTCCGTGCAGCTCGAACGGCTTGCGGACGGCGGCGCCCTTCTCGTCGACCATGAATGGAAAGATCAGGTCGGCGTGGTGGAGTCGGTGAGCTTTGGAGCCGACCGGGTGGGCCGGGCGGTCGTGCGCTTTGGAAAGGGCGCGCGTGCATCCGAAATCTTCACCGATGTCGTGGACGGTATCCGCACGAAGGTTTCCTTCGGGTACTGGATTCACGAATACAAGACCAGCAAGGCCGCGGACGGGATCGAGGAGATCCGCGCGACGCTCTGGGAGCCGTTCGAAATCAGCCTCGTGTCCGTGCCGGCCGATCACTCCGTCGGAGTGGGTCGCTCTGCCGAGGCGCCCGTAGTTACTTCATCTGAATCCGCAACGGAGACAATCATCATGTCCGATCACAACACCCCGGCCCCGGTTGACACTGCGGCCATCGAGCGGGACGTCCGTTCCCGCGAACTCTCGCGCATCAACGCCCTCGAGGCGATGGGCAAGACCTACGCGCGCTTCGGCGGCGAGGAGCTCGCCCGCGCTGCCATCAGCGAAGGCAAGTCCGTCGGCGACCTGCAGGCCTCGATCCTTGAGCGCGTCAAGGTGGCCCCGGTGCCGTCGACCGACATCGGTCTGACGCCGTCCGAGGTCCGCCAGTTCTCGTTCATGCGCGCGCTGAACGCGCTGGCGAGCCCGAACGACAAGCAGGCCCGCGCTGCTGCCGCTTACGAGTTCGAGGTGAGCGAGGCCGCCGCGAAGGCGTCCGGCAAGCAGGCCCGCGGCGTCATGGTCCCGAGCGACGTGCTCAAGGCCAACCTGCGTGACCTGACCGCCGGCACCTCGGCAGACGGTGGCCGCCTCGTGGCGACCGACCTGCTCGCGTCGAGCTTTATCGACCTGCTGCGCAACCGCTCGATCCTCCGCGCCGCTGGCGCCACGATGCTCTCGGGACTCAACGGCAACGTCGCGATCCCGAAGCAGTCGGGCGGCGCAACCGCGTTCTGGGTGGCGGAAAACGCCGCCCCGACCGAGTCGCAGCAGACGTTCGCACAGGTCACGCTCTCGCCCAAGACCGTCGGTGCGTTCACTGACATCAGCCGCCGGCTGATGCTGCAGTCGTCGATCGACGTCGAGGCGCTGGTGCGCACCGACCTCGCCACCGTGCTCGCGATCGAAATCGACCGCGCCGGCCTGCATGGAACCGGTGCGTCGAACCAGCCGACCGGCATCGCGGCCACCTCGGGCATCGGCTCGGTGGCTGGCGGCGCCAACGGCGCGCAACCGACGTGGAGCAACATCGTGCAGCTCGAGACCGAGGTCGGCATCGACAACGCCCTCGTGGCGCAGTGCGGCTACATCACGAACAGCCGCATCGTCGGCCGCCTGAAGCAGACCTCGCGGGTCTCCGGTCAGAACGGCTTCATCTGGGAGGGCTCGGGCACCGACTCCACGGTGAACGGCTACAACGCCTGGGTGAGCAACCAGGTCGCCAGCAACCTGACGAAGGGCACGAGCAACGGCATCTGCTCGGCGATCTTCTTCGGCAACTGGTCGGATCTGCTCATCGGAATGTGGGGCGGTCTCGACCTGACGGTCGATCCGTACTCGGGCAGCACCGCGGGCACCGTCCGCGTGGTCGCGCTGCAGGACGTCGACGTTGCCGTGCGCAACGCCGAGTCCTTCGCGGCGATGCTCGACGCGCTGCAGTAATCGGCGCTTCAAGCTGAAGGACAGGCCCGGCGGGGCAACTCGCCGGGCCTTTTCTTTTGGGGAACCCATGCTGATTCAGATCACCCGCTCGACGCTCACCAGCGCCGGGCATCAGGACGCGGGCGCGATCATCGACCTGCCAACGTCCGAAGCGCGCTTTCTCGTCGGCATCCGCAAGGCCGTCGTCGCTGCCGCGCCTGCGCCGGTGGCCGAAGCACCGCGCGCTGCCACGCCCGAGACCGGCCTTGTGCCGGAGGGCAAGAAATTCCAGAAGCGCGGAGGGCCGCGTGATCTCTGACGCCGACCGTCGTGCGTCCGTCATCGCCCTGGGCGGACGGCGCGTGACGCATCCGGCCGGCGAGTTCTACGCGATCTTCCGCCACAACTTCGCAACGGTCGCGGCGCAGGGGCCGGACTTCGAAACCCGCTCGCCGCAGCTCGTCGCGCTCACGCTCGACGTGGCGCAGCTCGGCAAGCAGACGGCGCTCGAAATCGAAGGCACCGCCGGCACGTTCCGCGTGCTTCGTCGCGAGCCCGATCAACCGTCGACCGGCTTTACCACGCTGATTTTGAGGGGCTGACGTGCATCGCGCTGACCAGATCGTCGACGCGGTCGTGTCCGCTCTCGAGGCAAACCCCGACATCACGGCGCCGGTGTACGCGCACCGCACGCTGTCGCTGTCCGAGGAGGACGGCGAACTGCCGGCCATCACCGTGACCTATGGCGAGGACGGCGCAGCAAGCGGCGAGCAGATCGCCCGCCTGTTCTATAGCGCCCTGTCTCTGGAGATCACCGCGCACGCCGTCGGCGACGACGAGGAAGCGGTGCGCCGCGAGCTGCTGCAGATGCGCTCGCAGATCCATGTCGCGCTCATGGCCGACAACCGGTTCGGCCTGACCTTTGTTCACCACACCTTTTACGGCGGCGCATCGGCTCCGCGCCTGTCGAAGGGCGAACGAATGCTCGGTGATCTCACAAGCACCTGGCGCGTTCGCTACGAGCTGAATTTCGCGAGCCCAGAGTAACCGTTGGCCGCTGCCCGCGGCATCACTTTTCTTTGAGAGGTTAAGATCATGCCCATTGCAGCAGGCGTTTTTAAACAGCTGGCCTACAAGGCCGAATCGACCTACGGCACCGTGCCGGCGGCGTCGGGCGCGCAGTCGCTCCGGCGCGTCTCGTCGGATCTGTCGCTGACGAAAGACACCTACCAGTCGAACGAGATTCGGCTCGATCAGCAGATCGCAGACTTCCGCCACGGCGTGCGCCGGGTATCCGGCAAGGTGACCGGCGAGCTGTCGCCGCGCACCTATCAGGATTTCTTCGCCGCCGCACTTCGTCGCAACTTCACCGCGGGCGTCTCGGCCGCGTCGCTGTCGCTGACCATCGCGGGCGCCGGACCGACCTACACCATCACGCGCGCCGCCGGTTCGTATCTCACGGACGGCTTCAAGGTCGGCGACGTCGTGCGCATCACGGCCGGCTCGGTAAAC
>JBEILM010000265.1:0-3713 GCA_040379205.1 Gemmatimonas sp.
ATGAGCAGGGTATCGGTGTCTTCGAAATACTTGATCTTCACGGCGTGAACCTCCGATCAAAAAACGGATTGTGAATGGTCTCGCCGTCGGGCAGCAGCACCACACGCAGCCAACGGTCTTGTGCATCTGGGATGCGGGCCCAGCGCCGAATCCTGCCGTCAGCCTGAACCTGCTGGACTTCTGGAAAGCCGACCACCTGAATGATCCACTCCAGCTAGAGGTGTGCAATGCTCGAACAGGAGTCACCAGTTGTGTGCTGAGCGGCCCAGCATCTGCGCATAGTCTCCGAGGTCACGCGCGCTGTAACCTTGGCTTGTGTAATGCAGGCGTTCTTCCACGCTGAACTCGGGTGAGAACAGCACCATTTCTCGTTCCCATGCGCTCAGGTGCCGATTCGCGGGGGCTTTCAGAAAAGCTTGGACGTGGTGTTCGAAGTTACCGGGGTCGTGTGCGGTGGCAGCGCGCTTGCAGGAGCCGAACCTCACCCTCTTGTTGGCTTCGTCAAGCGCCACCAAGTCGATCTCGATGGACTTGGTGTGGTCTTTCGCTCGGTTCCAGTAGCCCAGTTGATGACTCGAAAGCTCAAAATCTCCCGCGCCCTCGCGTGACGCCTCCACATGCAGTGACCGGATGAGCTTCTCAAAGGCGTGGCCCTCCAGCGTTTCCAGCCTGCGCAACGCAGCGGGCAGTACCCGCTCCAAGGGCTTCATGCGTGCGTCTTCACGGGCCGGTTTGGCTACTGCGAGCCAGGCCTGCAGGAAGTTGTCGGCGATGTAGTACCGGGCGTTGCGGCTCTTGGCGTCAGAGAACACGGGCTGCCGTTTGTCGACCATCCTGTAGTGCTCGACCAGCCGCGTGATGTGCGTGCCAAGGGCCGGGTTGTCATTACCTGCCAAGGCTGCGGTGATATCGCCGTGACTGCAGCCGGCGTGATCAGCAAGAAAGCGCAGGATGGAAACGGACTTGCCTCGCAACTCGCGCAGAAACCACGTGTCGGCTTCTTCTGAGAGCGGGCTGGAGCCCCTGATGAACATTCGGTGTTGGCGCCGACCGAAAACTGAGCCACTTTTACGGGTAGTGCCGACCCAAAACTGAGCCAGGTGAACAACCTACCCTGCTGCCTTTTTGTGCAGCAGGGGATGAGGAGTGATCACCATGGACATGATTGGCAGGATCCGGCGTTTGCATAGCCGGAAGAACAAGTCGGCGCGCGAGATCTCGCGCATCACGGGGTTGTCGCGTAACACGGTAGCCAAGTGGCTGCACGGTGAGGTCGATGGCCCGCCGAAGTACCGGCGGGTGGAGCAGCCGAACAAGCTCACGGTCTTCCACGAGGCACTCAAGCAGGCGCTGAAGGCCGATGCTCGGCGGCCCAAGCATGAGCGGCGCACGGCCAAGGCGCTGTACGCGCAGATCAAGGCGGCGGGCTACGACGGTGGGTACACCCGGGTGACCGACTTCATCCGGGCGTGGCGCCAGGGCGAGGGCCAAGGTACTGTGGTCAATGCCTTCGTCCCGCTGGCCTTCGAGCTCGGCGAGGCCTACCAGTTCGACTGGAGCGAGGAGGGCTTGGTGGTGGGCGGTATCTACTACCGGGTGCAGGTCTCGCACATGAAGCTGTGTGCCTCGCGGGCGTTCTGGCTGGTGGCCTACCCGAGCCAGGGCCACGAGATGCTGTTCGATGCTCACACGCGCTCGTTTGCGGCGCTCGGCGGCGTGGCCCGGCGCGGCATCTACGACAACATGAAGACCGCGGTCGACAAGGTCAAGAAGGGCAAGGGCCGCATCGTCAACGAGCGCTTCGCCACGATGTGCGCGCACTACCTGGTCGACCCCGACTTCTGCAACGTGGCAAGCGGCTGGGAGAAGGGCGTGGTCGAGAAGAACGTGCAGGACAGCCGCCGGCGTATCTGGATCGACGCGGGCAAAGTCAAGTTCGGCAGCTTCACCGAGCTCAACGCCTGGCTGGCGGACCGTTGCCGGGCCCTGTGGGAGGAGGTCCGTCACCCCGAGCACGAGCAGTTCAGCGTGGCCGAGATGCTGGAGCATGAGCGGGCGCACTTGATGCCGATGCCTACGCCGTTCGACGGCTACGTCGAGAAGCCGGCGCGCGTGTCCAGCACCTGCCTGGTGTCGGTGGCGCGCAACCGCTACTCGGTGCCGTGTGAACTGCACGGCCAGATGGTCAGCACGCGGCTGTATCCGGCCAGCGTGGTGGTGGTGGCCGACGACAGGATCGTGGCACGCCACGACCGGCTGAGCAACGCTGGCGAGACGAGGTATGACTGGCAGCACTACATCCCGCTGCTGCAAAGGAAGCCCGGCGCGCTGAGGAACGGGGCTCCGTTCGCCGACATGCCAGAGCCGCTGCAGCGGCTGCGCCGGGGGCTGCTGCGCAACCCGGGCGGGGACCGCGTGATGGCGCAGGTGCTGGCCATCGTGCTGACGGCTGGGCTGGATGCGGTCCTGGTGGCGGTGGAATTGGCACTGGAGGCCGGGCCGCCAGGCAAGGTCAGCGTCGAGCATGTCGTCAACGTGTTGGGCAGGCTGAACGCTGCGCCGGTGCCGCAGACGGCGGCCACGCACTTGAAGGCCACCGTGCCACCGCTGGCGGACACGGCGCGCTACGACAGGCTGCGTACCGACAGCACAGCGGCCCAGGCCGTGGACGCCACCGCGGGGGCCGCCCATGACGCCTGATGTGCTGGTCGAACTCAAGGCACTGCGCCTGCACGGCATGGCTGGCGCGTGGGCCGATCTGGTTGAGCAAGGAGGCAACGCCGGCATCGAGTCCTCGCGCTGGCTGATCGAGCATCTGCTGCGGGCCGAAGGGGTAGACCGTTCGATGCGCTCGGTCAGCCACCAGATGAAGGCGGCGAAGTTCCCAGTGCATCGCGACATGGCGGGCTTCGACTTCGAGGTCTCGCCGGTGGACCGCAAGCTGGTGAACACGCTGGCGACCACAGCCTTCACCGACGACGCGCACAACGTCGTGTTGGTGGGTGGTCCGGGCACGGGCAAGACGCACTTGGCCACGGCGATAGGAGTGGCGGGCATCACCCGCCACGGCAAGCGGGTGCGCTTTTACTCCACCGTTGACCTGGTCAATGCACTGGAGCAGGAGAAGGCCCAAGGCAGGGCCGGACGCATCGCCACGAGCCTGCTGCGCCTGGATCTGGTGGTCCTTGATGAGCTGGGCTACCTGCCCTTCAGTCAGGCTGGCGGGGCGTTGCTGTTCCACCTGCTCAGCCGCCTGTACGAGCACACCAGCGTGATGATCACGACCAACCTGGACTTCGCCGAATGGTCCACGGTCTTCGGCGACGCCAAGATGACCACCGCACTGCTGGACCGCCTCACGCACCACTGCCACATCGTCGAGACGGGTAATGAGTCGGTCCGCTTCAGTCGCAGCACGGCCGAAGCCAAGAAGCGCATCAAGGCCAGGGAGCAGGCGCGCAAAGCCTCGAAGACCGACGACGAGGCCGGGCCGTTCTGATCGAGCGCCGCGCGGGGGAAGACGCTTCGGGCTACGCCCTGCGCGGCTTCCCCCGCGCGACCAACCCAGCACCAAGGAGGTGAACGAAGCAGGTCAAGAACTAAACTTATCCACAGCCGACCATCCCAACGTCGGCTTCCACCCCTGGCTCAATATTCAGTCGGCGCGGTGGCTCAGATTTGGATCGGCGCCGACACAGGTCGGGCTCGTGCAG
>JBEILM010000266.1:0-3702 GCA_040379205.1 Gemmatimonas sp.
GATCGCGACGCCAGGGGTCGGACCGGCCGTCGGAGACCCCACGATGATGCCGGCGCGGCGCAGGTGTTCGACCGTGGCGGCGATCTGGTCGCGCTTCTCGTCGCGCAGGCGCTTCGCGTCGTCCTTGGCTGTGGCCAGCTCGGCCCGCATCTTCTCGACCTCCGCAGTCGGCGGGCAGTAGCGCCGCATCCGCAGGATCTCAGCCGCCATCGCCTGCATCGTTGCCGAGTAGTAGCCCAGCACGTTGCGGACGATGTCCTGCAACCCCAGCTCGTCGGGAAGCGCGTACGCCGCCTTCGCCTGCAGCTGGTTCTTGGGGGACGAGGCCGCAGCCTCACTCGCGTGGTTCGTCTCGGTCATGGTCCTCGGGGGAGGTCGGTCTGGTGCGACCGGGACCATCCCGAGGGGCTGCGCGCGATTCCGAGGGTTCGCCGCTACGCCGGCAGCACGTCGCCGAACGGCACCCCGAGCGCGGCGCAGTACCGCGCGAGGTCATAGGCCGAAGGCGACGTAGCGCCCACTTCCCACCGCCAGATGCTGTTGGGCGCGAGTCCGGAGGCCTTCGCCGCGGCTGCCAGCGTCAGGCCGGACCTCTCGCGAGCCTCGAACAGGCGTCGCGCCAGCGCCCGGCACCAGGTCACTCGATCCATGCCCATGCGATGCAGCGCTCCAGGTCGCCGAGCCAGGACGCCGCGACCGGGTAGAGCGCGAGCGTCGGGTGGATCCGCACGGCACACCACGGCGCCGACGGCGTGCGTTCGTCGCGGTGGCGGCGCGTCATGCCGTGCCACACCTCGTCGGCCGCGCGACTGGTCGGGGCGACCCCAACCGAGACCAGCGGAACACGGCGGCCAGGGTCCGGCACCCCTGCTGGCGGCTCGACCGCCGAGACGGTGACCAGCAGCGCCCGGTTGCGGCCGACAGCGCCGTGCAGATCGAGGCGCGGCCACCACGAGCCGGGCACCTCGACCCGCTCGCCTGCCGCCACGCGCTCCAGCAGCGGGCGCAGCATGGTCACAGCCTCGTCGGTGACCTCGGTGCGGTGGCTGCGGCGCTGGTCGCCGGTGTCGATCGTCAGGTGCTCGATGTAGCGGGGAGGCATCACTCTGCCAGCAGTCGCTCGGCCTGCTGCTCGGTGATCCGCCGACCTCGCTTCGCTGTGGCGGTCGTCCCGTTCTGCGGCTGGAACTCGCCACGCTGGAGCCACGCGTGCAGCGTGTAGCTGGCCGTGCGGTCGCTGGCGTCGTAAACGCGACGGATGCAGCCGTGCGGGCCGGCGGGCGCCCAGGAGACCGTGACCATCTGGCCCTGGTCCTGCGGCATGACGTGGTAGCCGGGGAGGCAGGGGCTCACGAGCGCACCTCCTCGATGGCCGCCATGATCGCGGCCGTGGAGATGTCCCCGTTGCTGTGCGCGTAGCCCAGACTCCCGTCCGTCACCCAGTCAGCGATGACCAGATCGTCGCCACTGCCGCTGGTCGCACGGCCGCGCTCTCGGGCCTGCCACTCGCGTTGCGCGGCCACCGCGCGGAGCACAGCATGGTCTGCGATCTGCTCGGCCGAGATGTCGGCGGCCACCAGCTCGGCGACACGATCGGCGTCCCAGCAGCCGGCGGCGATGTAGGCGCTTGCAGACTCGGGGCTCAGTTCGGCCGCGATCCAGGCTCGCGCCACAGTCGTCGCGTCCTCGCCGCCGGTCACCTGCTCGCCGGCAGCCTCGATCACAGCGACCATGTCCTCTGCGCGGAGGTCGTCGAGCTCTGCGTCGTCGTCGAGATCGTCGTCGATGGCTACGTCCCATCGCCGCGCCAGCGGCTCCCACCGGTCCTCATCGTCCTCGGGCACCATGAGTTCGGGCTCGTCGTAGGGGGGATTCTGCGCCAGGAGGACAGCCGCGAGCTGCAGGTCGGCGCCATCCGGGTAGCGGAGATCGAGCAGCCACTCCCGCTTCGTGGCGAGGTGGGTGATGCAGCCGACCACGAGCGTGTCGCCGTCCACCGACCTCCCCGTCACCACGAGGCGGCAGTCGTAGCCGCTGCCGATCGTCTGGCCGTTGTAGGTGATGCCGTTCGCCGCGCTGAAGCTCGTTGCCATCGTCAGTCCTGCCGCTGTGGGCCGCGGCGCGCCATCATGCCCCGGGTCCGCCGGGTCGGTCGCGAACGGTCGCTCGCGATGGGATGTAGTAGACCAGATGCAGGCCGGAATGTCTACAGGTCTGTAGAAAAAGGATGCAGTCGCACGCAAGTCGATGCACCGCATCGGTCAGCGTCAGGCGTCTTTTTTGGGCGGCCCGGTAACCGGCAGCTCGCCCAGGGTGTCGTCGCCCGCCCCCGCCGCCTCCTCGATCGCCTCCAACTCCGCCTTCACCCCCTTCGGCAGCTTCACCTGCCGCTGCTGCAGCACGTGGCGCACGCTGGTGAACGGCCCGAACCGCCGGGTCTGACGGTCGCGGTCCTTGCCCGTGACCTCGAACAGCGTCCAGCCGTCGGGGCCGGGGTCGAGGAAGAACGAATGCCCGAGGCGGATCATGGTCCGGCCTCAGGGGATACGACGCTGCATGCCGATGCGTGGTGCACGGTTGCTCCTGGTCACTCAGGGGTTGCCCAGGGCCGCGGCCGGGTTGCAGCCTGGTCGCGGCCCGTTTCACAGATTCGGGCCTTTCGTTTCACAGACTGGCCGCGCGGAGCCCCTGCGGTTCGCCGATCGATCCGCCGGCGTGGTATGGCGTAGAAGCACACCCCGGTTGCAGTACAGGAGTGAGCCCGGCCCCGTCAGCCTGCAGCGGCAACAGGCGGAACCTCAGCCCCGCCAGCTACTTGGCCGTCCTCGATCAGCACCGTCGTCTGGTCGTCGACCTCGACGCGCTCCAGCCACAGCTGCGCCCCTGAGGCCCGGGCCATGTCGGCGACTAGGCGCATCGACTCGCGGTCCAGGAGGCTCGCGTCTCGGATCAGCAGCACGCGCAGCCTCGGGTTCATGGCGAGCCCGATGGCAACCGACACCCGCAGGCGTTCGGCGGCGCTGGCCTGCTCGAGCGGCAGGCCGTTCAGGGTCACCACGCCGTCGGCACCGAAGCCGAGGCCGGGCACGGGCATGCGTGCGCCGGCGATCGCTTCCGCCTTCCGCTGGTCGACGGCTTCGATCTCCTGGGTGAGCGCTTCGGCCTGGCTCGCGGCAACCGCCTGCTCCGCGACGATGGCCTCCCGCTGGTGGTTCTCGCGCACCAGCCGGTTCGTCGACTCGGCACCCCGGATCTGCTCCAGCAGCGCCGACGTGTCGACGTCCTGCAGCGACGCCGTCGCGGCCTCGAGGTTCTGCACAGCCTCGGCCGAACTGCGCGCGGCCTCCTCGGCCCTGGCCAGCTCGGCGCGCAGGTGGGCGACGCGAGCCTGCCGGGTCGCGAGGGTGTCGCGGGCCGAAGCCAGGGCGGCGCGCTGCCGCGCGTTCTCCTGGTTCTGCAGCTGCGCCGCCTTCAGCTGCTCGGCCAACTCGCCAACGTCCACCGGCTCGGCCGGCGCCGCCTCGTGCTTCGGCATCGCTTCGAACCGGGCCCGCAGCGACACCGCGCGCTTGTTGACCGCCGTGCGCTCGGCGTAGAGCTCGGCCCGCTTCGCGTCGAGCGGCGCCAGGTCGAGCCCGACCAGCTCGCGCAGGATCTCGGCCTGCCGGGCCGGCTTCTCGCGCGAGAACCCCAGCGGGTCGA
>JBEILM010000267.1:0-3698 GCA_040379205.1 Gemmatimonas sp.
GCGCGCCCACGCCGAACTTGGCGGTGACGTAGAGCGTAGCGCTGGTGTTGGCGATGTGCAGCGCGTTGGCGAGGCTGGGCATGGTGATCGTGCCATGCACGTGGGACGCGGTTGCGCTGACGCTGGTGGCGCCCGGCAGAGGTGTAAATGCCTGCATGTCAGTCCTCTATGCGGCGGCGGCGCTCGGCGCGCTCGATCAGCTCGCGGATGGAAACGCCCAGCTTGACGTCGGTGGCGCCGGGGGTGCCGTATTCGAAACGGGGTGGCGGCTCCGGTGCGGGCTTGCGGCCCTCGCGCCAAGCCATGGCGAGGTAGCGAAAGGCGTCTGCCGTGTGGCTCGTCCAGTCGTGCTTCGGTTTGTCGCGGAATACGCGGGTTTTGTCGTCAAAGTCAGCGCGGTATTGGCGCAGCGATTCAAGGCCGTCGCGGCAGGCATCGGCATCGAACCAGCAGCGCGGGATCGTCAGGCGGGCAGCGTTGATGCCGTCCATGACCTCATGGCTTGGCACCAGGCGCGGCTTGCGGCCCAAACTGCGGAGCGTCTCCACGCGCGTGCGGCCCGTGCCCAATTCCCGCACGCGGGCGTCGTGCGGCACGTAGTCCCAGCCGTAGCGGTAGGGTTTGGAGGCCAGCACCGCGGCGTAGTGCGGCAGCGCCTGCCCGTGCGCCTCGTAGTGGTCGATCACGCGGATTTCTGCGCCGGCAATCTGCCAGAACCAGATCGACGTGCTGTCGCCCATGCCCAAGTCCCAGGCCGTATGCACGTCCAGCGCCGGCTCGTAAGTCACCGCCGTGATGCGGCCCGCCATCTCGGCCTCGGCCATCTCGCGGCCGTAGTAGGCGCCCATGATGGCCGCCTCAAAGCTGCACTCAAACTCCTGGGCATACTGCTCTGGCGTCATCTCGGCCCGGGCTGCGGCCAACTCGCTCTCTGGCAACAGGCCCGTCTCGCTGGCCCGCAGCATCAGAGCAAACCAATCCAGTTCGAATTTTGAGCGCTCGTAGACGTCGAAAAAAGCGTTGCGGCCCTTTGGCGTGCCAATGAAAACCGCCCAGCCCTGCCGATCGGCCAGCGCCGGGCGGATGACTTCACCCCAGGCTGCCGGTGGCATGTCGGCGTATTCGTCCAGCACCACGCCGTCGAGGTAGAGGCCGCGCAGCCGGTCGTAGTTGTCGGCGCCGTAGAGGCGGATGCGTCGGTCTCCGGGCAGATCGACGCGCAACTCCGCCTCGTTGAACGAAACCCCCGGAATCGGCGCTGTGAACCGTTTAAGGTAGTTCCAGGCGACGTCCTTGGCCTGAACGAACAAAGGCGCGACGTAGGCGAACCGCGGCGACTGCGATGTGCACCGAAGCGCCGCATCCACAAGATCGGCCACGCATGCCACGGTCTTCCCGGCGCGACGGTGCGCGACAAGACATGCCCAGCGAGCGCGGCGTAGATGAAACGGCAGGAAGGCGTCGCGCGGCTGATACCTGAGATCAACCTGCGGCACGCGGGACGCCGGTAATCACTTGGATAGGGCCACCGTCTGCACCCACAAGCTCCGCGCGAACCCGCTCCGACCACCCCGCCCGCGCCTTCATCCAGAAGATCGCCGCTGCTGTGTTGCCGCTGGTCGCCATCTGAAACAGGCTCTGCGCCACCTTCGCGGTCGCCTCAACGTGGGCGGTGTCTAATTCACGACGGAAGTGCTTGCGCAGCGTCTTGTCGTCAATGCCAAGCACGGTCGCAATATCCTCGTGCGGGACGCCATAGCCCGACATCGCGCGAACGGTTCGGCGCTGTTCGTCCTTAGGCTCGAAAGGCGGGCGGCCGGTCACGGCGCGGCCCTAGCCTGCTTGGCCTCAACGTCCGCAAACGTCTCGCCGGTGCGCTCCAGCTTGGCCTGCTGGCCGGTGAATTGCTGCCAGCGGCGGACGGCTACGTCGACGTATTGAGGCGACAACTCGATGGCGTGGCAGGCCCGGCCTGTCATCTCGGCGGCGATGATGGTGGTGCCAGAACCGGAGAACGGCTCGTAGACGGCTTGGCCTGGGCTGCTGTTGTTCTCGATGGGGCGGCGCATGCACTCGACGGGCTTTTGGGTGCCGTGCCCGTGTCCCGCGTCTTCACGAGCCTTGATGTTCCAAACGGTGTCCTGATCGCGAGCGCCGTTCCAATGGCCGGTTGCACCCTTCTTCACGACATACCAAGCCGGCTCATGCCGCCAGTGATAGTGGCCGCGGCCTAGTGTGAAGCGGTCTTTCACCCACACAATCATCGCGCGGTGTTCAAATCCGTTCTGCTCTAAGGACTGCAAAACGGTCGTGGTGAACATCGAAGCATGCCACACGTAAGCCACGTCGCCTGGGAACAAGGCCCAGGCCTCACTCCAATCGGCGCGGTCGTCGTTCAGGACTGCGCCTGCTTTCTTGGCATTGTTTGAGGTGCGCGTAGGGTCGTATTCCACACCATACGGCGGGTCCGTAACCATCAGGTGCGGTTTCACGCCCGCCAGGCAGGCGTCCACGGCCTCGACGGTGGTGCAATCGCCACACACCAGCCGATGCCGGCCCAGCAGCCACACGTCGCCAAGGACGCTGACAGCTTCGGCCTGTGGCTCCGGCACCTCGTCGGGGTCCGTCAAACCCGGCAACGCCTCAGCCAGCAGTGCGGCAAGCTCATCACCGCCAAACCCTGCCAGGCCAAGGTCAAAACCTTCACCCTGCAACTCGCCCAATTCCACCTTGAGCAAGTCCACGTCCCAACCAGCATTCAGCGCCAGTTTGTTGTCGGCCAGCACGTAGGCGCGCCGCTGCGCCTCCGTCCATCCAGTCGCCACCATGACCGGCACATCCGCCAGACCGAGCTTCCGCGCCGCCATGACGCGGCCGTGGCCCGCGATGATGCCACTCGCCTCATCCACCAGCACAGGCGTCGTCCAGCCCCATTCTTTGATGCTGGCAGCAATCTGCGCCACTTGCTCGTCGCTATGCGTGCGGGCGTTGCGCGCATATGGCACCAAAGCAGATACCGACCGACGCTCGACCCGGTCTGCCGGCCACGCCCGTTCCGTCACGGGATTGTCCTTTTAAGAGGGGAAAAAGCTAAAACCGCCGCCGCGCGCAAACCCGGCAGCGCCGAGCCATCAGCAGCCCTTGCCGCCCTTCGGCTTACGCTTGACCATGCAGTCCTCCAAACGACAAACGCCCTCAGGCTTTCACCGGCGGGCGCAACTTCTTCAGGATGCCTAAGTGTGCCCATTTTCGCGCCCCACTGTCAAGTGCAATTGTATGCCGCCGCCAGACGCTCCAACGCCGCCACCAATTGGTCGCGCGCCGTGTGCCGGCGCCACCGTCGCATCTCGTCGTAGTCAGCGAGCGAGCCACCACGCAGCACCACCCAGTTGACGACGCCATCGCTGGCGGCGAAGCCCATCGCCTGCACGCCGCGCCGGTGCCACTCGGCGGCGGACAGCGCGCGCTCCTGCGGCAGCAGCGCCACGCTTAGGCCGTCGTGACGGATTTCCGACACCCGATCCGCCGCCCATTGCATAGGTCCCATGCCGCGGCCGTCCGCCGTGTGCTCGACAGCTTGGCGGTAGATGGCGGCGGCGGTGCGCATGCCAGCCGTGACGTCGGCGACGCGATCCAACGGATCGGCGCGGCGGGCGCGTGGGTGGCTGCTGCGTGTGCCCAGCGCAACATGCTCCACC
>JBEILM010000268.1:0-3689 GCA_040379205.1 Gemmatimonas sp.
CGACTTTGCGCCGTCGCCCGAGTACCAGGCGGACCTGGCGGCGCTGGGCCGGGGCTCGCCGGTGGCGATCGACCCCGCGGCAGGCGGCACTGGGCTGGAGTTGACCACGCCCGCGGCGCTGATCCTGCCCGCGCCCAGCGGCGCCGAGGCGCTGCTGGTCGAGGCCTTCGCCGCGGCCAGCGGGAGCACGGCGGCGGCGGTGGCGGTGGAAGTCGGCAGCGTGTGACGCGGGGAAGTGGCGGAGTGGCGCAGTGGCAGAGTGGCGCAGTGGCGTGGGAAGGAGTCGCGCTTGGATGCTCAACTGGCGGCGTATCTGCGCGGGGAGGTGGCGGCGGTACTGGGGCGGACCGTCACGCTCAAGGGGCGCATCGCCAGCGGGCGGATGAACATCGAGCAGGGCACGATCGGCGGGACCGACGTGAGCCTGAGCGTGCAGGCGGTGCGGGGAGAGGAGAGCCTGATCTATGCCGGCGGCGGCATGGGCGGGGCCTCGCGCAGGAGCTCGACGATCGAGTACACGGTTCTGCTGGCCGACCTGAACCAGGACGGCACGCAGTACCGGCCCGAGCGAGGGTGGACGCTGATCGACGGTGATATCACGCGGCACATCGCCGACGCCAGGAGCGTCAGCGACGGCAAGTTTCTGGTGCTCTCAACCACCGGGCCCAAGGCCGGGTAAAAGCAAAGGACGCACGCGATGGCGATGATGGATCACGCCGGACTCTACAAGGCGCTGGTGGAATATCTCATGGCTACGGCCAAGGTGCTGGCCAACGCCGGGCACCCCGAGGAGGTCTTTGCCGCGTACCTGCCCCTGATCGGATGCCAGCCGGACCCTGATGCGGATGTTGGTGATGGCGATCCGTCGGACCAGGACCACGAGGGAGCGGCGCCGATCCCCGGCTCGTGGATCAGGATCAACGGGATCTCGTACAACGCGGCCCGGCACGGGGCCACGCCCCCCGATCCGCAGGGCAATGTCAACGTGAGCATGAGCGAGGTGATGGTCGAGCTCGAGGTTGTGACGCCCAGCGGACGCAGCGGACGCTCGCCCGCTGAGAGCCAGAACCAGCAGCAGCGCAGCGCGTGGCGGCACCCGCAGGCGGTGCAGACGCTGCTGCGGGCGCTGCTGGCCATGGGCTCAAGCAGACAGCCCCCCGTGCCCGCGGCGGACTTTGCCGTGGCCTCGTGCGTGCGGGCGACGGTCGCCGATGCGCACGACCGGGCGGGGCTGACGGAGGTGACGGTGATTCAGGCGGCGTTCCAGGTGGGATGAGCGGGCCGAGAGGCCAAAGCAGCAAAGGGCAAAGCAGCAAATCGGCAAAGGCCAGAGCAGCAAAGGGCAGAGCAGCAAAGGGCAGAGCAGCAAACAAAGGAGCATGAACCATGGCGGCCAAGAACTCGGGCAACAACACGCACTTTAACTCCGGCGGCAAGGTCGAGATCAAGCCCGCGGGCTCGGGCGCGTTCGAGGAGATCCTCGGCGTGGTGCCGCAGAGCCTGCAGATCACCGAGCCCGGCCCGCGCGAGTACACCGATGAGCAGTACGGCGTGCTGGGCAGCACCTACGTGCTCGGCCAGCAGGAAGGGGAGCTGACGCTGGTGATCAAGGTCACCACGGGCACCTTCAGCGGGACCGACAACGCCGTGGCGGCCCTGCGCCCGGCCCACACCGCCGCGGGCCTGCGCTCGGAGGTGGACCTCCGCATCACGCGCTTGGCGTACTTCGGCGCAACCTCGGGCGCGACGCAGACCTTCGCACGCTCGCGCGTGACCAACGCGGTGCTGAGCAGCTCCACCGACAGCCACGACACCTGGACGCTGACGATCCGGTGCAAGAACATGCCCGCGATCGAGGACGCTTGGGACGCGACGGCGTAAGGGGGGGGTGGGAAGGGCAAAGGGCAAAGGGCAAAGCAGCAAAGCAGCAAAGGGCAAAGCGGAAAGGAATGGGCGCGATGTTCAGTTTGGCGGGATTTGCGAGGGCGATGGCCAGCGAGGCGGTGCCGATCGGCGGGTGCTCGGTGGTGCTCAGCGGGCTGAGCGCCCGCGATGTGGCGGCGGTCGAGAACGCCGTGGGGGCGATCTACGACGCGGCGGCGGTCCGCAAGGGCGCCGGGGCCGGGGCGGCCGGGCCGTCCAGAAGCCGCGCCGACCACAACCTGACGCTCATGGCCGCGCGGGTGGCCGTGGCGGGGAAGATGTGCGACGCGCAGGTCAACGGCGGCAAGCCGTGGGCCACCGGCGACAGCCCCGAGGCCCTTGGCGAGCTGGCCGAGAGGTTGCTCGGACTGGTCACGGCCCAGGAACTGCAGGACGCGTTTGTGCGGCTGGTCGGGCTCGAGGCCGGGCCGACGACGCTGGGTGCGCGCAAGGCCAGGGACCGGGCCGCGGCGGCGGCGATCATCGGCCAAATGCTCGATGACCCGCTCTTTGCCGCGGGCCAATCGCCTTTGGCTCAGGCGGCCGAGGCGATCTGCCGCGATGCGGCCCAGGAGCACGCCTCAAGCCCGCAGGAGGCGGCCCGGGCCGCGACGCACAGGCTGCTGCGGCACCTGCGAGCGGCCCTTGAGGACACCAGCGGCGCGGCGCTGGGCAGGGAGCAGCAGCTGGGGCTGGTGGGAAACTGATCCGCTCGGGCCGCGGCGAGCAGAGGCAACGACCGACCGCGGCGGAGGCCGACGATGAACGGCTCCTGGGCCTTGTCGGCAAGGCCGATGCGGGCCTGGCGTACACCGGGCTGTACATGCACCTGCGGGTGTGCGAGCGATTTGCGATCGACCCGAGGGAGATCGACGCCTTTGAGCCGGGGCTGCGCGAGCAGCTTGTGGCCTTTGAACTTGTGCGCATGACGCAGGAAGCGGGCAGGCCATGAGCACCGGGGCGATGGTTGTACGCGTGAACGTGCGGCCGCTGAAGGAGCGGATCGAGTTTGCGCGGCGGAGGATCCCCGGCGCGCGTGTGGAAGCGATGCGGATGAGTTTCCGCACGGCGATGCGGGCGGTGCTGGCCGTGAGCCCGCGCGACACGATGCGGTACAGCCGCGCGTGGGCGATGGCGGGCAACCAGGCGGGCATCGGCCCGTTTCCCGTGCCGGAGGTGCGCAAGAGCCGCTTTGCCGAGCAGTGGGCCGATCGGCTGGCGGTGCAGGTTGTCGAGCGGTGGAAGGAACTGCAGGTGGCGCGCATGGCCGTGGACAAGACCGAGCGGAGTTTGCGGTCGGCCGAGGCGACGATCGCCCAGGGGCGGCGGTCGAGCGCGATGCAACTGCGGCTGCGGGAACTGCGGACGCGGCTGACCAAACTGCGCAAGTGGGAAGAGGACGCGGACGATCGGCACCGGCGGAGCCGGACCGAGCTTGATCTGTACATGGCCAGCGGCGGGCAGGGGGTGCTGATCTTCGGCAAGACGCGCACCAGGAGCGGCAGGCCGAGGCTGACGACGGTGCGGGCCAAGGTCTACGGCGGAGTCGGCAGAGCCGAGCACACCCCGGAGCGGAGCACGATCATGGTGTCCAACCGCGAGCCCCACGCGCGGATCGTGGAGTTCAAGAAACGGCTGGCGCAGAAGGCCGCGGCGCTGCTGCGGCAACTGGGGATCACCACCGGACGCAAGGCGATCTTGGCAAGCATGAACGCGGGAGCACCACGATGAGCGATGTGCGGATTGTGGCGACGATGGACGATGCG
>JBEILM010000269.1:0-3685 GCA_040379205.1 Gemmatimonas sp.
AATATCTGCTCGCGTTCTCCTGTAAGTGCCGCTACTTCTGTCCGAGCTGTCACGCCAAGCGCCTGGCGATCTGGACGCAGTGGCTGGACACCACGCTGCTCGCGCCGGTGCCGCACCGGCAGGTGGTGCTCACCATCCCCAAGCGGCTCCGCGCCTCCTGTCTGTACCGGCGTCGCCTGCTCGGCGAGATTGCTCGCGTCGCTGCGCGCACCGTCACGGCCGCCATTCGCACGCTGACCGGCGAGCGCGACCTCGCGGTGGGCATCGTCGCCTGCTTGCAGACCCATGGCTCGCGGGCCAACTGGCATCCGCACCTGCACCTGCTCGTGACCGACGGCGGCTTTCGGCCCGGTGGGACGTTCGTCACGTGGCCCGCCCACGACACCGCACGACTGACGGAGGCGTTCCGCCGCGCCGTGCTCCGCTTGTTCGTGCGCCTCGCGCTCTTCGACGAAGACCAAGCCGCCGGCATGCTCACCTGGCCGCATTCCGGATTCCACGTGCACACCGCCGTCTGGGAGGGCCCCTTCGGGTGCCCGAGGACGATCGCGCGTTTGCCACTCGGCTCGCCAGGTCCTGTGCGCGGAATCCCGTCGCGCTGGAACGGCGGACGTACGACCGGACCGCCAAGGCCGTGACCTATCGCTCCGACAAGGCGGACGGCCCGACCGCCGGCACCGAGACCGTAGACCCGATGGAGTTCCTCGCCCGGGTGCTCGTGCACATTCCGGAGAAGGGGCAGGTCACGACACGGTACTACGGCTGGTATGCCAACCGTCCGCGCGGAATGCGACGACAGGCTGAGCCCGCGGCAGCCGATACGCCACCCCTGATCGTCCCCGCCACACGACTCGCGCCGAGCGAAGCCACTCGCCGATGGGCGGCCCTCCTGCAGCAGATTTTCGAGGTCGACCCGCTCGCCTGGCCCACCTGCCACGGCGCGATGCGCATCGTCGCCATCATCACGCAGACGTCGGTGATCGACCAGATCCTCACCCACCTCCGGACCCGCGCGGCACACGCCACCCACGCTGGCGCGCGGCGCCCGCCATCGACGCGGGCCCCCGCGAGTCGGAGTATCGCACGCGCCCCACGCCCGCCCGCCGACGCCCCGACTCCCCCCTGAGGATGCGCCTCCCCAACGCCCCACGACCACGCGGGGACGTTCGGCGTGCGCGGCGGTCCCACCGCAGCGCCCCCGCGGTCCCCACCGGCTCCCGCCGGCCCCGGGTCACCCGTCCGGACCGCAGGCCGAACCGCCCGCAAGGCGCACCGGCGCGGTGGCGGTCGCGCCGAAGCCCGCTCCCCGCTGCGCGCGAGGCAGCGGACCAGGGCCGATACTCCAGCCACCCCGATTGAATTTCCTATCGAGTGCGGAGGTGGGTGAGGATTTGGTCGATCTCCGACGTCTGCGTGATGAAGGCGACGATGCGCATCGCGCCGCAGCAGGTGGGACACGCCAGGGGGTCGACCTCGAAGAGCTGCTGGAGCAGCGCCGCAGGAGGGCCTATGCCCAGCGGCGGGGGGCCTCGGTCGGCGCGAGTCGCGGCGCGGGGATAATCGAGGGCGGCGCCTCGAGCGCGACGGGCTCAGCCTGCCGCCGCATGCAGGAACGGGATCCCGCGGGGCGGTTGGCATAACAGCCACAACACCGTGTCGTGACATGCCCCTTGTCCCGAATGTGCACGAGCACGCGGGCCAAGAATTCGAGCGGATCGGGGGTCTCGGTCCCCGCCGTTGGGCCCTCCGACTTGTCGGACCGGTACGTCACCGCCTTCGCCCTGCGGCCATAGGTGAGCCGTTTCAGCAGCGAGGTGCAAGGCCCGCGCCGCAATTGCGGTGTACATTTTCTGCAGCCTGTACTCGGCGTCATGCCATCGACACCCGGTTGGCTTGAACGTACGCCATTAGGCGGCAACCACACCCTGATGCGCGACTTCTTGCGAGACGTGGAGAAACAAGCATGAATACCAGCAGCCGGGCACTGAACGTCAATGTGGGTGAAACCTTGCAGGAGAGTGGTCGCCGGGCCGCTACCGCGACGAAAGCGCTGTCTGCCGGCATGTAGGCAAATCCCTACTTCGGTGTGAGCTTTGAGCAGGTGGGCCAGATGTTTGCCGCCTTCACGCCCAAGCGCTGGCAACTCATCGTCGCCCTGCGCGAAGCGGGCCCGCTGACCGTGGCAGACTTGGCGCGCCAGCTGGGCCGCAACCATAAGAACGTGCACGCCGATGTGCAGGAGCTGATCGAGTGGATGGCCGTGGAACGCGGCGACGATGGGCGGGTGAGCGTGCCGTGGTCGGCCATCGTGGTGGGCATGAAGTTTGAGCAACGCGTTGCTGCATAGATGGCCACTTCGGCATGGTTGGCACGGCGGCCGCTCAGGCGGCGGCGCACCGCAGGCTGTTGCCCGTGGGAGGAAGGTACAACAGGGGGAAGTTGAATGGCTGAGCAGCAAGTACGGGAGTGGACGCTGGACGGCGTGCTCGACGAACTGAGCCGGATCGATCTCAACATGCGCGACCGGCAGTTCGCTTTCATTCTTGGAGCGGGTGCTTCGTTCACTTCGGGCATACCAACCGGCAAGGACCTGGCGCAGCGTTGGCTCAGGGATATTCACTTGCGGGAGTGCGCCGATGGTTCAGACCTCGACACCTGGATCCAGCAAGCCTGGCCGGCGCGGAAGGAATTGAGTCAGGCTACCGCCGCTGAACACTACCCAGAGATCTTCGAGCGCAGGTTCTCTGGCGACCGGGAGGCCGGCTACGCCGAGCTCGAAACCGCCATGGAGGGCAAGTCACCCAGCCTGGGCTATTCACTCCTGGCGGAGATCATTCAGCACACGCGGCACAAGGTTGTGGTTACCACCAACTTCGACAATCTGGTGGCCGACGCCCTGGCCATGCACGCGCACCAGTCACCTCTGGTGGTGGCGCACGAATCGCTGGCCGGCTTTGTGCGGCCACAACTGCGCCGCCCGCTGGTGGCCAAGATTCACCGTGATCTCTTCCTGCACCCCAAGAACGATCTGGCCGGCGTCGCCACCATGGAGGAAGGCTGGAAGCTGGCGCTGAAGAAGTTGTTTCAGTACTTCACGCCCATCGTCGTGGGTTACGGCGGCAATGACGGCAGCCTGATGGACATGCTCCTGGGCTTGGATACGGGCGATATCGCGGGCCGCATGGTCTGGTGTTATCGGGAAGGCTCACCGCCGACCGCCAAGGCCACGCAGGTGTTGCTCAAGCACCACGGGTTGAAGGTCGAGATCGCGGGGTTCGACGAATTCATGCTCCAACTTGCAGCCAAGTTGGTGCCGAATTTCGACGTGGGCGTCACTGCCGAGCGCACGGAGAAACTCGGCAAGGAGAGGGCGGAACGCTACCGTGAACAGGCCGCGGAGCTGCGCGAGTCGTCGGCGCGGGGGTCCGCTGCGCAACGCCGGGCAGGTGTTGTCCTGAGCAAATCCATCCAACCGGGCAAGAGTTGGTGGGCGTGGCAAATGCTGGCCAATGCTGAACCTGAGATCGCAAAGCAAGACGTGATCTATAGACAGGGTCTGCAAGAGTTTCCCGACAGTGCCGCCCTGACGGGCAACTACGCGCTCTTTCTGGCGACCCAGCGCAAGGACTACGACGCTGCCGAGGCGCTGTACAAGAAGGCGCTGGAGTTGGACCCCAGTGACGCG
>JBEILM010000270.1:0-3683 GCA_040379205.1 Gemmatimonas sp.
GCCGGCATCGTCGGTCCGTGGCAGGTGAGGGTCGACGGGGCGTCGCTCACCTGCACGCGCACCACGTCGTGCAGCGCCAGTCGCTGGAAGAGCGTTTCGATGCCGTGATACCCCGTCGTCTCTCGAGCGAGAATGCGCAGCAGCAGGTTGACCTTGGCGTAGGCGCGTTCCGTGTGCACGGCGGACGAATCGGAAGGGGACATCGGGAGATCAGGACGGGGAGGTCGGCGCGCGCTGGGCGCCCCGGACCGATCCGAGGCTCAGGCCGAGTCGCGCAAAGTACATGGCGCCGATGGCGGTGATGGGGATGAAGCTGAGCAGGTGGTAGCTCAGGGCCCAGCTCACCGCGAGTTCCTTGGGAACGCCGTAGATCGTGAGGCCGACCGTGGCCGCCACCTCGAACACACCGAAGAAGCCCGGCGAACTCGGCACCGCGACGCCGATCGCCAGCACGCCCTGCAGAAAGAACGCTGCACTGAGCGGGGCGTCGAGGCCAACAGCAAGGAACCCGAGGTAGAGGGCCAGCGCGTGGGTGCTCCAGTGCACGATCGTCCACCACAGCACCGCCAGAAAGCGTCGCGAGTCGGTGAGCACGGCCAGACTGCCTACAGCCAGTTCGACGAAGCCCACGACGGGTTCCTGATACCGGGGCGCGAAACGCCGTGCGATGGCGCGCACGAGCGCCACCAGTCGCTGTGGCTGCAGCACCACCACGTAGCAGGCGAGCAGCGCGCCCACCACCAGCCCCACCCCGCCCGTGGCAAGTTCGCCGAGGGTGCGGCCGGCGATGACGACCCCGCTCGGGAAGCGGGGGTCGAGCATGGCCCCGAACATCATGGCGAACACCACCAGCGCGTCGAACAGCCGATCGACGGCGAGTGAGCCGAGCGCGGTGGTGAGGGCCACACGCGGCACCTCCCGGGTGAGTACGAAGGCCCGGGCGAACTCGCCGGCGCGCAGCGGGAAGACGTTGTTGATCATCATGCCGACGGCGGTGCCGCGCCAGAGCGGCCCGAACGGCACCGGCCCCACGGCCGGTTCGAGAATCGGCCGCCATTTGCGGGCGCGCAGCGGGAAGATGGCCGTCGCCATGACGGTGCAGGCGGCCAGCAGCGGGATACTGGCCGCGCGCCACACCTGCCAGAGCTGGGCCAGGGCCACATCGCGCAGCGTCCACCAGAGCAGGGCGCCGCTCAGGAGGAAGCCGAGCCCCGATTTCCAGTGCCGCATCAGCCAGCGGGGCTGGGACTGCGAGCGAGGCGGCGCCAAGGTCACGCGGTGCCGGCGAGGTCGAGCAGGTCGCTCAGCTCCTCGAATAGCGCAGTCGCTGCCGGATCGGTCTGGGTGCCGCGCTGCCAGTGCGCCTTGAGTTCGTCACGCACGGCGCGTGCCCGCGCCATGGCGGCTTCACCATGATAAAGCAGGGTTTCGATGGGAACGACGTCGGCCACAGGAGCCGGCGGCAGCACGGCGGGCATGGCGGGCGCCATCACCGGCGACGCCGCCGGGGCCGGCACGGGGGCACTCGCCGACGCCACCGCCGGTGCCCCGCCCCAGGTGACGCCAAGCTGCTTGACCTGCTGGGCGAGCTGCTGGTCGGTGAGCTCCCGGTCCATGAGCAGCTGCGCGAAGGCTTGCACTCCCGCCCATTCGGCCGCCGCGGCCAGCGGCGCGCGGGCCATCGTGGTCGCCACCGTGGCGATGCTCGTGGCCCCATAGCTTTCGGCCACATCGACGAGGCCGAGCAGCGCCCGGCGCACCCCGTCGGCGATGGCCAGCTGCGACGGGCCCGGCGGACTCGTTGCCAGCGCCGCTGCCTCCTGGTCCACACCGTCGGCGCCGGCGGCCATGTCGATCCGGAAGCGCTGAGCCAGCGTGACCGGGGGGGCGGGATTGCGGTGCACGATGGCGGGGAGGCCGTCGTCGGGAAAGAAGCGCGCGATGGGCACCACCTGGCCGGCCGGCGACTCGGCTGGCGGCGCGCTCGCGATGTAGCCCGCCGCGACCGCCGCCAGCGCCACCGACTGGGTCCGGCTGCGCCGCTGCTCGGCGTCGCCCCATGCCGGGGCAAGCCCCACCAGTGCGCGCAGTTCGGCCAGCGCCGCCCGCACGGCGAGGTGGAGGCGGGTGTCCCAGCGCAACTCCTGGTCCCGCAACCCGGTGGCGATGCGCTCGACGGTGGAGGCAAAATCGCCGAGCCCCGCGAGGCGGGTCATGGAGGCGCTGCCGCGCAGAGCCCGGGCGTTGGTGAGGAAGGCCGCCGCGTCCGGGCGCGCCTGATCAGCGCTGGCGAGCAGCACGTCGAGGCGATCGAGGTACTCCGTGGCTTCCTTCTGGAAGAACTCGATCAGGGCCGGGGGAGCGCTCATGAGGGGCGAAGCGGGCAGAGGGGAAACAGCGGCCAGAGGCGTGTCGCGAACGGATGGCTGAGCGGGGGCTGGTCAGCCCTCGGCAGCCCCGCGCGCCGTGTCCATGGCGCGACGGACCTCCCGGACGGCTTCGTCCAGCCCGACAAAGATGGCGCGGCCGACGATCGCGTGCCCGATGTTGAGTTCCTCGATTTCGGGAATCGCGGCCACCGGCCCCACATTCTCCACCGACAGCCCGTGCCCGGCGTGCACGGCCAGCCCCAGGGAGGCGGCGAGCCGCGCGGCGTGTTGCAGCGCCTGCAGGGGGGCCGCGTCACGGGGCGCATGGGCGTACTGGCCCGTGTGCAGCTCTATGGCATCGGCGCCCACCGCCAGCGCCACCTGCACGGCCGCCGGATCGGGGGCGATGAACAGACTCGTACGCACCCCGGCCCGTTTCAGCCGCGACACGGCGGCCCGGACCGCGGCCTCGTGCCCGACCACGTCGAGGCCGCCCTCGGTGGTGACCTCCTCGCGCCGCTCCGGGACCAGCGTCACCTGCGGGGGCCGAAGTGTTTCGGCCAGGGCCAGCATTTCGTCGGTAATGGCACACTCGAGGTTGAGCACCGTGGTCACGGCGGCGGCCAGGCGATGCACATCGTCGTCCTGGATATGGCGGCGATCTTCACGCAGATGGGCGGTGATGCCGTCGGCGCCGGCCTGCTCGCAGAGCACGGCGGCGGCCACGGGGTCGGGCTCGCGGCTGCGCCGGGCCTGCCGCACGGTGGCGACGTGATCGATGTTCACATAGAGGCGCTGGTAGCGAAGCACAGTCACTGGGGTATGCCGTTCCGGGTATCCGATCGAGGATGAGGGACTAACTTTGATACGATTCGCCCTGACAGGTTCACACGCAAGACGGGAGGCTGCGGTGCAGGTGGTCGGACGACGCAACACATGGCGCAGGCTGCTGCTCGCCGGCGCGCTGGTCCTGCCACTGGCAGTGAGCGCCTGCGCGCGTCAGGCGGTTTCCACCCGGACGACGCTGCCCGGCGGCGCGGCCGCGCCGACGGTGGGCGACGGGCCTCTGGCGGTCGGCGCGACCACGGGGCGGGGCGCCATCGAGGCGTTCATGAAGGCCGTCAACGGGCAGGACCTGCAGGCCATGTCCGGGCTGTGGGGAAACACCAAGGGGCTCGCCCGCGACCAGTTCAAGCGCGACGAACTGGAAAAGCGCCTGATCGTGATGCAGTGCCTCATGCAGCACGACACCATGACCTTCCCCGAGGATCGCGGCCGGCTCCAGACGGGCGGCCGGCAGGAATTCCTGGTCGA
>JBEILM010000271.1:0-3655 GCA_040379205.1 Gemmatimonas sp.
AAGCAGCCGACCGACTGGCCCTCACCAGCCCGGCACGTGTCTCCGCGGCTCCAGAAACGCCGCGATCTGCGCGTTCAGCTGCGGGTGGTACGCGGCGCGGTCAAAGCCCGGCGGGTCGTGGGCCGGCGCGAAGGCCGGGGAGACCAGTGCCGGCGGGAAGGGCGTCTGGAAGCTGAAGTGGCCAGCGCCGGGTACCACGACCTCGGTCAGCGACGCCCCGGCGGGGAGGCCGTGGCGGATGATGTCGGCATGGAAGGCGGGGGTGACGGTGTCCGCCGCGCCGCGCAGCAGCAGCACGGGCACCGCGACCTGGTCGAGGCTGGCCGGTGGCATGAACCACCCCGCGGCGGGGGCGAGCAGCACCAGCGCGCGGAGGCCCGGGGTGTGGGTCACCTCCAGCCGCCGCGGCGCCTCGAGCGGTGTATCGAAGCGGGTGTTCACGGGTACGCCGCCGGCGGCGGTCAGCGCGGTGCAGGCGCCAATGGAATGCCCCACGATGGCCCGCCAGTGCGGGTCGGCATGCTCGCCGAGCTCGGCATCGCGCTGCAGCGCCTCGAAGGCATCGTGCACCTGCTGGGGGCGGACCCGGAGCCGCTCGATGGTGTTCTCGAGCGACGGGTCGCTCCGGCTGTTGCCCACATGCTCGGGGAGCAGCACCACGAACCCGTGGCGCGCGAGATGCGTGGCCGTGTCGCGGTGCGTGAGGGGCGAGCCGTTGTTGCCGTGGCTGATGAGCACGACCGGGTACCGGCCCGCGCACACCGGTGCGTTGACTGCCACCTCCATGGTGTACGGCCCGAAGGGCTGCGGCTGCGCCGGGGTATCCGTCGGGTACAGGGCCATCAGTGGGAGCGCGCGTCCCCCCGACTGGGCCGTGAGGTGCCGGAGGCCGGCCTGATGGGGGATCATGGGGGGAATTCACTGGCGCGCGCGCCCTCCGTCAACGGCAGAGCACGGGCGGTCAAGCAGGCGACTCGTCACTGCCCCATACTCGGCACATGACACACACCACCTGGGCAGACCGGATCCTGCGGGTTCTGGATGTCATTCACACCAAGCTGGACGGCGATCTCGACCCCGCCGCCCTGGCGGCAACCGCCGGGTTCTCGTTGCATCACTTTCATCGCGTGTTTCGCGGTATGGTTGGCGAGTCGGTCATGCAGTACATCAGGCGCCAGCGGCTCGAGCGCGCGGCATTCCGCCTGCGCCATGCGGGCGGTGAGGTGTCGGCCACGGCCTTTGCGCACGGGTACGACAGCCATGAGGCGTTCACGCGGGCGTTCCGCGCCCACTTCGGCGTACCGCCTCGGGAGTATCGCGACCAGCAGCGCGCGGCGAGTGATGACGCCATGGTGTCGGCAGCGCGCCGGGTCGAGCCTCCGCGGCGGCTGCTTACCTGCCGCTTCACGGGCCCGTACGACGCGTGCGCACCGGCGTGGGAGCAGCTGATGCGCGTGGCCGTCGGGGTCCCGGGGGTGCGACTCGATCGTCCCACCCTGGGACTCGTGTACGACGACCCCGAGATCACGGCGCCCGAACGCTGCCGCTACGATGCCGCCGTGGAGCTCGATGCGTCCACGGTGCTGCCCACCCTGCCACCGGGGATGGTGGAGCGTACGATTGCGGGTGGCACCTACGCCGTACTGGTGCACGCGGGGGCCTACGACACCATCCTCGACAGCTATGTCGCGCTGCTCGGGCGGTGGCTGCCGCGTCAGGGGTGGGATCTGGCTGACGAACCGGTGGTCGAACGGTACGTGGTACCGTTCGGGTCCGTCCCACCGGACGAGCTGCGTACCGAAGTATGCGTACGGCTGGCCTGAGCCCGGTGAGAACACAGATGAAAGCCATTGTCAGCATCCTCGCGTTCTCCGTGATGCTCGCCGCGGTGAGTGGCTGGTTCATGGATCCGGTTCAACGTGTCTCGATGACCGTCGAGCTCGACGGCTCACCGCTGGCGGTGTACGCACTCGTGTCAGACCCGCAGCAGCCATGGCGCACCGATCTGGCGCAAGTCCTCGTGCACGACAGCACGCGGTGGACGGAGCTCCCGGCACGTGGTGACCCCATCGAGTTTCGGCGCACGGACGCGGAGCCCGGGAAGCGCTTCGCCGTCGCGTTTTCGAGTCGGGGCTTCAGCGGCATGTGGAGCGGTGAATTCGCGCCTGCGGGAGGCGCACGGACACGACTCACGTTCACCGAGCAAGTCACCGTGCCGTCGCCGTGGTTGCGACCGATCAGCCGCGTATTCTTCGGACCGGAGAAGGCGATGCAGCGCTACGTCGCCGATCTTCGTCGGGCCGCCCACACTCCACGTCAGCGCTGATCATGCCCAGCCGATCGCCACAGACTGCCGTACACAAGCGCGACAGCGCGGCCCAGCCGCACGTGAAAACGCTCACCGACGCGAAGGGCAGCAACTATCCGCCGGGACGCATGCTCATCGCGTCACCGTTGGCGGTGCAGGACGAAGTGGCCACGGTGCCTGCGGGGCGCGTGATCACGGCGCCACAGCTGCGCGCGCGTCTCGCTCGGCGGTTCGGCGCGGACTACACCTGCCCCATCACCACCGGCATTTTCCTGCGCATCGTGGCCGAGGCCGCGTTGGAGGAGGCGCGGGCCGGTGAGGTGCCCGTGTGGCGCGTTGTCTCGGAGAACGGAGCGCTGCTGGACAGGCTGCCAGGTGGCCCCGAACGCCAGGCGGCGCGCCTGAAGGCCGAGGGGGTGGCGGTGGTGCGACGGCGTTCGCGCTGGTTCGTGGACGATCTGGCACACGTGGCCATGACGGGGTGAGGCGATGACGGCCGGCGGTGGCGGTGCCATGCTCCGGTATGCCTCTGCGACCGCCCACTGCCCGCGCCGGCCTTGCCCTGGGGCATGCTGGCCGCGTGCCGCGAAACCCGTGCTCCCGAGCGCGCGCCGGTGGCTTCCGCCATGCCGGTGCTGCTGCTGCCGCGTTCAGGGAATGGGCGGCCCGCTCCCGGCGTACCCGCTTTGCGCCAGCAGGGCGGCCGGGTCACGCAGGGTGATGAGGTCGCGGATGGCCTGCGCCTTGTCGGTAGCCTTCAGGTAGTACGCCTGGGCAATGCGGTACCCGATGAAATAGCCAAGATCGCCGGGGCGTCCGGGTGCGGTGCGTCCCTGGTTGAAGAGCCAGCGGCTGATGTCGGTGCCGTCCTTCTCGCGGAGGAACTCGGCGAAGTACGTGGCCTCATTGGCCTGCCAGACCCGGAAGAAGTCCCGGTAGGTCGGCTCGCCGGCGGCCAGTGCGCCGATGAACTCGGCGATGCCTTCGTTCAGGGACCGCGCGAGGAGGGTGGCCCCGTCGCGCCCCGAAAAGTTCCGGGCCCGGACCTGGAGAAAGTGGACGTGCTCGTGTGCGACAAAGGGTGGTAGATCGTGCACCCAGTTCTTCTGGTTCTCGCGGACAATTGCCGGGAGCTCTCCAAGGGGAGCCTGCGCATCACGCCCGAAGAACTCGAGGCCGATGAGCAACCCGCGGTCATTGGCGGTGCCCCCGGTGCTGAAGCGTCCCACGAGGATGGTCACCGGCGGAAAGACGGCCTCCGGATAGAGCGCCTGGACCTTCCCGTAGTTGGCCCGGATGGTGTTGAGCACCGTGGCGCGATCAGGCGTGGTGCGCCACCAGGCGTGC
>JBEILM010000272.1:0-3632 GCA_040379205.1 Gemmatimonas sp.
GATTATGCACGGAAATTTGCTCAACAATGCCGCTCTCCACTGGAAATGCGGCCTGGCGCGGTCATATTTCTGCAATCCGTGCACGAATCTGGTGACAGCCCGTGCGCTGTTGCCGCTCCCGATACCACGCCCTTCCATGGCCAGCAACACCAATAACTCGCGTATCGGTGTGATGCGCGAGATCTCGCACCGCGGTCCCCGCCACACCTCCCGCCCCGAGGAGAACGGCGTCCAGCTGCCCACCAGCTCCTGGTTCGGCATGAACACCTTCGGCCTGCGCCAGATGCGCGCCAAGATGCCGAAGGACGTCTACAAGAAGCTTGCCGCCTCCATCCGCCTCGGAAAGAAGCTCGACTCCGACATCGCCCCCGTTGTGGCGCAGGTCATCAAGGAGTGGGCCATCTCCCGTGGCGTGACGCACTTCACGCACTGGTTCCAGCCGCAGACCGGCCTCACCGCCGAAAAGCACGACGCCTTCCTCACCTTCGACGAGAACGGCCTCCCCATTGAGACCTTCTCGGGTGAGCAGCTCATCCAGTCGGAGCCCGACGCCTCGTCGTTCCCGTCGGGCGGCCTGCGCGCCACCTGGGAAGCGCGCGGCTACACCGCCTGGAACCCGGCGTCGCCGGTGTTCATCAGCGAAACGGGGGGCGTGAAGTACCTCTGCATCCCGTCGGTGTTCATCGGCTACAACGGCGAAGCGCTCGATGAAATGACCCCGCTGCTCCGCAGCTGCGACGTGCTCTCCGCGCGCGCCACGGAACTGCTCGGGCTCATCGGCGACACCGGCGTACTCCGCGTGGTCACCACGCTCGGCGTGGAGCAGGAGTTCTTCATGATCGACCGCAGCCACTTCGCGCTGCGCCCCGATCTCATCATGGCCGGCCGCACGCTCGTGGGCGCGCCGCCGCCACGTGGCCAGCAGCTCGAAGACCACTACTTCGGGGGCATCCCCGAGCGGGTGCAGGCGTGCATCAGCGAAGTGGAAACGGAGCTCTACAAGCTCGGCGTGCCCATCACCACGCGTCACAACGAAGTCGCGCCCAGCCAGTTCGAAATGGCGCCGTATTTCGAAGACAGCGAAATCGCCGTGGACCACAACCATCTCGTCATGGCGATCCTGCGCAAGGTCGCCCTGCGGCACGGCCTGCAGGCGCTCGTGCACGAGAAGCCGTTCGCCGGCATCAACGGCTCGGGCAAGCACTGCAACTGGTCCATGGCCATCGCGGCCGACAATGCACTCGATGGCACCAACCTGCTCAAGCCGGGCAAGACGCCGCACCAGAATATCCGGTTCCTGCTCTTCCTCGCGGCCGTGCTCAAGGGGGTGCACAAGCACGCCGGGCTGCTGCGCGCAGGCATCGCCGTCACCGGCAACGAGCATCGCCTCGGGGCCAACGAGGCGCCGCCAGCCATCATCTCGGCATTCCTCGGCAGTGGCCTCACGCAGGTCGTCGAGGACATTGCCGCCGGCAAGACGTCGCCCACCAACGCCGAGCAGGCCATGCTCAAGCTCGGCGTGGCCAAGCTGCCCGAGGTGGAGCAGGACAACACCGACCGCAATCGCACGTCGCCCTTCGCGTTCACGGGGGCCAAGTTCGAGTTCCGCGCCGTGGGCGCGTCGCAGAGCATCGCCTTCCCGGTCATGCTGTTGCAGGCGGCGGTGGCCGAGGCCATCGGCGAACTGGTGACCGAGCTGAAGAAGGAAATCCAGTCGGCCAAGAGCACCGACGACGCCGCGCTCACGGTGGTGCGCAAGGCGTTCAAGGAAACCGCTGCCGTGCGCTTCGAGGGGAACAACTACTCCGACGAGTGGGTGGTGGAGGCCAATCGCCGCGGCCTGCTCAACCTGCGCCGTACCCCCGAGGCGCTGGCGCAACTGTTGGGCGAAGGCGCCAAGGCACTCTTCGACAACACCGGGATCCTCACGCAGGTGGAGCTCGAAAGTCGTTACCACGTGCGCCTCGAGCGCTACGTGAAGGACATCCTCATCGAACTGCACACGCTGCAGCAGATGGTGGACACGCAGGTGCTGCCCGCGGCGTACGCCTACCTGGGGCAGTTGGCCGGTGCGGCGGGTCAGGGCGCGGCGGCGGGGATCAACATGCAGCCCATTGTCGACGCGGCCAACGCGGCCTCCAAGCTGGTGGCCACGCTGCAGAAGAAGCGCGCCGAGCTGGCCAAGGTGATCGCCAAGGCCGAGCACATGCACGACGACCTCGGCGGGCAGGGCGTGTACCTCACCACCACCGGCTGCGAGACGATGGCCGAGGTGCGTGAGGCGTGTGACGCGATCGAACTGGCGATCGCCGACGAGTGCTGGCCGCTGCCGCGCTACCGGGAGATGCTGTTCCCGGTGTGATGCGGGCCGAGCGGTGAGAGGTGAGACGGGCTCCGTGGCGTTGGCTGCGGGGCCCGTTGGCTTTGGGGAGCGGTGGTCGTGCGGGGATGGCGCGGGATGGCGCGGGATGAACTCCATGGAAACGCGGAACCGGCGGAGCATGCCGTTTCTTGCAAGTGTATGTTTTCTTCCCTATTCTTTCTTATGCAACAGAGCGTCACCGCCCCTGACCCCGCCGCCGTCGTTGCCAGGGCCGTCGTTGCGACGGCCGACCGGCTCGGGCTGTCCAACCGCGAGCTGGCAACCATCACCGGCGTGAGCGAGGCCTCCGTCTCCCGCCTGCGACATGGCCGCGGGGTGCACCCGGACAGCAAGGAAGGGGAGCTGGCACTGCTGCTGGTGCGCCTCTACCGGTCGCTCGACGCCCTGGTGGGGGGCGACGATGCCAAGGCCCGGGCGTGGATGCACGCCACCAATGTCCACCTCGGCGGGGTGCCCGCCGAGCGCATCCGCAGCGTGGAGGGGCTGGTCGATGTCATCCAGTATCTGGACGCGATGCGCGGGCGACTCTGAACTCCGTCCACTGCGGCTCACGGCGTGGCGCGTGGTCGAGGCGCAGCACGAAGTCTCCACCCGCAAGCTCGTGCAATCGGCAGCCGAGCAGGAGTTGCTGGAAACGTTGCTCGAGCGGGTGAAGCCACCGGCGTTGGACGGACCGCAGCTGCACTACCTCCTGTTCACCCCGTTCCGGTATCCGCCGCTGCGGCACGGGTCGCGCTTCGGGACGCGACAGGAACGGGGCATCTGGTACGGTTCAGAGCAGCAGCGCACCGCGTTTGCCGAGGTGGCCTACTACCGCCTGCTGTTTCTCGAGGGAACGCAGGCGGCGCTGGCGCCGCTGCACACGGCCCTCACGAGCTTCACGGTGCGTCTGCGCAGCGAGCGGGGCGTCGATCTCACACGGCCACCGTTTGCGGCCCATGAGCCGGACCTCGCGTCGCCGCAGTCGTACCACGCGTCACAACCACTGGGGCGTGCCATGCGCGATGCGGAGGTGGCGCTGTTCCGCTTCCGTTCAGCGCGCGATGCCGAAGGCGGCACCAATGTCGGCGCCTTTGTGGCCGCGGTGTTTCACCGGGCCACGCCGCAGCATCTCGAACGGTGGCATGCCACGGCCACGCGCGATGCGGTGGATTTCGTACGCGGAGATGCGAGGCGCCCGCGCACGATGTATCTGTTTCCGCGCGGGCAGTTTCTGGTGGAGGGGGTGCTGCCGGTGGTGACGGGGTGA
>JBEILM010000273.1:0-3625 GCA_040379205.1 Gemmatimonas sp.
AAGTTCACCGGCGCCACCTATGGCCAGATCAGCTACACCCGGTCCCGGGTCGAGCATCGCGCGCGTGACGGCCAGTGGCGTCCGGGCGGCTACGATGCACCGAACTTCTTCACGGCGATCTTCGGGGTGAAGCGGGGGACCAACTGGGAGTTCTCCACGCGCGCCAGCTACTCCAGCGGTCGCCCGCTGACGCCGCTGAACACGGTTGCCGCCGCGGCGCAGAACCGGCTCGTCTATGACGTGCAGCGGATCAACAGCGACCGCACCCCGGCCTATGCCCGGCTGGATGTCCGTATCGACCGGCGCTTCCTCGTGCGTGGATCGTGGCTCTCCACCTACATCGACCTGCAGAACATCACCGCTCGTGAGAACCGCTCGGTGCAGCAGTGGAACAGCAAGACGAACAGCGTGGAGTGGCGCGAGCAGATCGCGTTTTTCCCGGTGCTCGGCATCAACTGGAAGTTCTGAGACGGGCAGAACCGTCGCCGCGCCAGCGACCTGGATGCCCCAGTTCCCGCCAGGCGCTGAACGGGGCCGATGCCCGGAGACTCCGCGTGGTACTTCGTCGGAGCCTCCGGGCCACGCCCCGGACCCGTACCCGCGGTACCCCGCCGTGCCGGTGGCCGACGGTTCGCCCCCTGTCTTCCAGCGAACGCCCGTGGTACAATGTGGGGGCGGCGCAGCCGCGAATGCCGGGGCGTTAGCTCAGCTGGGAGAGCACCTGCTTTGCAAGCAGGGGGTCATCGGTTCGATCCCGATACGCTCCACTTGACACACCGAACGGGCTGCGATCTCCGAATCGCGGCGCCTTCGTCGCGTGAACATTCCCGCGCTCGCAGCCGGTCAGAGTTCCTGCACACTCAGGTGCACCCACCGCGCAATGCGCTCCCGCTCGGCCTGCGCCACCGGCAGGCGCCACACGCGCTCGACGAGGATGGTGCTCGACAGGAACTCCTCGGCGAGCAGCGTCAGGACGAACTCGCGGTCCTTGTCGCGGAACGCCACGAGCTTGCTGGCCGCGAGGTCGTGCCCCTCGAGGCAGAGCCCCGTGCTGGTCGCCGTGGCACGCACGGCGACGGTCCGCTCCTCCCAGCCGGCGGGCAGCGTAGCGGCCTCGGTGATCGGGAGGCCGTGCACGTAGAAGCCATGCGCCTGGTGAAACGGCGAGTTCTCGCCGATGGTGTTGAGGTACTCCACGCGGTCGAGACGGTGGCGCGGGGAGATGTCCGCTTCCGCTGACATCTTGAGGGTCGCGGGCACCTCGGGAAACTGCCCCAGGATCGACTGCGATCCGAACACATACACCTCGTGATCACCCACCACGTCGCAGGCCGCGCGAATGGCGTGCTCCAGTTGCTCGCGCGTCATCGGCGGGTGCCTCGTCCGCCACCGAGCTTCGTACCTACGAACGGGGTGGTCTGCCGGAGCCGCGTGGCCCGCTCGCCGGAATCGCGCAGGAACGCCGCGATCCGGTGCGGCGGCAGCGTGAGAATGTGCTCCCACTCGCGCAGCTCGTGCGCTTCGGCGACGGACGCGCTCTGCAACCGCTGTTGCACCCAGCGCTGCGCGTCGGCGATCAGTCGCGGGTCGCGCGTGATCGCCTTCGCCAGACGCTCTGCGCGGGCGCTGGACCGCGTATCGAGATCGGCGTGCGTGGTGGCCGCCGGGGCGTCGCCGGGCGACGGCGCCGCCAGCGGTAAGACGCCGTAGAGCAGGGTGGCCTCGCGTACCGCGGACTGCTGTTCGGGCGTCATGGTCTCCACGTCCGCCGCCGTGCGAATCAGCAGGTCGACGGTCAGGTCGAAACGCCGCTCGAGATCACGAATCCCGCCGGAGAGCTGCTCGGCGACCGCGTGGCGCTCCCGGGCGGTCGTCAGCACCCCGAGCCGGAGCGTATCGTGCGCCGAGTCCTCGCCGGTGGCGTGCGGCCCTTCAATCCATGCCGCACGCGGTGTCGGCGTCGCCTTCGAGATCAATGCCTTGAGCGCGTCGAGCAATAGGCGGCGCTGCTGCCGCTCGGCATCAAACAGGGCGCGAAGGACTGGCGCGAACGCGTGGACGGGGCTCAGCTCGATGACGCGTCGGCCGCCGGCGCCGAGAGATCGTACGATCCCCAGATGCGTCAGGCGGTCGATGGCCCGCAGCACGCCCGAGAGGTTGAGTCGGGTGGCACGCGCCAGCTCACCCGGCGGCAGCGGGTGCTCCGACTCCGAGAGCACTCGCAGGATGCGCACGTGCGATACCTGTCCGAGCAGCTCGTCGAGCGGGGCGTCCAGATAGCTGAGGGGGGTTAGGGCCCGGCGGGTCATAGGTCTAGAGGGGGTAGTGGACAATGGTCCTGTAAGTGGACGATAGTCTACTAAGTGGACGTTTGTCTACCACGAGTCGCAACGTCTCGCACCGTCCTTAAGAAGTAAGAGGGTAGTTGACCACTTCGCGAACGGGGCGTACTGTCAACTAACCGCTTAGTTCAGGAGCCGCGATGGATCAGGTGACGCTGGGCGAACGCGAGTTGGACGTGATGACCGCACTGCGGACCGACGGTCCTGGTACCGTCGCGGAGGTGAAAGACCGGCTCCCCGCCGCGCTGGCGTACAACACGGTGCTCACCATCCTGCGGAACCTCGAGGCAAAGCGTCTCGTGGACCACGAGGCCGTCGGGCGGGTGTTCCGGTACTTCCCCATCGTGTCGCAGGAAGCGGTGAAGGGCAGCGCCGTGTCGCGGTTGGTCGCCAAGTTTTACGGGGGCTCCCCGGTAAGCGTGGTGGCGCACCTGCTCGAGAACGACGCCCTCGACGCGGACGACCTCAAGGCGCTTCATGCGCACCTGAACGGCCGCTTGGCCGAACTGGAGAACAAGGACCAATGATCGCGGCCCTCGCGGTCTACGCCCTGTTCGTGGGGCTGCTGATCGGCGCGCTGACCCTGCTGGTTGAGAGCGGCGCACGCCGACTCGGATTGCCGACGCGGTTCATCTGGGCGGTGGCGATGGTAGCCATGGTCGTGGTTCCCGCTGTCGGCGCCATGCTCCGGGACCAGCAGTCGGCGACGACGCCGGCGGTGTTCACCGGTACCGATGCGTCCGTGCCGTTGCGCACGGCGGACGTCCCAGCCTCGGACGAGATCAACCCGTCCGTCCTCGGCACGTCGGCCGACCGCATCCTGAACGCCTGGCGGGACGCGCTCACCGCCGTGCAAGACAGCGCAGGCGCCGCCGACGGGCCGCTGCTGGCGCTCTGGGCGATTCTGTCCGCCTTCCTGCTCGGGGTAACGCTGCACGCCCTGTCAGAGGCTCGGCGCATGCGCCACGGGCTCAAGGCGGAAAGCATGCTGGGCACGACCGTGCTGCTGTCGGAGGACATTGGCCCATCGGCGGTCGGCGGCAACCCCGCCGCGATAGTAATCCCCCGCTGGGTGATGACGCTCGACGAGTCGCTGCGGTCGCTCGTGATCCGGCACGAACAGGAGCACCTGGCGACACGAGACCCCGCGCTCCTTACGACGGCGCTATGCCTCGTGGTGCTCATGCCCTGGCACCCTCTGCTGTGGTGGAGCTGGCGTCGTCTCCGCCTCGCACTCGAAGTCGACTGCGACGCCCGAGTACTCCGCCGTGAGGCGAGCCCGA
>JBEILM010000274.1:0-3511 GCA_040379205.1 Gemmatimonas sp.
CCGAGACGGCGTTCAACCTCGGCTCGATCAACAAGCTCTTCACCGAGATCGTCGTGCGACAGCTCGCGGTGGAGCAAGGGTGGTCGCTGGACACCACGCTGGCCGCCCTCTGGCCGGACTATCCGAATCCGGCCGTCGCGCGCGCTGTCACCATTCGGCAGTTGCTCACCCACCGCAGTGGCGTACAGGGCAACGTCTTCGCGGGCGACTCTGTTGCGCGAGGCAGGCTGCTGCGCTTGCGTGATTTTCTTCCGCTTCTGGTCAACGAACCGTTGCAGTTCACGCCGGGCGCGAGGCAGGCGTACTCGAATGCCGGGTTCGTGCTGCTCGGCCTGCTGATCGAGCAGCGCACGGGGCATAGCTACTACGACGTGGTGGCCGAGCGCATCTACCGACCGGCCGGGATGGCGCGCGCGGCGCACTGGCGTCGCGATTCGCTGCCGACGTTTGCTGCGGTGGGCATGGTCAGCCGCAGTGAAGCCGGTGCGATGCTCGAGAACTCGCGCCCCAACACGGGCACACTGCCGGCGCGTGGCAGCTCGGCCGGTGGCGGTTATGCGTCCGCGGCGGATCTGCTGCGCTTCGTGCAGGCGTTGCGCGCGGGAGTGCTGCCGCAGGCGCCGCCGCCGGGCATCGGTGTGGCTGGGGGTAGCCCTGGCGCCAACGCCATCGTCGAGGGCGCGCTCCCCGGTGACCGGGATCTGGTCGTGCTGGCCAATGTCGACCCACCCGCGGCTGAGCGCCTGGCGAGAGCCATTCGGCGTCGGCTTGGTGTGATGGAGTGAGGCGCCATGTTTGTCGGCACGCATCGCAGGTACCAGTGACTGACACCCAATAATGCCGCTCCGCCCATCCGTCCTCATCCGCATCGACTCGGCCGCTGGCCTGACCGCCGGCGTCGTCATGCTGTCGCTGCGCACCTTCCTCGCCGACATGTTCGCGCTGCCGCCAGGGCTCCTGCTGTTCATCGGCCTCGCCAATGTGACCTACGGCTGCGTGTCGCTGAGACTGGCCCTGCGCAGCGACGGCGATCGGGTCCCGTATGTACGCGCGATGGCCGGTGCCAACATGGCCTGGGCGGTCGTGTGCGCCGCACTCGCCGTGCGCTTTGCTGGCGAGGCGAGCGTTGTCGGCATGGGCCAGCTGATCGGCGAGGGAGTGCTGGTAGGCGGGCTCGGGGGGCTCGAGTGGCGCGCGGCGTCTGCATCGACCACGCCATCGGCATCGTGATCGACGGCGCGGAATAACCGAAGCGACGAGATGCTCGCGGCGGAAACGCACGATTTTCGATGTCACGCATCAAGTTTTTCGATGCGATTTGCGGCATGTCGGCGGCGATCACGCTGGCGCGACGCCGGCGGAGGTCGTTAGTAATCCGGCTCGCTCCACCGCTGTCTTTCCGCTTGGGTCGTCCGGAGTTTCGATGCATTCATTGCTGCGACGCATGTGCCAGAGGCACATCAGCAGGGCGTCGGTCGTCGTGCGCGCAGTCACCGGTCTGTCGATCGCGTGGAGCTGCGCGTCGTCGGTGGCTGGTGCCCAGCAGGCGATCATCAACCTGCCGTCGGCCGATCAGACGCCGCGCGGCAAGCAGTTCATCATGCACGAGACGCAGCTGTCGGGGACGAATCCCACTGCGTGGGCCATGACGCATTTCTACACCTACGGCGTCACCGATCGGTTCGAGCTGGCGGCCACCCTGTACAACCTGCGCACGCCGCGCAGCGACAACACTACGCTGGGGCTCGGCTTCAAGGGCGCCCAACGGCTGCTGACGGGGCGTTTTCCCGGCCGTGAGGTGCAGCTCACGTACGGCTACATGCTCCCCGTCTCGCTGCAGGGGCGCGGGGTCGGGACGTGGGCCTACTCGCATCTCAGCGCACGTCTGCCCGTCCTGGAAACGCGCATCACCGCCGGGGGCGGCTATGCCACACGACAGGTGCTCGACAAGGATGCCTGGACGTTCCTCGGTGGCATCGAACAGCCGCTGCCCCACCATTTCGTGCTGGTGATGGAGTGGTTCTCGGGACGGCACAACTCGGCGAACCTCATCCCGGGCCTCCTGTACCACTCCAAGAACTGGATCTTCGTGGCCGGGTACAAGTTCCCGAATGATCCGGTCGAACGACACGGACTCGTACTCGAAGTCGGACGGTTCTGGTGATGACGCCGCACTTTTCCGTTTCGCGCAGGGGACCCGTGGCTCGGGTCGGTTTCCGCGGCAGTGTGCTGGTCCTGTGCACACTGCTGTCAGCTCGCGCGTTGGCGGCCGGCGATCCGCCAGCGCGTGCCGACGGCCGATCGGCGGCCGCAGTCCGGTCGGCTGTCCTGCCGTCCGCCGATCATCAGGGGGTGCTCGATGTCGCCGTCGTGAACCGGCATCCGAGTGCCATGCTGCTCTTCGACGTGAAGATCGAGGCGGCGCTCAACCTCACCTTGCTGTCGGTCCCCGTGGTATCCACCGGTGCGGCGCCCACACCCACCGCGCCCTACATCGTGGCCATGCACGACGCGCTGCAACCGGGCCTGCCCCCACTGGCCGTTGGAGACCGGGTGGCCTTCGTGGGCAAGCGTGGCCTGGTGCCGTCGCGAACGGTCCGTGGCGTGGTGGTGGCGCGGCGCCACTACATGTTCACCCGCACCCGGGAGCGGCGTACGCAGGCCGACGGGCTGTGGGAGTACGGGTGGGCCTACCTCGTGCAGGTGCCCATGCGCGATCGCAATCCCAACTCGCGGTACGCGGGGTGGCTGGAGGGCTTCACCGTCACGCGCGACCCGTCGGCCCCGACTCCCGACTGACGGTAGCACCGCCCGATCAGAACGCCTCGCCGGCCGAGATGTAGAACCCGCGGCTGCCGCTGCCGAAGCCGCGGTCGACACGGAGGTTCAGGCGTTCGCCGTTGAGCGCGAGGCGCAACCCGAATCCCCATCCCACGCGGGCGTCCGCTGCACGCAGCGCCCCCAGACTGGGCGCCACCGTGCCGGCACTGGCAAAGCCCACGGCCCCCAGGCGACGCCAGACCGGCGTGCGGTATTCGCTCTGTACAAGCACCGCCGCCTTGTCGCGGAAGCGGCCGGCGAAGTAGCCGCGGAGCAGGGTGGGGCCTCCGAGTGCCGGCAGCTGCTCGACTGGCACGTCGCCAGCGGTCATGATGCCGAACCCCTGAACGGCGAGCACATGCCCGCGTCCGAGCGACCGATAGCGCCGGGCATCGAGCGACACTCGCGTAAACTGGTGCGTGCTGCCGGGCAAGCCGAGTGCGCGCCCGACGTTCAGCCACACCGCCGAGCCGCGCGAGGGAAAGAAGAGCAGATCGCGCGTGTCCCAGTTGGCGATCAACGTGACGGCGGTGGTCCGCCACTGCTCGCCGCCGGTGAACGTGGGGCCCGTGAGCAGCTGCTGCAGGCGCCCGTCCGGTGCCACGCTGGTGAAGCGCCCGTCTTCCAGCGCCACCCGCCCGCCCACATACAGCCCGGGGCGCACGCGATGGATGTAGCTGCCGACGAGCGA
>JBEILM010000275.1:0-3509 GCA_040379205.1 Gemmatimonas sp.
AGGATGACCTTGCGCATGTAGCCGTCGGGTTCACCCCACGGCAGCACCACACCCTCGAGGATCGAAATGCTCGGGTCGCCGAGGATGAGCTCCTCGCTCACGCTGCGGGTGGTGCCGAGGCCACTGCACATCTCGCAGGCGCCGAAGGGCGAGTTGAACGAGAAGTGCCGCGGCTCGAGCTCGGGCATGGAGATGCCGCAGGCGGGGCAGCCGTAGCGCTCCGAAAACATCTCGGTCACCGGTTCACTGCCATCGTAGCGCACCACCTCGGCCAGCCCCTCGGCGAGGCGCAGCGCCGTCTCCACGGAGTCGGTGATGCGCCCGCGGTCCTCGTGGCGCACCACGAGGCGGTCGACGACGACGGAGATGGAGTGATTGAGGCGGCGGTTGAGCTTCGGCGGGTCGGCCAGCTCGATCATCTCCCCATCGACGACGGCGCGCACGAAGCCCTGCTTGCGCGCGCCCTCGAAGAGTTCGCGGAACTCACCCTTGCGCTCCTGCACGAGCGGGGCGCGGATCTCGAGGCGGGTGCCCTCGGGCCAGGCGAGCACCAGCTCGGCGATCTGCGTGGGGCTCTGCCGCTGCACGGCGCGGCCGCAGGTGGGGCAATGCGGGGTGCCGGTGCGCGCCCAGAGCAGGCGCAGGTAGTCGTAGATCTCGGTGACCGTGCCCACCGTCGAGCGCGGGTTGTGACCGGCCGTCTTCTGCTCGATGGAGATGGCGGGCGAAAGCCCCTCGATGGCGTCGACATCGGGCTTTTCCATGAGCCCGAGGAACTGGCGGGCGTAGGCCGAGAGCGACTCCACGTAGCGCCGCTGCCCCTCGGCGTAGATCGTATCGAACGCCAGCGACGACTTGCCGGAGCCGGACAACCCCGTGACGACGGTGAGCTTGTCGCGGGGAATGGTGACGCTGATGTTGCGGAGGTTGTGCTCGCGGGCGCCGCGCACCACCAGGGCGTCGGACGGGGGCACAACAGACGGTGCCACCGGCGGAGTCGTCGATTCGGCCATAGTCGTGGAAGCTGCGAGGACGCGAGAATGGAAACAACCCTGCGGACAACGGATGACATCGCGCTGGTGTTCACGACGCTGCCCGCGGACGTCGACGCGGCCGCCTTCCTGCGCGCGCTGCTGGAGGCAGAGCTGATCGCCTGCGGCTCGGTCCTGTCGCCCGTGCGCTCGGTGTATCGCTGGGATGGCGCGGTGGTGGAGTCGATCGAGCAGCAGCTGCTGCTGAAGACCACCACGAGGTGCCTCGCGCGCCTGCGCGACACGGCGCTGGCGCTCCACCCGTATGACGTCCCGGAGTGGCTGGTCGTGCCCGTCTCGGACGGACTGCCGGCCTACCTCGCCTGGGTGCGCGCCGAGACTGGTGAGCGCTGAGGGGTACCCGTCGCGGCAGGGCCCGCCACCCGGTCGAAAATCAGGTGCGTTTCGATGTGCGCGACTTCCGGGCGCGTGCTGATCGCGGTCAGGATGAGTTCCCGAAGCGCCTCGGCATCGGCGACTCCCACATGCACCAGGAAATCATCGGTACCACCGATGTTGTACGCGGCGAGCACGTTGGGCAGCGTGCGGCAGTGTTCCCGGAAGCGTTCGACGATCTCCCGCGCATGGCGGGTGAGCCGCACCGCGATCAGGGCCTCGAGACCGATGCCCAGCGCCCAGGGCGCGACCTCGGCATGATAGCCGCGCAGCACGCCACGCTCCTCGAGCCGGCGCACCCGCGCCAGCGTACTCGATTCGGCGAGCCCGACCCGGGCCGCGAGTTCCTTGTTCGTCCACCGCGCATTCTGCTGCAGCAGCCCCACCAACGCCGCATCAATGCGGTCCAGCGGCTCCCGATCGCGCGTTTCCCGAATCTTCTGCGGCATCCATAGCTCCAGCGAAAGATTCTGCCAATTTACCACCATGGATACGCATTCAACCAGCGTCGCTCCGTGGAGCCGTGAGACCCGTGCCGTGCATGGCGGCCGGGACGACTTCGCCGCCCTCGGCGTGCACGCCCCGCCGATCGATCTCTCGAGCACCTATCCGGTCCACGATCTCCTCGCCGATGGGGCGTCGCTCGACGCTCTCGTCGCCGGCGGTGAGCCCACGGCATCGCCGGTCTACAGCCGCCTCTACAACCCCACCGTCGCCCGCGCCGAATCGGCGATCGCGTCGCTGGAAGGGGCGCACGCCACGGTGGCGTTCTCGTCGGGCATGGCGGCCCTGACCGCCGTGCTGCTGGCCGCCAGCCAGCGGCATCCGCATGTGGTGGCCGTGCGCCCCATGTACGGCAGCGCCGATCATCTGCTGGCCAGCGGCCTGCTTGGTGTCACCTGCACCTTCACCTCGCCAGATGGCATCGCGGCAGCCATCCGCCCCGACACGGCGCTGGTGCTCGTGGAAACGCCAGCCAATCCCACCATCGACCTGGTCGATATCGGTGACGTGGTGCGCCAGGCGGCCGGTGTGCCGGTCATCGTCGATGCCACCTTCGCCACCCCCATCCTGCTGCGACCGCTCGAACTGGGCGCCTCGCTGGTGCTGCACAGCGCGACCAAGGCCCTGGCCGGGCATGGCGACGTGCTCGCCGGTGTCGTGAGCAGCAATGACCCGTCGTGGATTGCCGCGCTCCGTCAGGTCCGCCTGCTGACCGGCAGCGTCCTGCACCCGATGGCAGCGTTTCTGCTGCATCGTGGCCTGACGACCCTTCCCGTGCGCATCCGCGCCATGCAAGCGTCGGCGGTGCGTCTCGCGGCGCGGCTGGCCGAACATCCCGCCGTGGCGCGCGTGCACTTCCCGGGGCTGCCGGGGAGCGACCCGCGCGGCGTGCTGGGCCGTGAACTCGAGGGGCCGGGCTACACGTTGGCGTTCGACCTGGCCTCCGACGACGACGAGGCGCCCGCCCGGCTGCTCGGGGCACTCCGTCTCATCACGCCGGCCGTTTCGTTGGGGAGCACCGACACGCTCATCCAGCACCCGGCGAGCCTCACGCACCGTGTGCTCGACGCCACGACCCGGGCGCAGCACGGGATCACGCCGCAACTGTGGCGGCTGAGCGTCGGGCTCGAATCCGTGGACGATCTCTGGCGCGACCTCGACGCGGCGCTGACAGCCGCTGTTCCCGCCTACGCGCTTGCGTGAGTGACGGGACCGGTCGCCATCGTGACACGGCGGCGACCGGGGTAGCGCGAGAGGCGGCTGGATCGTCCTGTCGGCATGATCGAGATCTCCTCACTGTCCAAGCGCTTCGGCACCTTCACTGCCGTGCGGTCCCTCGACCTCGTGGTCCCCGCCGGCGAGCTGTTCGGCTTCCTCGGCCCGAACGGCGCCGGCAAGACCACCACCATGCGCATGATCGCCGGCATCCTGCAGCCCACCGCCGGCGCCATACGCATTGCCGGCCACGACCTGCTGGCCGACCCGCTGCGCGCCAAACGCGCGCTCGGCTTCATCCCCGACCGGCCGTTCATCTACGAGAAGCTCACCGGCCTCGAGTTCCTGCGCTTCAGCGCCGGC
>JBEILM010000276.1:0-3488 GCA_040379205.1 Gemmatimonas sp.
GTAAGCACCGACTGGCGGGCGGCGGCGTGCCGGCTGACGTGTTCGTGCGACTCGAGGGCCGTGGGAACGGCGGGCACCGTGGGGGGAGCGATGCCGGCGGGGGCCAATCCGTCGCGCCGGTGGGACCGCCGCCCAGGCCGAAGGTCCCCGCGTGGTGGCGGGGCGTCCGGGCCGAACTCAGGGGCCCGGCGGCGCGTCGGCGAACGGGCGGGGGGCGCGTGACGCCACCCGGCTCGCGGGGGCCCGCGTCGCGGGGGGGCTCCGCGGCCCGGCGTGCGCCTCACGGGAGGCGGGGGTCCGGAGGTGGGTGAACGGCGCCACGCACGGCGCGGCCGACGGCTTGCGGCGCGCGGACCTTGGCCGCATCGCGGTGGGTGCCAAGGCCGACCTGTGCACGATCGACGTGAGCGGGTTGCTGGTTGGTAGTGGCGCGGTAGGGCCCGAGCCCCTGAACAACCTGCTGTATGCCGGCGGCGCCCACGTGCGGCACGTGATCACGCAGGGCTATGTGCAGCTGTACGACGGGCAGCTGGTGGTGGACGACGAGACGCGAGTGCAGCAGCGCGGTGCGGCCGCCGTGCGGGAGATCTGGGGGCAGCTGCGAGCGGAGGGGTGGTTCAGGGGAGGCTGACGGGTCGAGCGGGCGGCATGCGACGGCCGCAGGAGCGGCCGAGGCAGACCGGGCAATCAACCTGGTGAAGGGCGGTGGCGGAGGAGACACGGCACCAGCCCGTCACCTGCCGGCGCCGTGTGTCCTCGTTGCCCTGCATGGAAACGCCGTGCGTTACGCTGTTGCCTTGTCGGCGACGGCGGCGTTGCCGCGGCGCGCCAGCATGGCCTCGGTGCCGAACGCGCCGAAGATGCCGGCGGTGATCTGCGCGAGGTGCGTGTTGTACCCCGCCACGTGCGGACCCATGCCCATGTGGTCCACGACGGTGCGGAATGGGCGCGTTCCGGCGGGCGCGTTCACCAGGTCGCGCAGCGCATCGGCCACCAGCTGCGGGTCCTGCGCCGGGTTGGCAGCGAGCGCCTGCTCGAACCCCGTGAGAAACGCCGTGCCGGCATCGGCGAGCGGCTGCAGCGCCGCCACCCGCGCGTGGTCGCTGGGGGTCATCAGGTTGGGAATGAACGTGGTGGGAAAGCCACCGGGTTCGATGATGGCCACGTCCACCCCGAAGCCCGACAGCTCGAGCGAGTAGTTCTCGGCGAGCCCCTCGAGCGCCCACTTGCTGGCATTGTAGGGCCCGTAGAAGGGCACCGCGATACGTCCCAGCAGGCTGGAGACGAACACGACGAGCCCGCTGCCCCGGGCCCGGAGGTGCGGGGTGACCGCCCGCGTCACGCGATGCGCGCCGAAGACGTTGATGTCGAACAGGCGCTGCAGGTCGGTGGCCGTGAACGCCTCCTGCACGCCAAGCACGCCGACGCCGGCGTTGTTCACGACGACGTCGGGGGTGCCCAGGGCAGCGATGACCTGGGCGATGGTGTGCTCGACGCTGGCGTCGCTGGTGACATCCATGTCGTACACGTGCACACCCAGTGCGGACAGCTCGGCGGCGACGGCCGCGTTGCGCCCAGTGATGTCGCGGAGGGTGCCCGCGACGATGTGCCCGCCCTGGCGCAGGGTGCGTGCCATGCGGGCGCCGAACCCGCCGCCGGCGCCGGTAATGAGAACGGTGGCCATTGCTGGTATGCCTCTCGAAACGGTGGTGAAGTCCCGCTGATGTGCTCGGACCGGTGTGGTCCGCGTTGACAGGTGTCCCGGGAAGCACAATCATGAGCGGTATACCGTGTATTGAAAGAAGGCACCCAAAAGTGCTGTACCCACCAAGAGGTAACCATGAGCAAGCCCGCCGCCGTGTGTCCCGGAGCAGCCCCCTGCAGTGTGGAGACAGAGACCGTGCGCGACATCCTCGGCTCGATTGCCGACAAGTGGACGCTGCTGGTGCTCGATGAACTTGACGAGCGCACGCTGCGCTTCACGGCGCTGCAGCGCGCACTGGGTGGCATCAGCCAGAAGATGCTCACGCAGACGTTGCGGGAGATGGAGCGCAACGGTTTCGTGGAGCGCACGGTGTACCCCACGGTGCCGCCGCGGGTGGAGTACACGCTCACGCCGATGGGGCGCGACCTCGGCGAGGCCATCTGCGGTGTGTGGGGCTGGACGTCGGACAACTACGCGCGCGTGGTCGATGCGCGCCGTGTGTTCGACACGAAAGCGGCGGCGCCCGAGGCAGTCGCCCGTTGACCGGGGTGTCGGCTGCCGGCCGGTGGTGGTGTTGCCGGGGACGAAGGTGGAGTTCGCGTGGTGTGTCACGCGGCGACCGGTGACGCATGGCTTCGTGTCGATGGCCTTGATGCCGCGGTCGGTCGTGAGGCCGCTCGGTACGGCGGGGCGCCACCAGCGGTCGTGGCCCACCGTCGGTAACGAACGGTGAGTAGCACAAGAGCGGCCGTGGCAGGTGGTATGTTGACCGCTACGATGGATCTCGGGCTCGCCCCCGAAGATCGACGCACCCTCGAGCAGATGCTGCGGCAGACGACGCTGAGCCGGGCGACTGCGAAGCGCGTCGGGAGGCCCCACCGGATCACCCCGGGTGCTTCACCGGCGAAACGCGCGTGGGGGGCCGGCTGCGCAGGGCGATCCGGCCGTGCTCCCGTTGTGGATCGCGACGCCGACGGCGGCGCCCGCCTCACGGCGCCTGCAGCGCGGCGCCCGCATCACTCCGCCTGCGGCATCGTCGACGCCGTGACCGGCGTTGTTCTCAGCCCGTGCATCTGCAGCCAGTCCATTGTGCGTGGCCACAACGCGCGACCCACGTGTTCGCGAAAGTAGCCCATGTGGCCGACCTCGCGCACGCCCAGTTCGGCAGGGGTGACGGTCACCGCCTCCACCGTGGCGCCGGTGTAGCCCTTGAAGAACGCATCCCGCGATGCCGGCAGCGCCCACCAGTCATCGGTCGCATTGACGGCGGCAATGGGAATGCCCACGCCGGCGAAGCCCGCGACGAGGTCGCGCGAGACCGGGTCGGGGTCATTGAAGAAGTAGTGCGGAAACCGGCACCACTGCTTCCACCGCCGGTACACGCTGACCGGAATGTCCTCCCCGATCCCGAACGCCTTCATGGGCTGGTAGCCCAGCAGTCGGGTGGCCACCGGTCCGATCACGTTCCACAGGAGCCACACTTTGCGCTGTTCCCGACTCGGCATGTAGCCGTGCCAGCCGGCGCCACCGGCGGCGACCCATGCCGCCCGCAGCCGGTACGGGTCGGGCAGCAAGCCGATCGGGGGATAGGAATTTCAATCGGGGCGGGTTGACTACCGGTCGAGTATAGGGCGCGATCACCGACCGTGTAAGCACCGACTGGCGGGCGGCGGCGTGCCGGCTGACGTGTTCGTGCGACTCGAGGGCCGTGGGAACGGCGGGCACCGTGGGGGGAGCGATGCCGGCGGGGGCCAATCCGTCGCGCCGGTGGGACCGCCGCCCA
>JBEILM010000277.1:0-3482 GCA_040379205.1 Gemmatimonas sp.
CTGTCGACGGCGGCCTGAATCCGCCTGATTCCGGCGGTCTGGCGCGGATCTGATTCTGTCCCCCGCAGCGCAGCTTTTGGCTCTGGTTCCCGGCGACGGCGGTGAAGGTGCCGGCCGCCGACCCGACGGTGCCTGGCGCGGCCAAGCTTGCTACAAGGTGCCGCGACCATCAGGCCCGTACAGGACGGAAGCCCGGCACACGGTGTGGTAACCCGCCGAGCTTCCTTCGACACACGACACGGCGAACCGCGACGTCTGCTCGTAGCAGTGTGGCGGGCCGTGGGCACTCTCGTCCAGTCCTCGATGGCGATCTCTCGTCGCCGTGGGCTGTCATCGAGTGTTCATGTGCGCCTGTTGCAGGGCCTGGGTCGTCGTCTGCAGCCGATGCGACCGGGGCAACCGGTACTGCGCCGGCGAGTGCGCGGCGAAGCGACGGCGCGAGATCGGTCGCACCGCGGAGCGGAACTATCGGAAGAGCGATGTCGGTCGCCGGAACAACGCCGCGCGGCAGCGGCGGTATCGGGAGCGCCGCCGGCGCGGCGAAGTTTCCGTAACGCATCCATCTCCACCCGCGGCGCCGGTCCTGGTTGAAGCGGTGACGAGGCAACGACCTCGACACCATGAGCACCATCGTCATCTTCGTGCGTCCGCTCGGGCGCGTTCCAATTCCGCGGCGACATGCTGCTTCTGCGGACAACCGTGCGGCGCCTACTCCCGCAACAGCTACCTGCGGCGCCGTGGTCAGCCTCGCACCTGGCCGTGACCGCGGCGGGAGGTGCGCATGGTGATCCGCAACGAGGTCGAGCTGGAGATCCTCCGCCTGCACGACGTCGAGAGGTGGCCGGTGGGCACGATCGCTGCGCACTTGCAGGTGCACCACGACGTGGTGACGCGCGTGATCGCGAGCGGCGGCGTGCCGCCGGCGCGCCCGCAGCGACCGGCACGCATCGACGCGTATCTGTCCTTCGTCATGGATTCCCTGCGGCGTTACCCGGGCCTGCCGGCGAGCCGGCTCTACCAGATGTGTCGCGAGCGGGGCTATCGCGGCAGCGGCGAACACTTCCGGCACATGATCGCGCGTCACCGTCCACCGCGCGTGGCCGAAGCCTTCCTGCGCACGAGCGCTCTGCCTGGCGAACACGGCCAGGTCGACTGGGCGCACTTCGGCACGATCAAGATCGGCCGTGCCGTGCGATCGTTGCTGGCCTTCGTCTGCGTGCTGGCCTACTCGCGGCGGATCTTCCTGCGTTTCTATCTCGGGCAGCGCATGGAGAACTTCCTTCGCGGTCACATCGCCGCCTTTGCCGCCTTCGGAGGCCTGCCTCGAGTGCTGCTCTACGACAACCTGAAGAGCGCCGTGCTGGACCGGCGCGGCGACGCAATCCTGTTCAACCCGAAGCTGGTCGACTTCGCGAAGCACTACCGCTTCGACATCCGGCCCGTCGCCGTGGCGCGCGGCAACGAGAAGGGTCGCGTCGAACGCGCGATCCGCTACGCGCGGACGTCCTTCTGGCCGGCGCGCCAGTGGCGCGACCTCGACGATCTGAATGCGCAGGCCGATGCATGGTGTCTCGGTGAGGCCAGCGAGCGACCATGGCCTGACGACAAGCAGAAGACCGTGGCGATGGCGTTTGCCGAGGAGCAGCCGCGGTTGCGAGAGCTGCCGGACAACGCCTTCGAGACCGAGGAAGTCCAGATGGCTCGGATCGGGAAGTCGCCGCAAGTGCGATTCGAGAGCAACGACTACTCGGTGCCGCACACGCTGGCCCGGCGGCTGGCGGAGGTGCGGGCGACCCTGGAACGTGTGCGGATCCTCGTCGATGGCATGGTCGTGGCCGAGCACGCACGGAGCTTCGACCGGGGAGTGATGATCACCAACGAAGCGCACATCGCCGACCTCTGGAAGAGCAAGGGCGAGGCGAGAAAGCACCGCGCCCTGGATCGGCTGGCGCAAGCGGTACCGAGCAGCCAGCAGCTCTTCGTCAAGTTGGCAGAGAGCGGAGCCAACCTCGGCCGGGCGACGCAGCACTACATGAGCTTGCACGAGCGATTCGGCGCCATGGCGCTCGAACAGGCGATCGTGAAGGCCATGGCGAAGGGCGTCCTGCACCACCACTCCGTGCGACAGATCCTCGAACAACAGCGGCATGCGGCCGGCCTGTCGCCGGCGGTGCCAGTCGATCTGCCGGACGACGAGCGAGTGCGCAACGCGGTGGTCCGGCCCAACGACCTGCGTGGCTACGACCGATTGGGCGACACGACGAAAGAGGTGGCCAATGGCGAGCCAAGCTGATGCCGATCTGATGGAGCGCGCCCGGCGCCTGAAGCTGTGGGGCCTGCTGACCAACTGGGCGGCGATGAGCAAGCAGCCCTGGGTGCGCGATTATCTCGGCGCCGAAGAAAGCGAACGCGACCGCAGGAGTCTCGAGCGCCGCATCCACGGCGCCCGGCTCGGTGCCTTCAAGTCGTTGGCCGACTTCGACTGGAGCTGGCCGCAGAAGATCGACCGCGACCAGATCGAGGACCTGATGCAGCTCTCATTCCTCGAGGACGCGACCAACGTCGTGTTGCTCGGGCCGAGCGGCATTGGCAAGACGATGGTTGCCCAGAACCTCGGTCACCAGGCGCTGCAGCATGGGCACACCGTCCGTCGGGTCACCGCCAGCGAGATGCTCAACGACCTCGCGGCGCAGGAGTCGTCTGCGGCCCTGCAACGGCGGTTGCGCCGCTACTGTGCGCCACAGCTGCTGATCCTCGACGAAGTCGGCTACCTGTCGTACGACGGTCGCTACGGCGACCTGCTCTTCGAGGTCGTCAGCCGGCGCCACCTGCAGCGCTCGACGGTGCTGACCAGCAACAAGAGCTTCTCCGAGTGGACGGAGGTCTTCGCCGGCGCGTCGTGCGTCACGGCACTCATCGACCGCATCGTGCACCGCGCCGAGATCGTCAAGATCGACGGCGAGTCCTATCGCAAGAAGGAGGCCGAGGAGCGCGCTGCCCAGAAGGCGAAGGAGCGAGCCGAGAAGTCGAAGAAGAAGAGGTCGCCATGAACCGGCGAGCTCTTCCGGCGCCGCCTCGCCCCGACCTCGAACGCCGACCTGCAGGCTACTTCGGCTGGCTCCCTGTCGAGCTGCTTCACGACCGCTGGCTCGCCGAGCTCGGGCCGCACGCCGCGGCGGCGCTCGTGTTGCTGGCCCTCGCCGCCGACCGGCGCGGAGCCTCGTTCTTCAGCCGCAGCCGCATGGCCGAGAACCTCGGCATGAGCCGCCACGAGGTCGACGTCGCATTGCAGCGGCTGCTCGACGCCGACATCGTCGCGATGCGACCTTGGCGGGACGGCAGTCGCGATGGCGTCTGGCAACTCTTGCCGCCGCCGCCACGGCGCTCAGCTACGCGCGCGAGGGAGACACTGTCAGTCGCCGAGGTGTTGCGCAGTCTGGGCTTTCCGGCTGCGTGACCCCACGGCGTGGTGTGGCGCGCAC
>JBEILM010000278.1:0-3480 GCA_040379205.1 Gemmatimonas sp.
GGTCGTCGGGCAGCAAGGATAGCAACCTCGGCCGGACGCTCATGCCGGCAGCTGACTGTGTGACCAAAGTGAAGGTGGCATCGATTTCGCCGGATTGATTCAGCCGGACGACCGGCCGATTTTCAGAAGAACCCGTCACGTTGATCGCACCGCCGGCGACCAGCAGCTTGCCGGCGTTCGCCCCCTGGGTTTGCAAGGCGAGGCCGCGAATCTGGCTGGAGGACGTCAGTGTGAAGCCGGAAGGAGTCCATCCGGTATCCACGGCGCCGTTCGGACTCAGCCTTGCAACAGCCGGACGCGCGACACCGTTGATCGTGGAAAAGATACCGCCGACGTAGATCCTGCCGGCCGGATCCACCACCGGCGGGGCGAAGATCGAGCCGTTCGTGCTGAGGACCGGCTGGATGAAGGAACCGTCGGGCGAGCCATCGGGATTGAGCCGCGCCATGATGGGAATACCGCCGTTGGCGCTGGATCCGGATGTGGCGACGACCAGAAGCTTGCCGTCGGGCTGCAACGTCATGAAGCGGGGCGAGGTCGCGAAATGCGGCGACGCGTAGGAGAAGTCGCGGGAACCATCCGCGTTGAAGCGGAAGACCCGTGGGAGACTGAACCCCGTTTCCACTGACTCGTTGCTCGCGACGCCACCGACCAGTATTTTGCCGTCGGGGAGCGGAACAACCGGCCAAGCGTCGATCAGTGCGGTACCCAGGTTGAAGGACTCGTCCACCGAGCCGTCGGGCTTGAGACGGACCACCGCCCCGCGCAGCTGGTTGCCGGCTCCGGAAAGGTAGTTGCCGTTGGTCCACGTGGCGTAAACGCGACCAAGCACATCCACGGTGACGCGGCCCGCCAAGGTGTCCTGCTTGAAATCAGGACGGATGAAGGAGGCGTCGGAGAGGAAGGTACCGGACGCGGAGGCGAGCGATACGACTGCCGTCGAGCTGGTGATCGAAGCCCCGGCGGAGTCGGCGACGACCACGTTGTAGGCCCCCGTGCCCGTTTCCGCCGACGCGACATTGGAGCGCGAGTACACCGCGGAAGTCGCGCCCGGGAGCACCTCGGAACCCTTGCGCCACTGAAACGAATAAGGCGGCGTGCCGCCGGCGGGACGAACCTGCAAGGTGAAGGAACCTCCGTTGCGGATGACCGCGGAGGCGGGTTGAGCCGCGATGGAGAGGGCGACCGTGAAATTGAACCCAGCGCTCGAGCCGCCGGAGGTGGTCGTCACCACGACCTGGCCGCTGGTCGCGCCCGATGGCACCGTGGCGCTGATCGTGCCCGCGGTAGAGTTGTAGGTGAAGGCCGCGCCCAGACCCCCGAAAGTCACCCGTGTGACACCGGCGAGGTTTGAGCCGGAGATTGTGACCGTCGCGCCCGCCGCCGCGTTCGCCCCGGAAATCGAGGCAATGACCGGCGCGGAGCCGATCTCAGCGACAGCCCAGGACCGAGGAAGCGTGTCGCCCGCACGAGCAACAGTTCCAAAGACGTATAAGTTGCCACCGCTGATGCGGAGTGTGGCGGTGGCGCGCGGAGCGTCCACCACCGCGATGCCCGGCTGCCATGCGGCGTCGAAGCCTCCGTCGGCGTTGAGACGGAAAAGACCCGGCACGGGGTTACCGTTGAACGAGTCGAACCGGCCGGCCACGTAGAGGCGGCCGGATTCATCGAACACCAAGGCGCTGGCTCCCGGTAACGACGTGCCGCTGGAAAGAGCCAACCCGGTCCCCGCGAACGTGGTATCGATCGTCCAGGAGGCGGTCAAACGAACGAGCCCCCTAGGGGATACAGCGACATTGAGCCGCCCGCTCACGTAGACCTTACCGTCGGGCCCCTGACGCGCGGCGGCGATCAGGTTCCCGGCCGAGTAGGTGCTGATCGGGAACTGGGCCGTGGTGTTGGTGACCGGATCGCGGGTGGTCCCGGAGGTCACGGCGACGGACGGATTTATCGTCCCCAGCGAGACCGCATTGAAGGTGGAATCGACGGATCCGTCGGCCTTGAGGCGCACGAGCTTCACGGTGCCGTCGACACCCGCGCCCACCGAAAGGACCCGTCCGTCGGACAGGACGTCGGTGACGAAGAAGCCGCCCGTGCGGATCATCGTGACGGCATTGTTGGCGAGGCGCTCCACCGAAGCGAAGGAGGACAGCGTTGAAGTGAAGCCGGTGTCGCGGGAACCGTTGGCGTTCAGTCGGAGGAGGGCGTCTCCACTCTCACCATTCAGCACCGCCTGCGCTGAAATGAACCCTTGGAAAAGAAGGACTTTGCCACCGGGCGATTCTGCGAGACTGGCCGAACCGAGCGAATAGCCAGCGGGCAGAACCGGGACGAAGGTGTTGTCGACCGCACCATCGGTCCCGACCCGGACGAGCGACTCGCTGTAAGTTTCCAGGGAAGTGTAGGGGGTGGCCGTCGTCACGAAGACTTTGTCGCTGCCCGCGGGAACAACCATCGCGGAGCTCATTAGGCGGGAGGAGCTCATTTGGGGTGTCGCGAGGGTGCCCGTCGCGGTGAAGCGGGCCGCTCCGGGCACCGATGAGGCGCCGTACCGGTTGAAGGTTCCCGCCACCCAGACGCTACCGTCCGAAAGTGGCACACCGGAGGTCACGGTGGACGAACGCCCCCAGCCGCCCGTCTGGAAGGAGAAGTCGGGCGTGCCATCGGCGGCGAAACAGGCGATGCCGTTGTGCGCCAGCGACACCGGGGAGCCGTCGGCACCCGCCACACTGACTTGATCAGCCACGAAGTAACGTCCGTCGGACGCGCGACTCACCCAGAATGCCTCCTTGCCGAAGGCGCGGCTCACGAAGGTGCTGTCGCGCGTGCCGTCGGTATTCAAACGGACCAGACGGTCCGAAACCGCCACAATCCGGTCGTCCGTCAGGATGACGCCGTGACGCAGGCGGATCCCCACGGCGGTGTTGATACCAACCTCGCTCCGCAGCGGCCGGGCGTAGGTCCCATCCAGGGCGCCGGCGGTCGTGAAGCGGATCGCCATCATGGGGTTCGCGGAAGTCCCCCTCGCGGTGGAGCGGAAGTCACCGAGCACCACCGCCTTGCCGTCCGACTGGATCAGCACGGCGCGCGCCTGCGAACTGCCGAAGCCCGGTATGGAGGCGGGATCCGCGAAGGCCGTGTCGACCGCTCCGGTTGGGGAAACGCGCGAGATCTTAAGCCTAATAATCCGGTTTCCGGCCTTTGCTGCCGGGGCAAATTATCCCATTTATAACCCCCAATAGCGGCCAGGAGAACAGCATCACTATTTTTACAGGCGCTCAGGGTTGCTTCGGGGAGGGGACTGCCGGTTTCATCAATGGCTGCCCCTCCAATTAAAGCGGTTTGGAAGTCAAACTGGAGGTCAAATTTTTTAACGATTACTTTAAGTATCTCTACGGTGACAGCGAGGATTTCCGGCCCGATGACATCGCCGGGTAGTAGGGTAATGCGATACTGTTGCGTCATAGTTCTAGAACGGTA
>JBEILM010000279.1:0-3463 GCA_040379205.1 Gemmatimonas sp.
CAGACCCGTGTACCCGGAGCGCGTCAGGAGCTCCTCGTGGAGGATCTCAGGGCGCTGGAGGGACTCGTGTCTGCTACACCATCCAGCTGACCGGGCGGCTGCCGGGGCGACGGTGCACCACGCCAGCGGACGGCCGTCTGCGTTCAGCCGGCACCGTCCGCGCCGCCAGGTCAGCCCCCGCTCTGGAACCCGAACCGGCGTCCGATGCCGCTGCGTCAGTGCCAACAGCAGCGTCTGGTTCACCCGCGTTTCTTCGTCCTGCCCGAAGACCGTGGTGCTGTAGTATTGATAGTAGTTCGGACCCACGTAGTAGAGTGCCGTGAGCTGGCGCCGTGTGGCCTCGGTCCACGGAAAACAGTTGTACTCGATGGCCGGCGAGACGCGCAACGCCAGCTTCTGGTTGAGCACTTCGCTGAACCCGGCGGACACCTTCACGCCGGCTGTCCAGTGCGCATTGATGGTGCGGCCGAACAGCGCGTTGGCGTTGGAGGCGCGTTGCAGGACGATCACCGGGACGGTGTCGCGCACCGCCGGATTGGTGGTGTTCGTCTGGAAGATCTTGAAGTCGCGCTCGTTGTAGCCGCCGGTGGCCCCGATGTTGATCTTCCAGTTGTCGGTGGTGCGGGCCGCCGAAACGGTGCTGGAGAGATTGGTGGACCGGACGAGCTGCTCGCCGTTCGCCGACAGGTTGCCGTCCACGCGATACAGCCAGAGGTTCCACCGGTCCTTCACCGCCTTCGCGTTGAGCGACGGGGCCACGACGCCGTTCACCAGCCCCCCGCGCAGGCGTGACGCGATGGGGGTGCGGGCCACGTACGGGGCGAGGCCGAGCTGGAAGGTGCGCAGCAGCTCGCGACGGACGCGGTCATCGGCGTCGTTGGGGAGCGTGGTGATGGTGAGGGTGTCGACCTTGCCCGCGTACCCCTTCTGGCCAAGGAAGTTGACGGTGATCTGGCGGCCGCCGTTGGCGGCATTGAGACCGGTGAGCAGCAGGTGCACGTCGCTGTCGAAGCGGTCGCGCACCCAGTTCACCAAGCCCATTTCCTGCACGAAGAAGTTGCGGTCGCAGCCGCGCACGCCGCCCTGGGCGGCCGCAGACTCCACGACGGCGGCACCGAGAAGGGCGGCCAGCATCACCGGCATATGGAACAAACGCATCGCGTACGGGATCGAGGGGAAAGACGCGGGCGAACGGCGTCCGCCGGGGGCGATAGCCTTCCACGCCCGGGGGCATGCGCCTGAGGGGATCCGACCGTTCGGTCCTGGTCACACCTCCCAAAACGGGAATACTTGCCGACCGCGAGTGGCAGCCGATCCGGATCGCCCGCACATTGGACGCGCCTTCATTTCCGGAGATCGGCCCCATGTCACCTCGCCCCTGGCGCACCCTGCGCCACGTCGCCGCCCTGCTGGTGCTCACCCCGGCGCTCGCCGCTGCGCAGTACCGGCAGCCACCGGCGCCCATCGCCCAGATCCTCGACCAGCCGGCCACGCCGCTCGTCCAGCTGAGCCCAGACCGAACGCAGCTGCTGCTGCTCGAACGTCCGGGACTTCCCCCCATCAATGAAGTGGCAGCCTTCGAGTACCGGCTCGCCGGGCTGCGCTTCGATCCGCGCACCAGCGGCCCGTCGCGCGGGCAGAGCTACTCCAGCCTGTCGCTGCAACCCGTGCAGGGAGGCGCCGCGCGCCCGATCGCGGCCAACCTGCCGGCGGGCGCGGGCATCGGGAACGTGTCGTGGTCCACCGATGGCCAGCGGATCGCCTTCACCGTCACCACCGACGACGCCATCACGCTCTGGGTGGCCGAACTCGCCACCGCCAAGGCGGCGCCCGTCACCCCGCGTCGTCTCGCGGCGGTCCTCGGGACCCCCTGCTCGTGGGTGGCCGCCACTCGGCTCGCCTGCACCTTCGTGCCCGAGACGCGCGGCGCGGCGCCTGCGCCATCGGCCACGCCCGACGGCCCGGTCATCCAGGAGGCCCTCACCGGCAGCGCCGACCGGGCGGCCACCTACCAGGATCTGCTCAAGAGCCCCTTCGACGAGGCGGTGTTCGAGCATTTCGCCACGAGTCAGGTGGCGCTGGTGTCGCTGGACGGCACCATCTCGCCGTTGGGCGCCCCGGCCATGCGCGCCGATGTCAGCGCCTCCCCCGATGGCCGCTACCTGCTGGTGAGCACCGTGTCGCGCCCGTTCTCGTACACGGTCCCGCTCAACTACTTCCCCATGCGCACCGAGGTGTGGTCGCTGGACGGGCAGGTGGTGAAGTCGGTGATGAGCCGTGCCTTGACCGAGCGGGTGCCCTGGGGCGGCGACGGCGCGCTCCCGGGGCCGCGCAACATCCAGTGGCGGCGCGATGCCGACGCCACGCTGGCGTGGGTGGAGGCGCTCGACGGCGGCGACAGCCGCGTCGCGGCAGCAAAGCGCGATCGCCTCGTGCTGCTCGGGGCGCCGTTCACCGGCGTGCCGACGACGCTCATGGAGACCGCGTGGCGCGCCGCCGGCATCACCTGGGGGCACGGCACGCTGGCTGTGGTGCGCGAGAACGCCACGCGCGAACGGCGGACGCGCGCCTGGCTGGTGGATCCCTCCGGCGCCAGCGCGCCGCGCCAGCTCTGGGAGCGCAACAGCGAAGACCGCTACGCCGATCCCGGCGACTTCATCACCACCCGCGACGCCCGCGGCCAGACGGTGCTGTTCACGAGCCCCGATCGGACGTTCGCCTTCCTCACCGGCGCCGGCGCCTCCCCCGAAGGCGATCGGCCGTTCGTCGACCGTTTCGAACTGGCCACCGGCAAGTCCGTGCGCCTCTTCCAGAGTGTTGCCCCGTACTACGAGCAGCCCATCGGCATGCTCGATGCCCGCGGCACGGTCGCCCTCACGCGACGCGAATCGAAGACCGAGGTGCCCAACTACTACGTGCGCGATCTCGTCCGCCGCATCGCGCCCCGCGCGCTCACGGCCTTCACCGATCCGGCGCCACAGTTCGCCGGTGTGACCAGCCAGCTCATCACCTACACGCGCAAGGATGGCGTGAAGCTGTCGGCCACGGTGTACCTGCCGCCCGGCTACGACAAGGCCAAGGACGGCCCCCTGCCGTTCTTCCTCTGGGCGTACCCGCTCGAGTACCGGTCGCGCGAAGCGGCCTCGCAGGTGGTGGGGTCGCCGTATCGCTTCGTGCGCCCGACGGGCGCTTCGCACCTGTTCCTGCTCACGCAAGGCTACGGCGTGATGGACAACCCCACCATGCCCATCGTGGGTGCGGACGGCAAGGAACCCAATGACAGCTACGTCGAGCAGCTCACCACCAGCGCGCAGGCCGCAGTGGACACGATCGTGGCCATGGGGATCGCCGATCGCCAGCGCATCGGTGTGGGAGGCCATTCGTACGGGGCGTTCATGACGGCGAACCTGCTCGCGCACACCCGCCTCTTCAAGGCGGGCATTGCCCGCAGCGGCGCCTACAA
>JBEILM010000280.1:0-3462 GCA_040379205.1 Gemmatimonas sp.
CCTTCACGACTGGCCGCTCAGCGCCCCCAATATCCGGCACTCCGCCATCGCATGCTCCCCGGCGCAGGCGCCGATCACCCGCTGCAGTTCGTCACGCAGCGCAGTGAGTTGCGCGAGCTTGTCTTCCACCGCCATGAGATGTGCCCGGGCCAGCTGACCCACTTCGCCGCAGGGGCGCTCCGGGTCGTCGGCCAGGCCAAGGAGATCCCGCACCGCATCGGTGGAGAAGCCGAGAGCCCGCGCCCGCCGCACGAACGCCAGCCGTTCGACATCGGCGGCACGATACATCCGGTAGCGCCCGCTCCCGCGGCGCTGCGGCGGCGGCAGCAGGCCGATCCGCTCGTAGTAGCGGATGGTCTCCGGCGACGTGGCGGTACGCGTGGCGAGTTCGCCGATCACGAGGCCGGGGGCGTCGAGCGAACGTCGGGCGTCAGGGGACATGCGCGGGGATCCTGAGGCGAAGGGTTGACCTTGTAGCTGCTACAAGGTGTACCGTGCCGATGGTGCCGTGCCACTGCCTTCTTCCCCCTCTCTCTGGTCACATCACCCGTGCTCATGCGCCCGACCCGCTGGTGTACGCTGGCGCTGCTGCTCGCGGTCTCTCGTCCTCTTCAGGCCCAGTCTACAGCCGCCGGCGTCACGGATTCGCTCGCCACGCTGCGTGTCACGGCGCGCCAGGCTGACGACCCGGTGCCGGGGGCCATGGTGCGCTCCCTCGATGCAATCGATGAGGCGGGGCGGGCCATCGGGGCGGTGACTGATGCCGATGGGCGCGCGACGATCCGCCTGCCCGCCGGAGCGCGCCGCGTGCTGGTGTCACGGCTCGGCTTCCGAGCGGATACGCTCACGCTCACCCTGCGCGCGGCCCAGGACACGAGTGTGGTGGTTCACCTCGAGTCGCTCGCTGCGGACGTCGAAGCGTTTGTCGTGAGTGCCACGCGCACCGAGCGGCGCCTCGAGGACACGCCACTGCGCGTCGAGGTGGTGGACGAAGAGGAAGTGACCGAGAAGCTCGCGATGCGCCCCGCGTCCATCCAGATGCTGCTGGCGGAAACAGGTGGCCTGCGTGTGCAGACCACGAGCCCCTCGCTGGGCAATGCGAATGTGCGCGTGCAGGGGCTGCGCGGTCGCTACGCACTGCTGCTTACCGATGGGCTGCCCTTGGCCGGCGACGGCGCTGGGTTCTCGTTGTTGCAGACGCCCATCGATCTCGGGCGCGTCGAGGTGCTGAAGGGGGCGACGGGGCTCTACACGGGCGGTGCCGGCGGGGTGATCAACCTTGTGAGCCGCCGCCCCGGCCGGGAGCGCGAACACACGGCGCTGCTCAACCAGACGTCGCGTGGGGGCAGTGATGCCGTGGGCTTCTTCACGGGGCCGCTCGGTGAGCGCTGGGGATACACCCTGCTTGGCGGGGTGCATCGCCAGCAGCGCAACGATCTCGATGCCGATGGCTGGACCGACATGCCCGGGTACGAGCGCGCGGCGGTGCGTCCTCGTCTCTTCTACGACGATGGGAGCGGACGCACGGCGTTCTTCACCGGCGGCTTCACCGCTGAGGATCGCGTCGGCGGCACGATGCGTGCGGGTGTCCTGCCTGGTGGAGCGAGCTTCGCCGAGGATGTGCGCGTGCGACGTGGAGACGTGGGCGTACTCGCGCGGTGGGCGATCACCGACTCCACCACCCCCGTGGGCCTCTCCGCGTTGCGTGGCGCCATCGTGACCGTGCGTGGGTCGGCGGCGGAGCAGCGCCATGGCCATCGCTTTGGCGAGGTACGCGAGCAGGACCGACATCGGACGTGGTTCGGCGAGGCGTCGGTGGCGGTGCCGCGCGGACGCGCGACATACGTGGCCGGTGCCGCGTTCCAGCAGGACGCGTATTACAACGCGAACGTGACCGGCTGGAACTACACATTCAACACACCTGCCGCGTTCGCCCAGGTGGATGTCGATCCCAGTGCATGGCTGTCGGTGTCCGGGAGCGCGCGGGTGGATGCCCATGATGTGTACGGCACGTTCGTGAACCCGCGTCTGTCGGTGCTGCTGCGGTCGCTTTCAGAAGGGGCACTTGCCCGGTGGACGGCGCGCGTGTCCGGCGGCACCGGCATGTTCGCCCCCACGCCACTGATCGAAGAGGTCGAGGCGGTGGGGCTCACGCCGGTGGTGCCGGTTCCCGGTGGCATCGCCACGTTCATCGCCGAACGCGCGCGGAGCGCCTCCGTGGATGTGGGTGGACCGATGGCGCTGTCGTGGGGAGCGCTGGAGGTGAACGCGACGGCGTTCGCGTCACGCTTGACAAACCCGTTGCAGGTGCGCGCGGCCGACGGCGTCACCGCGACTGGCGCGACTGGCGCGACTCGCCTCGCGCTGGCGCATGCGCCGGCGCCCACGCGCACCTATGGCACCGAACTGCTCGCCCGTCTGGTGCGGCCGCTCGGTGAAGCGCGCGAGGGGGGAACCGAAGCTCCGGCGCTACGCGTGACCGCCACGTACGTGTACCTGCGCTCGACGGAGTGCGATCCTGATGGCATCGCGGGTACCATCTGCGCGCGCCGCGAGGTGCCGCTCACGCCGCGTCACGCCGTGACCTTCGTGGCAAGCGTGGAGCAGGAGGGGAAGAGCCGTGTGGGCCTCGAAGTGTACTACACCGGGCGCCAATCGCTGGAGCGCGATGTGAACCCCTACCGCAGGCAAAGCCGGCCATATGTGCTGGTCGGACTGCTTGGTGAGCGGGCGTTCGACACACGCGCGGGTGTGGCGCGCCTGTTCGTCAACCTCGAAAATCTCACCAACGTGCGCCAGACGCGCTTCGATTCGCTGGTACTGCCCGCCCGAGGTCGCGGCGGTCGATGGACCACCGATGTGTGGACGGAGCTGGTGGGCTTCACGGTGAATGGCGGCGTGCGGTTCGGGTTCTGACAGCGTGGGGGGGCTCGGGGCTTCGTTCACCTCGCGAGCAACTCGGAAGAGGCGGTGAACTCGGTCGACGCTGGCACGAAGAGTCCGTGGCATGTTGCGCTTGTGGACAGGTAGTTTGGCCTTCTGGCCACTTTCGTTGGCCGAATCCGCAAGCGAGCCCGCCGAGATGCCCTGTCAGTTCGACTCTGGATCAGAAGGTTCCTGGTTCGACCCCAGGAGGGGCAATTGCCGAAAGGCACGCGCAAGTGCCGCCGTCACTTCCGAGTGAGGGCGGCGTTTGTGTTTCGCGGGCAACACGAGCGATTGCTGGTTCCCGTTTGTCAACAGCGCATCTGGTTTCGTCATCGTGAGTGTGCCGCAACAACAAGAATTGATGCTTGACGGAACAGAAAAGCTTGATGTATTTTCTCCCTGTGCCGACATCGACCGCCCTCGACCTCGCCCGCTCCGCTCAGCTCTTCCATGCGCTCTCCGACGAGACGCGCCTGGCGGTGCTGGCCATGCTTCGCGACGGTGAACGGTGCGTGTGCGACCTGCAGGATGCGC
>JBEILM010000281.1:0-3406 GCA_040379205.1 Gemmatimonas sp.
GCCCACGACTGGCGCCGCGCCCTGCGCAGCACCGTGGTGCACGAGGCCAAGCACCTTGCCAGCTTCGCCGAGCGCCTGGCCCACGGGCACGCCTTCGAGGAGCCGTGGCTGGAGGAGGCCACCGCGCGGGTGGCCGAGGAGTTGTATTCGCGGACGTTCCCCGGTGGCGGGTCGTGGAAGGGCGGGGCCGGCTTTGCCGGCAGCGTGGCCTGCGAGCTGCTGCAGTGCGACGACCGCCCGCTCATCATGTGGAAGCACTTTGCGGGCCTGTACGGCTATCTGCAGGCCGCCGACGCCGTGAGCCCGCTGGGCGGCCCCGGCGGCGGCACCCAGGCCACCTACAGCAGCGGCTGGGCGCTTGTCCGCTGGGCGGCCGACCGCTATGCATCGGACGAAGCGGCGTGGCTCAAGGCGCTGGTACGCGGTGGCCAGGGCACGGGGCTGCAGGCACTGGCCCAGGCGACCGGCCGCGACCCTCGCGACCTGGTGGCCGACTGGAGCCTTGCCACCGCCCTAGACGACGCCGCCGCCGCCGATGACACCCAGGGAGCCCACATGGCACGACTGCAGGCCGCTACCCCCTCGTGGCGGGTGGCCGATATGATGGCCGGGTTGGCGCGTCTCTACCCCGGCGTGTTCGTGGCCCGGCCGCTCCGGGTCCAGCGCCAGGGCATCGGCGACTTCCGCCTGCCGGTGACTGCGCTTCCCGGCGTGGCCAGCCGCTACCTCACGCTCGACGGCTCGGCCTCGGCGGGACAGCGGCTGGAGCTGGTCGCGAACGAGGCACCGGGTGCCGGCCCGTCGTCGCTGCGGCTGATCGTGGCGCGGGTGCGCTGACCGGTGCGCCGCTGGCTGTGGGTGCTGCGCACCCTCCCGGCGCCCGCTCGGCGTTGGGCGCTGCGCCGGCTGTTCGAGGTGCCCTCCTCCCGTCAGCGCCGCCTCGGAGCCGCGCTGGCCGGCGCGCAGGGGCGCCTGGTGTTCGTCTGCCACGGCAACATCATGCGCAGCGCCTTCGCCACCGAGATCGCGCGTGACGCGCAGCCGGCGCTGGCCCCGCGCATCGTAGGCGCCGGCACCCACGCCACCACCGGCCGCGCGGCGCAGGACTCGGCGCTGCGGGTGGCCCCCGCCTTTGGGGTGTCGCTGCATGGTCACACCGCCACCAGCCTCGAGGTGGCTGCCATTGCTGCCCACGATGTGGTGGTGTGCATGGATGTCATGAACGAGGCGAACGTGCTGGCCAGCGGGGTACCCGCCGAACGGGTGTTTCTGGTGGGCGATGTGCTGGCGGTGGCCCAAGGGCCGGCGAGCGACGGGCCCACGCCGGCGGGGCGCGAAGTGCTCGACCCCTATGGAAAGGGCGATGCCGTGACGCACGACGCCTTCGGTGCCTTGGCACAGCTGGCGCGCCACTGGGCGGGGCACTTTGCCGCCGGGCAACGGAAAAATGCGTCGCGTTTCATGGAAGGAGATACATGAATGGGTGCCGATGCGCGACAATCGTTCCGCGCATCATATCGGCTATCACAAAGTGCAGGTGTGTGCGCGACACGGGTCACCGGCCGGGTCCAAAGACCAGTTGCCCCCCGGTGCGGGCTTCGTCAACATGCTGAGTCTTCTCGCCACCCTCTGTCAAACCGCCACACTGACGTGGTGACAGCACGGGAAAAGATTCGCCCAAGGGCAGACCCGGTGAAAGCCGGCGACGCAAAGCTCCGGGGCTACCGCCGTTACGCAGCTGTAACGGACATGCTGGCCGAGCTGCCGAACGCATATGGACCTGTTGGAGGCCCTCATGCACCCGTTGTCACACCGGTGGCGTATCGCTGCCGTCGTCGTACCTCTCGTGTTGCTTGCGGCATGTAGCCGTGATGCCACCCCCGTCAGCCCCGACCAGTTCCAGCGCATCGCCCGCGATGTGCTGTCGGACGGTCCGCTGGCCTACAACATCATCGGTGAGCTGGAGCTGCAGGTCGGGCAGCAGAGCCAGCTCAAGACCCGCAATTCGCGCAACGTGCGCGGCGCCACCTGGACCTCCTCCAATCCGTCGGTGGCCTCGGTCAACACGAGCGGCGTGGTGACCGGTGTGGCGGCGGGCGAGTCGTTCGTGACCCTGGGCGGCTTCGGTGTGAGCGAGACCTACCGGGTGGGGGTCACCCCCACGCCCACGGTCACCGATCTCAGCATCGCGCCGGCAACTGGCACGGCCCTTGCTCCCGGGCAGTCACGGCAGTTCACTAGAAGCGTGACGTGGTCCGACGGGGCCACGCGCGCCGCGACTGTTACGTTCAGTGTTTCCAACGCCGGGGCCGGGACCATCAACAGCAACGGGTTGTTCACGGCCGGCCAGCTGGCCGGCACCTTTTCCATCATCGCCAGCTGCGCCTGTGGCGGCGTGACCCCGTTGGCCGATACGGCGCAGGTGGTCATTGCCAGCCTGTCGTCGCTGGCCATCAGCCCCAGGACGGCCACCGTCGCTCCAGGCGGGACGCAGGCGTTCAGCGCCTCGGCGCTGTGGAGCAACGGGGCGACGATGCTGCCGGGCGTCAGCTACTCGACGCCGAGCAGCAGTGAGGGGACGGTCACCGCCACGGGTGGTCTGTACACGGCGCCCACCACACCGGGCACCTACCGGGTGATTCTGGCGCAGGTGGGCGGTCCGGCGCGTGACACGGCCATGGTCACCGTGCCGGCGCCGCAGCTCACCTCGCTGGTCATCAGCCCCAAGACCGCGTCGCTGGCGGCCGGTGCCACGCAACAGTTCACCGCCAGCGCGAACTGGAGCACGGGTGCCACCACGTTGCCGCCGGTGACCTGGAGCGTGATCGGCGGGGGTACGGTGTCCTCGACCGGGCTGTACACGGCGCCGGGCGCGGCGGGTACCTACCGTGTCGTGGTGGCCCACAACGGTGGCACGTTGCGTGATACGGCGACGGTGACGGTGACGGGGTCGGCGGCAACGCTCACGTCGATTGCCATCAGCCCCAAGACCACCTCGCTGAATACGGGTGGTACCCGCCAATTCAGCGCTTCGGCGGTGTGGAGCAACGGCTCCACCACGCTGCCGGCCGTGACGTACTCGGTGATTGGTGGTGGCACCGTTTCGTCGAGTGGTTTGTATACGGCGCCGGCTACGGCCGGGACCCATCGAGTCGTGGTTGCGGGTGGTGGCCGGGCCGACACGGCTACGGTAACGGTCACGTCCACGTCGGGCGGTACGCTGACGTCACTGACGATCAGTCCGAAGGAGGTCACCGTTGCTGCGGGGGGAAGCCGGCAGTTCTCGGTCGCGGCCCAGTGGAGCAATGGGTCGACGACGGTTCCGTCCGTCACGTATTCAGCTGCGTTGATTTACAACTGGACGGGTGCCGGTGCGGGTACCATAACGTCGGGTGGTCTCTACACA
>JBEILM010000282.1:0-3399 GCA_040379205.1 Gemmatimonas sp.
GGCGCAACCGCGCCGTCCGGTATCGTGTCACCATCTTTCCGACACATGCCCGCCACACGCCGCATTGCCCTGCTCCTCGCCACCCTCCCCGCGATCTCCCTGCTCGCGGCCCAACCCGCGCCGCCGACGTACGTGGAGGTCGAGCGGTCGCGCTGGTCGCGACTCGATGCCAGGCGCATCGACACCACCGTTCGCACCACGCGCGCGAGGCACGTCGAGCGGCTCGCCGTGCTGCTCGGCGCCACGGTTGCCTTCGATCCGGCGGTCGCGGGCCTCGCCGACACGGTGACGCTGGCTGGCGGACTTTCTCTCCGTCGCGCCATGGCCCGCGCGCTGGCCGGCACCGCGCTCACGGCGCTCGTCGACTCGGCGTCGTCCACGATCATCATCCGTCGGGTAGGCGGGGGTGTGCGCCGCGTTCGCGTGATCGATACCCGAACGCAGCTCCCCGTGGTGGGCGCGGAGGTACTGGTGACGCGGCTCTCGCGGAGTGCGCGGACCGATCGCACGGGGCAGGCCGTGCTCGGTGCGGTGGGGGATGGGCCACTGCCGATCACGGTGCGGGCGCTCGGTTTCGTGAGTGTGGTGGACACGCTCGATACGGGTGACACCGAAGTGGTCCGCCTCGCCCGCGCGGCGCCGCGGCTCACGGAAGTCGTGGTCACGCCGGGGACCAGCCGCGCGCTGGAGTCGGGGGTGCACGTGGCGCAGAGCCTCACGCGCGAGGAGGTGGCCTCGCGCCCGCAGATTGGCGAGGATCTCTTTCGTGCGGTGAACCGGCTGCCCGGTGTTGCGGCCAGCGACTTCTCGGCCGGACTCAATGTGCGCGGCGCGCGCAGCGATGAGCTACTGGTGATGCTCGACGGGATGCAGTTGCGCGAACCGTACCACCTCAAGGACATCGGCTCCGGCCTCTCGATTCTCGATGTGCACGCCACGGGTGGGGTCGATCTCGTCCCCGGCAGCTTCACCAGCGAGTATGGCGAGCGCCTCACCGGCGTCATGTCGATCACCTCGCGTCCGCTCGCCCCCGGCGAGCGACTGTTCTCGGCGGGGCTCAGCGCCACGTGGTTGCGAGGGCTCGCCGGCGCGCGGACGCGCGACGGCCGCTGGTCCTGGATGGGGAGTCTTCGGCGCGGCTATCTCGATCTCGTCCTCGATCTCACCAATGCCGAGGCGCCCTTCGCCGTCGGCTACGGGGACGGCTTCGTGCGCGGCCGCTGGCATGCCTCGTCGCGTGATGTGGTGACGGTGTCGCTGTTGGGTTCGACCGACTTCACGACGCAGGACGTACAGTTCGACGCGCCGCCGTTTCGCTCGCGCTATGGCAGTCGGTACGGCTGGACCAGCTGGCAGCACAGCGGAGAGCGGCTGCAGGGACAGACCGTAGTCGGCCTGTCGCAGGATGTGCGTCGGCGCAACGCGGATGGCGGAACGGGGCAGGTCTCCATTGGCCGCATCGCTGATCGTCGCGAACTCGAAGTGGGGTCGCTCCGCTCGAGTTGGACGTGGGCGGCGTCGCACCGAGTGCAGGTGCGGTTCGGGACCGATGTGCAGCGACAGGGCGCGGCGTACGACTACGGCCGGATTCGCCCCACGAGTGCGACGTTGTTCGGTTTCGAGCGCAAGGCGGACACGGTCAGCGCGGTGATCGACACGGCAGGCCTGTGGACCGGGGCGTGGCTGGCGCCGCGCATGCAGGTCGGCCGGCTGGTGGCGGAAGTCGGCGGGCGCGTGGACCGATGGAGCTGGCGCGGTCCGGTGGCCTGGCAGCCGCGCGTCAATCTCGCGTGGCAGGTCGACCCGTCGACCTCGGTGCGGGCAGCGGCGGGAGCGTACGCGCAGCCGCAGGCGCTCGACGGTCTGCCGGTGGAAGAAGGCGTACGCGAGTGGGCCGTGCCGGAGCGAGCCCGTCATCTGGCGATCGGCGTCGATCGTGAGTTGCCGGGCAGGCTTGCTGCACGGGTCGATGTCTATCAGCGCATCCTGACGTCCGTTGCGCCGCGCTACGCACAGCTGCTGCCCGACATCGACATCACGCGCGACCTGCGCTTCACCACCCTGCGCGTCGATCCGACGGACGGCCTGGCGCGCGGTGTCGAGCTCTCGGTGGCGAGCGCCGGTGGCGGTCGCTTCGAATGGAGCGGCTGGTACGCGCTCAGTCAGATCGCCGACCGGATCGGGGGGCGTCTCGTACCGCGCGACGTCGATCAGCGGCATGCGGCGTCGATGGACCTGTCGGTGCGAACCACCGATCGTCGGTGGCGTGGCAGCCTGGGCATCGTGATGCGTCAGGGGTGGCCGTTGACACCAGTCGGTGTGCGCGCCGATACCTTCGTCGTCAACGGGCGCCCGCGCCTCCTGGCCACGCCAACGTATGGGGCCTACAACAGCGAGCGGCTGCCGACCTATGTGCGAGTCGATCTGCGACTCTTCCGACGCTACCAGACGCGGAGCGGGCAGTGGACGGTCTTCGCCGATGTCTTCAACCTGCTCGGGCGACAGAACCCGCTCGGGATCGCGGCGGCCATTCAGGCGGCGGACCCCCTGCAATGGCGCCGCGAGCCGATCGCCTTCGTGCCGCGCATTCCCACGGCGGGGCTCTCGTGGGAACGATAGTGGCGACGCGCTGGTGGTTTGCGCGCGAACACGGTGAGGCGGTAGTGCCGCTGCCGACCGAGCCACCGCTCTGGCGGCGCATGCGCGCGGGCGACGAGGAGGCGTACGCCACGCTCTTCCGGACACACTATGCGGCGCTCTGCATGATAGCGCACCGCATGTTGCGCAACGATGCCGAGTCGGAGGAAGTGGTGCAGGATGTCTTCTTGCGGCTGTGGGAGCGGCGTGGTGCGCTCGCGGCCGTGGATGATGTGGGGGCCTACCTGCGCACGGCGGTCCGGCATCGGGTGATCGATCGGGTGCGCCGCGATCTGACCGAGCAACAGGTGATCTCGCACATCGCCCATGAACCGGCCGGTGACGAGACGGCGCACGGTGATCGCACGCAGATGCTCGCCCACGTGCAGCGTGCCATGACGGCGTTGCCGCCACGCTGCCGAGCGGCGATGCAGCTCCGGTGGTTCGAACGGCGCTCGTATGCGGAGATCGCGACCGTGCTCGGTATTTCGCCCAAGGGCGTGGAGCGCCTCATCACGCGCGGGCTGGCCGCACTGCGTCGCGTGGTACCGGCGGAGGACGACCGATGAGAGGGGACATGTCGCCCGACTTGGTCAGTGCGCTCGATCGGGTGCTGGCGCTCGAGGCCTCGCCCGACGATCACGCGCGGCTCGCCGCGTGGGTGCGCAATGACGCCGACCGCGCCGCGTGGCTTGCGTCGCTGCGGGCAACGGTGGATGCGGACCGTCCCGAGGTGACGTGGGACGTGGAGCGTGCGTGGCA
>JBEILM010000283.1:0-3380 GCA_040379205.1 Gemmatimonas sp.
AGGGCGAGGGCCAGGGGGCTGCGGTCAATGCCTTCGTTCCGCTGGCCTTCGAGCTCGGCTATGTGACGGCGCAGCGTGGGCTGCCGCGCCCCGATCCTGCGCTCCGCGCCCATCAGGCTGCCGGCATCGAGCACGGCAAGGAAACTCTTCACCAGGGTCCAGTCGAAAGCTGCATCGGCCATACAGAAATGTATACCTCGCTTGCAGACTTAGGCAATTACAGGATGGTTTGATGAGACCGAAACTGCGCCTCATCGATTCCCTCTAGGAGCCTTCAATGAACCATCCCACCGTCCTCGTCCTCGGCGCAAATGGCCGCTTCGGCGCCGCCGCTGTCCGGGCTGTTGGCGCCGACCGAAAACTGAGCCACTTTTGAGGGCAGTGCCGACCCAAAACTGAGCCAGGTGAACAACCTACCCTGCTGCCTTTTTGTGCAGCAGAGGACGAGGAGTGATCACCATGGACATGATTGGCAGGATCCGGCGTTTGCATAGCCGGAAGAAGAAGTCGGAGCGCGAGATCTCGCGCATCACGGGGCTGTCGCGTAACACGGTTGCGAAGTGGCTGCACGGCGAGGTTGATGGCCCGCCGAAGTATCGGCGCGGCGAGCAGCCGAACAAGCTCACGGTTTTCCATGAGGCGCTCAAGCAGGCGCTGAAGGCCGACGCTCGGCGGCCCAAGCCCGAGCGGCGCACGGCCAAGGCGCTGTACGCCGAGATCAAGGCGGCGGGCTACGACGGCGGCTACACCCGTGTGACCGACTTCATACGGGCATGGCGCCAGGGCGAGGGCCAGGGGGCTGCGGTCAATGCCTTCGTTCCGCTGGCCTTCGAGCTCGGCGAGGCTTACCAGTTCGACTGGAGCGAAGAGGGCCTCGTGGTGGGCGGCATCTACTACCGGGTGCAGGTCGCGCACATGAAGCTGTGCGCCTCGCGGGCGTTCTGGCTGGTGGCCTACCCCAGCCAGGGCCACGAGATGCTGTTCGATGCCCACACGCGCTCGTTCGCCGCACTGGGCGGCGTGGCCCGGCGCGGCATCTACGACAACATGAAGACGGCGGTCGACAAGGTGAAGAAGGGCAAGGGCCGCGTCGTCAACGAGCGCTTCGCGACGATGTGCGCGCACTACCTGGTCGACCCCGACTTCTGCAACGTCGCCAGCGGCTGGGAGAAGGGGGTGGTCGAGAAGAACGTGCAGGACAGCCGCCGGCGCATCTGGATCGATGCCGCCAAGGTCAAGTTCGGCAGCTTCACCGAACTCAACGCCTGGCTGGCGGACCGGTGCCGGGCCCTGTGGGAGGAGGTCCGCCACCCCGAGCACGATCAGTTCAGCGTGGCCGAGATGCTGGAGCACGAGCGCTCGCACCTCATGCCCATGCCCAGGCCGTTCGACGGCTACGTCGAGAAGCCGGCGCGGGTATCCAGCACCTGCCTGGTGTCGGTGGCGCGCAACCGCTACTCGGTGCCGTGCGAGCTGCACGGTCAACTGGTCAGCACGCGGCTGTATCCGGCCAGCGTGGTGGTGGTGGCTGACGACAAGATCGTGGCCCGCCACGACCGGCTGAGCAATGCCGGCGAGACAAGGTACGACTGGCAGCACTACATCCCGCTGCTGCAGAGGAAGCCCGGCGCGCTGAGGAACGGCGCGCCGTTCGCCGACATGCCCGAGCCGCTGCAGCGGCTGCGCCGAGGGCTGCTGCGCAACCCGGGTGGCGACCGCGTGATGGCGCAGGTGCTGGCCATCGTGCTGACGGCCGGCCTGGACGTGGTGCTGGTGGCGGTGGAATTGGCGCTGGAGACCGGGCCGCCGGGCAAGGTCAGCGTGGAGCATGTGGTCAACGTGCTGGGCAGGCTGAACGCGGTGCCTACGCCACCAACGGCGGCCACGCACTTGAAGACCACCACGCCGCCGCTTGCAGACACTGCGCGCTATGACACCCTGCGTGGCGATGGCAGCATCGCAGACGCCTTGGATGCCACCCCCGAGGGAGCCGGCCATGAAGCCTGACGTGCTGGTCGAACTCAAGGCGCTGCGCCTGCACGGCATGGCCGGCGCGTGGGCCGACCTGATCGAGCAAGGTGGCAACACCGGCATCGAGTCCTCGCGTTGGTTGATCGAGCATCTGCTGCAGGCCGAAGGCACAGACCGTGCGATGCGCTCGGTCAGCCACCAGATGAAGGCCTCGAAATTCCCCGTGCATCGCGACCTGGCGGGCTTCGACTTCGAGGTCTCGCCGGTGGACCGCAAGCTGGTGACCACGCTGGCCACGACGGCCTTCACCGACGACGCGCACAACGTCGTTCTGGTGGGTGGTCCGGGCACGGGCAAAACGCACCTAGCCACGGCCATTGGCGTGGCCGGCATCACCCGGCAGGGCAAGCGTGTGCGCTTCTACTCCACGGTCGATCTGGTCAATGCGCTCGAGCAGGAGAAGGCGCAAGGCAAGGCGGGCCGCATCGCCACCAGCTTGCTGCGCCTGGACCTGGTCATCCTCGACGAGCTGGGCTACCTGCCCTTCAGCCAGGCCGGCGGGGCGCTGCTGTTCCACCTGCTCAGCCGCCTGTACGAGCACACCAGCGTGATGATCACGACCAACCTGGACTTCGCCGAATGGTCCAGCGTCTTCGGGGACGCGAAGATGACCACGGCGCTGCTGGACCGCCTCACGCACCACTGCCACATCGTGGAAACCGGCAACGAGTCGATCCGCTTCAGCCGCAGCACGGCCGAGGCCAAGAAGCGGATCAAGGCGCGCGAGCAGACGCGCAAGAGCCCGAAGACCGACGCTGAGGCCGACCCGTTCTGATCGAGCGCCGCGCGGGGGAAGCCGCTACGGGCTACGCCCTGCGCGTCATCCCCCGCGCGATCAACACAGCACCAAGGAGGTCAACGAAACACTGCAGGACCTAAACTTATCCACAGCCGACCCTCTCAAAGTCGGCTTCCACCCCTGGCTCAATATTCGGTCGGCGCGGTGGCTCAGATTTGGATCGGCACCGACAGACTGGATCCCGAAACGCGCCATCAGGTCAGCGCGGCGTACCTCGCCCAGGAAACGAAGCCTAAGCTCAATGTGCTTCAGTCTGTCCCGCTGGGACTGAGGTATCTGGGTAGTAGGGTCAGCGTTCATGGCGACGGGGCGGCCGAATTGGCGACTCTCCGTCGCTTGGCTGCCTCATGCGCCCAATCGTATCAAAAGGATACGATATTGAGATCAGGAAAGCTCCACCCTCGCGTTGAGGTGGGCGTTCCTGGCGATACACGGCACCCCACTCAGAGGGCGCACCATCTCATGATGCGAAATTCTCCCGACGGACTTTCTTTGGTCCCGACGGACTTTATTTGTCCCCATCAGCACGCCAGCCGAGCCGCCGCGCCTA
>JBEILM010000284.1:0-3373 GCA_040379205.1 Gemmatimonas sp.
CGATGGTGCACGGCGGCAGCGCGGCGATCATCTCGTGCAGCTTGGCGCGCGGCACGCTCGGGCGGACCAGTTCGGGCTTGCCAGCCGGGTTAACCCCGTTACAGGGACTTCCCCTGGAGTCAAGGTTCGATATCTTCTTTCTGCTGAGCGGTATTTCTTTCTTCCTCAATTGGGCGTGCTGATCGAAGGGGCCACCGTTGAAGGACAGACTGCACATCTACAGGCGGGCTTGTTTCGGTCTGGTTGACCGAGGCCCCAGATACGAACCGCTCGACAGGACTCCATTCGCTCCTCGTGCTGCAAGCACGTTGGGGTTACCGAGTTCACCTGTCGCCGGTCTGACCTGTGGTGGGCATCTTCTGGCGCACGTCCGGTTGGAGAAGGGGTTCTGGTGCTTGGGTGTTGGATCAGGCAGCGGCTTTCGCCATCACAGCAGCGCCTCGGGCTGCTGGGGTCGCCGGCACATGATCGGGGTCGAATGCTGCTTCGCGGGTGAGCACGGCCCACAGGATGCGTGCGTTCTTGTTGGCCAGGGCGACCACGGCCTTTTGCCAGCCCACGCGCTCCTTGAGTTGCAGCAGCCACTGGCTGATGCGGTCGTCTCGTTTGCCTGCGCTCATCACGGCCGACTTGGCACCCTGGATGAGCAGCGTTCGCAAGTAGTCGTCACCGCGCTTGGTGATGCGCCCCAGACAGGCCTTGCCGCCCGTGGAGTTCTGACTGGGCACCAGCCCCAGCCACGCGCCGAACTGCTTGGCGCTGGCGAATTGCCTGAAGTCACCCACGCTGGCCACCAGCGCCGAGGCCGTGACTGGGCCGATGCCCAGCAGCGTGGCGGCTTTCTTGGCCCGCTCGTTGCTGCGCACGTAGCAGGTGATGCGCTCGTCGCACCAGGCGATCTGCAGATCCAGGTCGATCCAGTGCAGGTGAGCGCGCTGCACGGCCAGCCGCGCCACCCCGGGCAGCTCGTTGCTCGCGTCCTCGATCACCTCGGGCAATGCCTTGCGCAGCGCCTCGGGGCTTTGCGGGAACACCAGGCCGAATTCGGCGAGGATGCCGCGGATGCGGTTGATCATCGCGGTTCGCTCCTCCTTGAAGCCCTCGCGCAGCCGGTGCACGGTGAGCTGGCCTTGCTGCTCGGCCGTCTTGATGGGCACGAAACGCATGTGCGGACGCCCGGCGGCCTCGCAGATCGCCGCGGCGTCGTTGGCGTCGTTCTTGCCGCGCTTGCCGGCCATGCGGTAGGGGCTGACAAAGTGGCCGGCGATCAACAGAGCGCGCAGCCCCATGCCCAGCAACCGACGCGCCACGTGATGGGCACCGCCACAGGCCTCCATCGCCACGACGCAGCCCGGCGGCAGTTGCGCACACCAGGCGTAGAACGCCTGCGGCGCCATGGCCTTGCTCAGCACCAAGTGGCCCGGGCGATCCACCGCGTGCACGTGCAGCACCTTCTTGGACAGATCGACTCCCACCCGAAACACTGGCGAGCGTGTAATCTCCAGCATGACTTCCCCTTTCCGATCAGATTGAACTTCCACACGTCAATCTTGGTACATCGATACCGTCACAGGACTGGGGAAGTCCCTTCGTATTCGCTCAAGCGGAGCGCCAACGGCAGGCCACCAGGCCCGGGCCGGTGGTACTCCGTACATTTTCACCGGCCCGGGCCTGGCGTCCTGCCGTCGTCGCCCGCTTAGCTCGAACGTTGATATGGCTTCTCTCTGTCAAGAGGCCGAACGCATTCCTCTGCAATTACAGATGTCATTGATCCCGTTGCCGGACGGGGAACGCGACGGAGCCTGTGGTTGCCACCCGTAATGGATGTGCGACGGTTGTTCATGCTGATATGCGAGGGTTGGTTACCTCAAGACAGATTTACGTCGCGGGGCTGCCTTCGCTCTAGGGTCTGAGATCGCCCGACATGCGTTGCCACACGCCTGGCGCTGCAATAACGTTTTCGAGGGTTCCCCAGTGGCCGCGGCTGCGCCGCGTTCCCCCTCCGGCATCTGAGTCAGTGTCTGGTTCTGCGCACCTCCTGTCCTTTCCCCTTGGTCAGCGGTATTTGTCTTCAGCCTTCTCAGGCTGCGCCGCTGCCCGCAGGTTCGATCTTGATGCCCTGCCAGCCCGAGGTCTGGACCTCGCGCCCGATGGCCCAGACGAACCCCGTGAGCTCGCGCGCCACCGCGACCACGGCCTTGTTCTTCATCACCCGGCGCGCCACCAGGCGCTTGAACTTCGCGTTCAGCCGCAGCTGCGCCTTCCAGGCGATGTCGGTGACTGCCTTGGGCAGTTGGTCGTGCCGCTTGGCGATGATCGGGCTCACGCGCGGGCTGTGCTGGTAGTGCCAGGCCACCTCCACCAGCATGCGCCGCGCGGCGCTGTTGCCAGCCTTGGTGATGCTGCCCTGACGCCGCTTCGGGCCCGAGGAGTGTTCGCCCGGCACCAGGCCGACGTAGGCCATCAGTTGCCGCGGGTTGTCGAAGCGCAGGAAGTCCTGCAGCTCGGCCACCAGCGTCATCGCCGCGACCAGTTGCACCCCGCGCATGGCCTGCAGCGCCTGCACCACCGGCGCCAGGCCCCACTCGGGCAGCGTGTCGCGCATCGCCTGCTCGAGCCTGCCGATGCGGGTCGTGGCCTCGGTCACGGCGTGCAGGTACTCCTGCAGGGCGATCTGCTGCGCCGCGTGCTCCATCTTCAGCGTGGCCAGCCAGCGCAGGTGCGCCGCCGTCCACGCGCTCTTGCCGGCGTAGGCGATGCCGCTTCGCAGCAGCAGCGCCTTCAAACGGTGGCGCGCGTTGCGGCATTCGCGCACGGCGTCCTCGCGGCTGCGTGCCAGATCGCGCACGGCCTCGTCGGCTGCACCGGGCACACGCACCGCGGTGAGATCCCCCGACCTGGACAGCCGCGCCAACATCATCGCGTCGCGCCGATCGGTCTTCACGCGGTCCCCCGATCGCTTGGGAATCGACGACGGCGCGACGACTTCGCAGTCGATGCCCTGCGTGCTCAAGTGTCGCCAGATCACGAACCCGCACGGGCCGGCCTCGTAGACCACATGCAGTCGGTGCCCCTTGCTGACCAGCCTGCGCAACGCCTTGTCCAGCCCGACGAGATCCCCACCGATGCTGCACACATGGCGCACCTCACCGTCCCGCCCGGCGTCCGCTGTGGCGATGTCGATGCTGTCCTTGTGAACATCCAATCCGACGTACAGAGTGCTAGATTTCTCCATGGCCCGTCTCCTTGCAAATTCGCAACGACCTGACCGACCATCGGTCCGGTGCATTGGTGTAGCTCGGCACGCCCCCGGCGTGCAACCTACGTTATTGCAGGGGACGGGCCGCCCGAATTTGCGAAGCCATTCTGTCTA
>JBEILM010000285.1:0-3353 GCA_040379205.1 Gemmatimonas sp.
GGCGCGATCCGGTCACTGATGTAGCGCAACAGGTGGCCCCATCGGTCCAGGTCCTTGAACTGCTCCGCAGCGGCCCTGACGTGCCGCAAGGCCGCGCCGATGTTGGCGATCAGCCTCTTCAGGATGTCGGCCCGGCCATGCAGCGGCGTCAGGTACAGCGTGGTCTGGTTGGCGTGGCTGGCCGCCTTGCCCACTGCGGCCAGCAGCAGCGGGCGGCTCGTGATCGCTTCGAGCCGTCCGCCAGGGTGGGCCGCCCGGCAGTACCAACTCCACCAGTTGAACACCAGCGCGCAGCTGCGCGCCACCGTCTGGCAGCGGTTGATGTCCTGCGTGGTGAAGCCCCCGAGTCCCCACTGGTTCTTCAGCTCGTCGAAGGCGTTCTCGGCATCGGCCCGGTCGCGGTAGAGCTGCCCGATCGCCTCCAGCGGGTAGTCCAGGTCGGTGACGAACACCGCGTACTCCCACAGCCTCTCGCCCTCGTGCACGCTCGGCCCCGCCAGGTCCAGCTTCAGCTGCTTGCCGTCCACGCGGCGCTCGCGGGCGATGCCGCCGCGGATGCGCTGGCGCACGATCACGACCCTGCGCTTCCTGCTCCAGCCGTGCAGCTGCAACCGAGCCTCGACCAGCTGGCAGCCCTGGTTGTCCGGGCGGCTCCAGTCCTGGCGGCCGAACTGCTGCGCCACCAGCCGCTGCACGTTCTTGGTCTGCCGCAGCCGCAGCAGGTAGGGCTGGTCCCGCTCTTCCAGCGTCAGCAGGATGCCTTCGTTGCCGTAGCCCGAGTCGCCTCGCACCAGCGCCGGCGCCTTGTCGCCCAGCTCGTCGAGCAGTCGGCCCAGCGCCGCCTTGGCGTGCCCGCTGGTGTGCTGCTTGCCCGAGCTCACCTGCACGTCCAGCACCAGGCGCAGGTTGGCCACCAGGAAGCTGTGCAGCACGTGGCTGGGCCGCATCGGCTTGCTCGGGTTGTAGCCGATCTCGGCGCCCTCCTGGCGCCCGTACAGCGGCTTGATGCTCGCGTCGATGTCCAGCACCCAGGGCCTGTCCAGGGCTTCTCGTACGGAATGCATCAGGCTCGGGCGCAGCCATGCCGCGCTGGCAGCTTCGTCCAGGCGCTGCAGCGCCCGGCGCAGAGCGTCTTCGCTGACGACCTTGTTCATGCCCATCGCCTGCGCGGCCACGGCATCACCTCGCAGCGCGGTGATGTGCGCATAGCGCCGGTGACCGGCCAGCAGACCCAGCATCAACGTTCCCAGCACGTCGCGCTTGTCCGGGGCGTTGCCGCTGCGGTAGGCCAGCGGGCAGCCCGACACCCAGCGCTCGAACACCCCAGTGGCAGCCAGGAACTCCGCGAAGAACACCAACTGGCCGTGCGGCGTGGCCGCCGCACCCTCGTCCCAGCGCACGTGCATGCGCCCGCCCAGCGTGTCCACGACCAGCGGCGGCGAAGGCTCGTCGCCCCCACCTCGGCGCGCCGCCAGCGCCTTGCGTCTTGCCTCACCCATCGGGTGAGTGTGCCAACACGCCGCAACTGCAGGTCAGCGCTCGCAAATCAGGTCATCGCATCACGGTAACTGCCGGATCTAGGCTGAACCGCACCGGGTTGCGAGGAGGCCGCTTGGCTTGAGTCAGACCGGCTTGGTCTGACGGCTTTCCCACCCCTGTTGCGCGTCACTTTAGTGTGCCGGTGCGGCTGCCGATACGTCCCTCATGACCAGTCGGGTATGGCCTTCCTTCCCCCCGGGGCACCCACCGCGGCTACGCGCCGACCTACTCGCCCTGCTCGAGCGGACCACTGGCGCGTTCATCGCCGGGGACTCGGCGGAAATCCACGACCGGATCCACGAGACCCTCACGTCGTTAGGGTCTATGTTCGACGTCGACCGGGCCTACCTGTTCGCCTTCTCGCCCGGGCTTCAGACGATGATCAACACCCATGAATGGTGTGCCGAGGGCATCCAGCCGGAGATCGAAAACCTGCAGGAGGTGCCGACCAATATCGCACCGTGGTGGATGGCGGAGCTCGGCGCACGTCGCCACATCAGCCTCGGGTCGCTCGACGAGATACCGGACCACGCCGTGGGGGAGCGCGCGATCCTCGAACCACAGGGGATCCAGTCCCTGCTGGTCGTCCCGATGAGTTGGGGGGACCGACTCGATGGCTTCGCCGGCTTCGACCATGTCCGCAGCGCCCGCCGCTGGGACGACGAGGAGATTGGCGTCCTCCGGGTGATCGTCAACTGCTTCGCCCAAGCGCTCGAGCGGGGCCGGCGCGAGGCCAGGATCGAGGAGCTGCGCGCCCTCGCCTTCCAGGATCCGCTTACCGGCCTCGCGAACCGCTCCCTGCTCATGGACCGCCTGAGGCAGGCGCTGGCACGCAACAGGCGCTCGCGGCGACTCGCGGCCCTGTGCTATCTGGACCTCGACGGCTTCAAGCCCATCAATGATGCCTTCGGCCATGCGGCTGGCGACGCGGTCCTCGTCGACATCGCCGCGCGGCTCCGAGCCTGCGTCCGCGAGCTGGACACCGTCGCGCGCGTCGGCGGTGACGAGTTCGTGGTGCTACTGACCGACTTCCACTCATCCGCCGCCATCCGTCCGGTCATCGAGCGGCTCTCGGAGGCGATCGCCGAGCCCTGCGACCTCGGTACCGGTGTCACGGCACGCGTACGAGCCAGCATCGGCATCCGGTTCGTTAGGGACGGCGACGTGGATGGCGACACCCTGCTTCGGCAGGCCGACAAGGCGATGTACGCAGCCAAGCACGGCGGCAGCGGCTCCTTCCGGGTGTTCGACCCCAACGTCCACACCGCGGTCGAGCGCTGGCCTACGCTGATCGCCTGATCGCGAGGATCGGGCCGGCACGGGCGGTCGGCGGCTACCCGTCCGCAAGCGCGACAGCGGCATGCAGCCTTCACCACGCCCCTCGGCGGCATGCCTGCGGCGACGAGCGGCACCGTCGAGCACCGCAGCCGATCAGCCTAAGCCGGCAGGACTTCCGCCACCTGCGAACGGTCGACCTCGACAGAGGAGTCCAGTGTCGGCCGGCCGCACCGGTGCCTGCCAGTGGAGCGGCAGGTTTGCGCTCCAAGCAGTTCGCCCGATCAACGCGCCGCGCGCTCGGCCTGCCACATCAGCGCAGCGTCGACCGGCGACCACAGGGGGGGTGCGCACCCCCGCCCGCGGCAGGCCGCGCCGTACCCACTCGTTCTTGTGCCAGAAAGGAGGATGAACCGGCAGGCCGTCGACGCGTGCGTCCGCGACGCCCCGAAGGAACGCGGGGGAAGGCGGGGTGTGCGCCTGGCGGAGGGAGCGGGATTCGAACCCGCGGGGGGCTGTAAACCCCCACACGCTTTCCA
>JBEILM010000286.1:0-3348 GCA_040379205.1 Gemmatimonas sp.
CCGTGCGCGCGCTGACCACGGCGTCACGGCCACGGGTGAACGCCTGCTGCGCATAAACCTCGACCTCCGGGGCCATGTCGCTCCACGCGCCCTGGATGAACCCGGACGTGGCCTCGCGGCTCGCGCGCTCATAGCCCTCGGGGTCCAACGCAAACTGGCGGCGCAGTTCCTGCTCGCGCCGGTCAACGTCGTTCCTGACCTGCGACAGGTAGGACGCCTCGCGCGCCCGGATCCTCGCCTCGCCCACGTCGCCGCCCGTCAGGATGCGGTCGATCAGGCCCGGCGCCTCGCGCTCACCGCTGGCGATCTCCGCGCCCTCGCGCGCGCCGCGCTCCTGAGCCCTGCGGATCAGGTTAGGCTTGGCCGCCTCGGACAGGCGATCGAACGTGCGGCGCGCCTCGTTCCACACCTGCGCCTCACCCGTGCGCAGGTCGACGGTCGGCGTGATGTTCGAGACGTTGATGCCGCGTTGCGGCTGCAGACCGGACCCGGTGGCCATTACCTCCCACCCCTCGCCGAATAGGCCTTCTGACCGGCATCCCACACGGTGCCTGCTGCCGACAAATAGCTGGCCGTCATCGCGTTGCCCGCGCCCTTGCGACCGGCCGCGGCCTGCATACGCAGCGCCTCGGCCTGATTGCGGTAGCCGAGGCGGTCAACGCCCTCCTCACGGACAGCCTGCCGCTTCAGTTCGCGCTCGATGGCCTGCCCGGTCGGACTGTCCAGAGACGCGCCGCGGGCAATCCGCTGTGTCTCATAGGCCGACACCGCCGCCCGGAAATCCTCGCGGCGGCGCTCGCTCATCTGCAGCGCCTGCAAGTCGACGTCCTTCGCCTGCCGCTCGGCAAGCGCGGCCTCGGTCACAGCCTGACGCGCCTGCGCCCGGCCGCTCATGATCGTGGCGCCGGCGGAAAGAAGATCGCTGGCCATTAGCTCGTGACCTCCATCGTGATCGCGCGGACCTTCAACGGCCCGCCATGCAGTTGTTCCAGAGTGATCGTCTTGTCCCTTCCGCGCCCCATCGGCCGATAGCGACGCACGCCACTGGACTTGACCGACCCGCCGATGTCCGCGTTCCACCCAGCCGCGTCCTCGCCATCGACCCGGAACCCCGTGCTGTCGATCACCTCGACATCGACGCGGGTGATTTTCAGGCGATCGCGCACACCACGCTCAGGGTCGATCGGCGGCACGGGGCGGGCCGTCAAGGTGAAGTCCAGTCCGACGCGCAGGGCGCCGTACTCGGGGTCAATGCCAATGAGCACGCCCGGCTCGGTCATCTCGTAATCGCCCAGCCACGAGTCGCCATCCCACACGCCGACCTCGTGCTCGCCATAGATGGCCGCGGTGTCCTCCGGGTCATCCAGATCGACCATCGCGTCGCCCCACGCAGCGAGGGAAAACTTTTCCAGCCAGTGTCGCGTCACGCCAGCGATCGTGCGGCGGGCGACGCAATACAGGTCGCCGTTTGCGACGACCAGCGAGCGCCATTCGCCATCCGTGTCCCACAGGCCCCAGCCGGTTACGTTCTGACCGCGCCGATAGGACATGACGGCGATCTTGCCATCGCTGCGCAGCACAAGCAGTTGCCGGTCGCTGTCCGTGCCAGCCGGCCACAGCTCCATCTCTTTCGGCGTGCCCATCAGGTGAAACGCCAGCTCAGACAGGTCCGCGATCTCCCATGAGCGGCGCACGTTCCCGGTCGGTACCGCCACCATGACGCGGCCAGACTTGCGCTCAGCAAACGCCAGCCCCTCAGCGACGAGCACGGGCGCCGGGTCGGCCGTAGCCTCCGGGCCAATCTTCAGAACCTCGTAGTTGGTCGGCGACAGCGGGGCCGCCACCTGCTCGGGAATGTAGTACGGCCCGGCCTCTGACAGGATCAGAAGCTGCTCGGTCGAGCCGAAGTGGCGCAGGCCCAGGCTCGTGTCGCGGGTGACGCTCTCAACGATCGCATCGCCGTCAAGGCCGGTGCCCACATCGAAATCGGTGATGTCCTCGACCGACGACGCCGCCATGACGTTCTGCGCTTGCGCAAATCCGCCGAACAGGATCCGGTTGCGATGGAAGGCGCAGACGGTCGGGTAGCCGCGGACGGCACTGATTAGCTGCTCGTCCCACTCGACCGTCGCGGCCGGGGTCATGGCCGACACGCGCGCGCTCAGTTGGGACTTCCCGGTCGGCCCGACCAGCTTCTCGCTGTCGTCAAACGAGCTGTAGCCGCTAATCATCTGCACAGTCAGTTGGGTGCCGCTGTCAACGCTGACCACAACTCCCTCGACCTGAGTATCCTCACCGCTGACGACCTGGCCCACAAGGAAGCCGTTGGTCGTGTCCATGGTCAGCACGACGGTCGGGTAGAGCGAGCCGATGACGTTGCCGACCGCGGTTGTCGCATTGGTCACGGACGTGATCTGAATCTCAACATTGGTGTACCGAATGCGCGCCCCGACGTGCCCGGCCTCGAAGAACGACGCGCTGGTGGTCAGGCTCACGCCCGTGCCAGAGTAGGCGCTAACAGACAGGCTCACGCCCGGCGGCGCGAAACGGTAGTACGGCTGTAGCAAAGCGCCGTTGATGCCTGCGGCGAAGGCGAACACGTCAATCGACCATGTGCCGTTCGCCGCGCGGGTCAGGATGCGCGGCGCAAAGGCAGACGACACAACAACCACGCGGTCATCTTCCACGGCGACCTGCATGGTGGCCACATCCGCAGCGGTCCACGGCACGCTGGTAGTGATAGCATGCACGAGCGTGCCGTTTAGATTGCGCGCCTCGAACCGCTGATTCGCGAACACCAAGATCAGGGCGTCATCCTCGCCCGTGCCGATCGTCTCAAGGCGGGCGTCGCTGGTGAGGCTGGCCAGAAAGTCAGTGCCGGGCCGGCGACGAAAGCCGCCGCCAGCCATGAGCAGGCAGTTGCGCAGCGTCTGCGCGGCCTCGCCACGAAGCTGCAGGTCGGTGCGCATGACGTACTCGGGAGCGACCTCCCCCGACGACATACTGTTCGCGAAGATGTAGCGCCTAGCCATTCAGTTCGGCCCGCGCGGCCCGGCGCCCGCGAGATCGCCACGCCTCAACCAGCGGAACAAACTCGACGACTGCGCCCGGCTCCTGGCGCTTGTCGCGCGTGATGCACTCGCGCATCAGCCCTTCAGCGTCTCGGATCTTGAGGCGAGCATCCTGCGGCTTGTCGGCCAGCGCCTCGATGAACAGCCCCTGCAGGCGTACGACGACCGCCTCGGCGAAATCAGCCGGCCAGTCGCTCTCGTTGACGCGCGTGGTGGCGACGATCTGCAGGGTGCCGTCCGCGCGTGTCAGCACACGTCCGCCCTCAATGGCGTAGTC
>JBEILM010000287.1:0-3328 GCA_040379205.1 Gemmatimonas sp.
CCCCCCCCCCCCCCGCCGCCGCGCCCCGCTTGTTTCCTTCGCCGGCGTCCACCTATTTCTCTTGGCGTTTTTTGGCTGTGTGGCGCCTCGGCGCTCGGCGGCTCGGGCGGTGGTGAGGGAGGTGGAGACGGAGGTGGAGACGGAGGTGGAGACGGAGGCGGTGAGGGCGGTGGCGGCGATGGAGGAGGTGGCGAGGGTGGCGGCGAGGGTGGAGGCGGTGAGGGTGGCGGCGGCGACGGAGGGGGCGAGGGCGGAGGCGGCGAGGGCGGCGGCGGCGACGGGGGCGGTGAAGGAGGAGGCGGTGAGGGGGGCGGCGGAAACGGAGGCGGTGAGGGCGGAGGTGGTGAAGGTGGTGGTGGCGACCCAATCGACGGTGGTGGAGAGGGGGGTGGTGGGGAGGGGGACGGTGGCGAGGGAGGGGGTGAGGGTGGTGGAGACGGTGGTGGTGAAGGCGGTGGCGACGGCGGAGGCGACGGCGGAGGCGAGGGCGGCGGAAGCGAGGGCGGCGGGGGTGATGGCAGCGGCGAAGGAGGGGGAGATGGCGGTGGTGACGGCGGTGGTGATGGCGGTGGTGATGGCGGCGGTGATGGCGGAGGTGGCGATGGCGGCGGCGGTGACGGCGGCGGAGGCGATGGCGGTGGCGGGACGCTGGCGGGGGCGAGGGCGGAGGTGGTGACGGCGGCGGAGGCGACGGCGGCGGGATGACGGCGGCGATGGTGATGGTGGAGGCGGCGATAGCGGGGGCGGCGACGGCAGTGGTGATGGCGGCGGAGGCGACGGTTGTGGAGAAGGCGGCGGAGACGGCGCGGTGATGGCGGCGGAGGCGACGGCGGCGGAGGCGACGGCGGTGGGGACGGCGGTGGGGACGGCGGCGGGGGCGAGGGCGGAGGTGGTGATGGCGGCGGAGACGACGGCGGTGGGGGTGACGGCGGCGATGGTGATGGTGGAGGCGGTGATCGCGCGGGCGGCGACGGCAGTGGTGATGACGGCGGAGGCGACGGCAGTGGTGGTAGTGGGGGTGGTGATTCTGCAGCGACAGTTGGGCGCTTGGACGATGAGGTTGCGCAGGCGGAGCGTGCGGAGCGAGCCGAGATCCACGCGGCGGCGGCGGAGCGCACGTGCGCGACGCTCCGGCTCGCCGCCGACTCCCTCCAGCGCGCCAAGGACAACCTGCAACTCGAACGCGATGCGGCGCTGCAGAACGTGGCCAACGAGCACAATCGCCTTGATGCGCAAGTACGTCCACGAGATCGAGGCTCGGATCCCCGAGCTGATCGGGATCTGCGAGGCCAAGGAGCGCGAGTGCGAGCGTGTCGAGAGTGCCGTGACCGCCTAGATCTTAAACATTGAGAACGCCGCCGAGTGCCAGAGGTTGCAGAGCGAGCGTACGGTCGGTCAGCTACGAGGACACGTGGCAGAGCTCGAAGGCACGATCCTCGAGCAGCAGGTGGCGCATGAGCGCGAGCGCGAGCAGCTGCACCTGGCGCACTAGGTCGCGCTCGACGAGGTGCGCGAGCAGCTCGCGCTCGCCGAGGCAAAGAACGGGCTGCTGCGCCAGCAGACGCAGGCGCTGTCAGAGTCGCATGCCAGCTCCAGAGCAGCCTCAATGTGCCCAGCGTGAACTTGGCGCTTGCCGCTCTCCTCTTGAAAGCGCCGTCGCAGCCTTCTGATCAGCTCCGCTTCCTCGCCGCCTGACCGCTGTCGCTTCAGAGTCCAGCGTGGTGAGCCAACATCGAGGTGGTTGACTGGAACTGTTTGCATTGTGGCGTGGTTGCTTGCTTCCTGCGCAGAAGTTGAGCAAGCGTATAAGCAAAGGGACACACGCAGAAGAAGCCGAAGGCAGAACCGCACGAGCTAGAGGCAGCACGAGCAGATAGTCAGCGCGAGCGGGCTAGCGAATGGACGGACGGCAGCATCCGAGTCGGACGGCATACCCCTCTATTTGCGCAGTGCGCTCGTTCCGTATGGCCGCAGCGCGCGATAAAGCGAGCGCTCTTAAATGGGCTTTCTTGTTCACAGTGAAACTTTAAACACAGGGGGAGCAAACAACTAGAACTTGGAACTGGGGACCTCCTAAATGGGCTTTCTAGTAACACCTAAATGAGCTTCTTCAAGGCAACAAGGTGTGAAATCACAGCACTTCCCCGAGACGCCGCAAGGCCTTGCGGCGGTTTGGAGCTCGCGCAAGATCTATGAGTGAATATTCACAGTCGTCCGCCCCTCCCGTCTGACACTTCCCTGCAGTATCCGACTACATCGCCTCTCGCTTCCGCGCTTTTATAAACCGAACAGATTAATGTGCCACCTTCCTGCTACGGACTCCGTTGGTCATACACTTCGTATGGTAGTGCCGCGCCCGTCGCAGGATGATCGCATCTTTTGCACGGCAGGGGGAGGGGTTGCCATGACATAGCATTGCCATGACATAGCATACGGCTCCCAAACCCACATGTTACCATCCCAGAGCACACACCATGTAAGAAAAGCGCCGAACGGACAAGTCGTAGTGTTTGGGTCAGCCATGCATGGTGCTGTGTCGCGATCATCCACGTCGTTTGTGTTGAGTAGTACAGGATGAAGTTGACCATCGATATTCGAAATAGCAGATAGATTGCCACGTAATTGCTCACGTCGTTTTATACCATATACCTTGAGGCAAGATGGGCAACGATGTGCCCCATACGTCTTGATGCGTTGCAAACAGTTCCCAGGTGTGTGGCTGCACGTTGTGCTCACGCACGCACAGCAGCGGCAGGCATCTTCACCCGGCCCCTGACGACCAAATTTCAGAAGCCCGCAGGTCCTGCATCGTTTTGCTGTAAAGCCGCAGCGCATGATGACAGGGAAGTCGGCTATTGCCAGTCCGCTGCTGGCAAGTACGCGACAACTAGCGCGCACACGAGATTCGAGGTGATGGGCTAGGTCGCAATACGGAACGCGGTGATGGCCTTCGGTACATACAGTCAGTCCCTGCTTTCTTGTGAACAGTGACACGAGACACACTGGGGGAGCCACACACATCGGTACGGTACTACAACGCGGAGCACAGATGAAACAGCAAGCGGAACGGGGGTCGGGAAACAGTAAAAGGCACGGTGAGTCAGTCGACCCACGGTTCGGTAATTGAACTGCGATCGGATCATCTACTTACTATCTCAGCAGCGAAAAAGAACGTTCACCAGTCCTGGACCCTGGCCACCTTATGTTCTCAGATATACGGAAGTAGTATACACAGGGATTCGTAAAACCATGGACGGCGAACGCACCTCAACATCTACATGCTGATCGCTCATTCTTGACGCACATTCTTACATGCCTCTGTGACATC
>JBEILM010000288.1:0-3314 GCA_040379205.1 Gemmatimonas sp.
GCGGTGGATTGGGATTGACTGGCCCGACCGGATCATCAGGAGGCTCGGCATTGACGTGCGCCAGCGCGGTGGGCGCTGGCAGCAGGGCAGCGGCCACGAGGAAGCCCGCCGCAAGAAGTCGTAATGTGCGCATGGCTCAGGATTGGGAGTAGGTCGGACGGCAGCACTTGTCACCCTTGGCGCACGGGCCAGCGCACTCCCAGTAGATGACCGTGCCGACAGGGTTCTTCACCGCCTCCGCCAGCTGGTTCGTCGGTCCAAAGGGATTGTCTCCACCACCGTCGCCAGGAAGTTCATTGGCGTGTGCTACCGCAGCGGCTCCTAACATGAGGGTGACGGCAGCCGCCGAAAACCATCGATTTCGCATGGCCACTTCTCTCCGAACGTGAAAGGTTGGGATTGCTGTTGGCTTGTCGCTGTTCTTCGCGGCGGGGGCCGCGCACGTGAGAGTCCGTGCGAAATGGGAAGCATCACTTCAGCTCCGCCGCAAGGATCCTGACAACCTGCGGGTTGGTGTGCTCGTCAAGCACAAACAGCGTATCTCGACGAAACGCCACGGGTAACCGCAGAGGAACCGTGAACAGATCAACTTCCGACTGGCGCGTGCCGATCCGGTACAGCTCAAGCCGTGGAGCGTCGCCGTCCACATCCTGCGGCGAGATGATCACGCATCCAGTCTCATCACCCAGCAGACCGGTGAAGCGAAAGCGCTTCGGGTTCGGCGTGCTCTCGGGACTCGGCGTCATGCTTGCGCCGGCAAATGCGACCGAAACGCTCAGGGTACGAACTACGGCCAGCGTGCTGGCATCAACAATCCATACCACGTTGGTGTCCGCTCTCGCCGCGGCAAACTGCCCGATCCCGCATGCTGCAACGTAGATGTCGGAGAACCGTCTCCCGCTTGGGTCTGTCGGGAAGGGGAGCGGAACATGGCGAGTGGCTTCACCAGCATGATCCAGACGGAGAACGGCGTCTACCGTATCAGGCCTGTCGGTTCTCATGAATCGTCCAGACACCAACGTCGTGGTACCGCTTCGTGCGAGGAGTTTCCGGGCGCCGCCTTCCACTCGCCGGGTATCGCGTAGCGCACCACCCGTATCGTACGTGATGACGATGCGACGCAGCGCGTCCAACACCAGCACTTCGTCGGCGAGCCGCAGCCCGTCGACGACGGAGCGGTACTCGCCTGGGCCGCTACCAGTGCGTCCAATGGTACGCAACGTATCGCTACCGCGAGACGCCACGAGCAGTCGTCCGCTCAGTCGATCAAAGAAAGCGACGCCATTTTCAGCGTAACTTCCGAATACGAGATCGTGCTCGCGGTTGCCGAAGTGCAGTGATTCTACCACCGCGAACGGGCGCGTTCCGCGATCCACGACAGGCTTGTTCGGCTCCCGGCCCGCCGGGTCCTTCGCACAGCCAACGAGGAACAGCGTGATGACGCCTGGAATGAGAAGCGAGTGGCGGGCATGTGAGTGGGCGCGGTTCATGGCTTTTCGATTCGCAAAGTGATGTGACGTGACCCGCCAACATCGTCACACGTTCGACTGGGGTGCGAATTGTACGGAGACGTTCTTCGGCGAGACGCCTAGGAACGACAGTCCCCATTTTCGGGGGGGGGGCGTCAGGTCCGGTAGCTGGCTCGCCAGCAGCATCAGTCGCCCGCGGTCGCCAACGCCGACATGTCGATAGATGGCCTTGAGGTGGGCATCGATCGTGTGCGGGGACCGCCCGAGATCTCGCGCAATTTCCTTCCGCGCCCTGCCGGCCACCAACAGGGCGACGATTGTCTGCCGTACCGGAGACCTGGCCAGCAGCTGCGCCAGGCGGGCGAGTGCCAGACGATTCCTTTCCTGAAGCACCATTGGATTATCGCTCCGCACGAGATGTTCTTGTCACTCCAGCCCTTCCAGAATCGGCGGGGTCGTCAGCAGATCGTCATTCCATTCGTCCCACCGACTTGGGGTGTTGCGCACTACACCCCAGCCTATCATTCGTTTCGGTCCAATGCGATCACCGGTTTCGATTCAGGAGGATGGACCGTTTCGGCGTATGTCCATCGCCGGCGGAAGGGTACGAACGCTGGGGAATCCGGTCGGGCCCCCACGAGTCGACAAGCAGCGGAGGGAGCCGCCGGTCAGGGTGAGCCGGTGGGTGTGATGCACGAGCCGGCCGTTCACGCCTTCCCAGCGGCCGGCGAGCGCATGCTGCCGCGCCTCGAGTGAGGTGAACACCTCTTGCCGCGGCAGGTCCAGGACCTCGCGCTTTACGAGCTGTGCCGCCGTCTCCGCCTGTTCGCGCGGAGCCTGTCGCGGGCGGGAGAACCACCGTGCCGTAGTGCGTCGCGACGTCCTGATACGTCGCATCGCTAACTAGTACGGCCGAGAAACACCCGCCTTGAGATTGTCGGGCACGATGACGCGCGGCACGCCGCCGAAGGCATGCAGCATGGCCATGTGCGCCGTGACTCAGTCGGCGAGCGTCGTCGACCACGACGCCATCACGAATAGCAGATGGCTCGCCCGCGAGACGTCTTCGTACCCATCTCCACGCTCCTCGGCCCTGAAGTCCCTCGCAACGTGGCGCGAAGGGCGCTCCTTGTCACCCCTCCGAAATCCCGGAATCCCTATTGTCGCAGCTCCTACATCGGCGCGGCGAGCTCCTCCGCCGCGCCACCGGTCAGGCCGCGGAGTCGCCCGGTCCCACTCCCGACAGCGCATCGAGCAACAGCTGGCGGAGCGGGAAGGCCCCCTGACGGCGCAGGAATGTTGCCACCGGCGAATCCGACGCGAAGAACCCGACCACCGAGGGCAGCGTCACCTCGGTCCACTGTTTGGGGTCCTGCCCGAGGTACTTGGCGAAAACCAGCCCTTCATCCACGCGCAGGTCGAGCGGCCCCCCTTCCACGCCGGTCACGCGGAGCACGTCTCCCCGCTCCTCGATGGCGCACGTCGGGGCAGGAACGGCAATGTCGATGGGCATTTCGGGCATATCCGGGCGATCGTGGCAGGTGACGGGGACGGAGCCGCGGCGCCGACCATCCCCACGAAAGTTTATCGGCAGCAGGGGGCAAAAGCTCAACTGCCCCGCCTCAGCCGAGTCCGAACTCCTCGCGGGCCTGACGGGCGGCGCGGGTCTGCACATCCGTCTCGCCGAGGGCCGCCCCGCCGGGCTCGCCGGCGCGCACGAGCGCCATGGCGTCCTCGCGGCGAGCCAGCAGCACCCAGAACTCGCCCGCGTCCGGGTCGGCCCCTTCTTCGGCCGGGAGCAGCGCGTACATGGCCTTGTACATCAGGCTGAAAGCGAAGAACAGC
>JBEILM010000289.1:0-3300 GCA_040379205.1 Gemmatimonas sp.
GCCGAAGAAGGTAACGCACACCGAAGCGCGTCAGCGACTCGCCACGGTGGTTCACGAACAACGGCCGGATCTGTCCTTCGGGTCCTCGCGCGTCGCACAGCGGCCGAAGCAATTGGGCTGTCGACGCCCAGATGGGACAGACCCGAACCTTGTTGCCCTTGCCCGTCAACCGCACCTGCGCAGGCGTGTCCAGGCGAACATCCGTCGCACGAAGGTCCAGGATCTCCTGGACGCGAGCACCCGTGTTGAACATCAGGGCGAACAGCGCGTAGTCTCGCTGCCCGAGCGCTGTGCCTCGGTTGATCGCGGCCAGAAGTCCTTGCACCTCATCATGTTCCAAATACTCCATCGGCTCACTGCGCGCACCGCGCTTGAACGGCACCGCCAAGATGGCTTGCAGCGTGCTCATGTGTTGCGGATGCTCCGTCGCCAGGAACTTGGCCAGCGTATGCAGTGCGGCCAGCCGCGCGTTGCGCGTGGCCACGCCGTTGCCGCGTTCCTTCTCCAGTTGCGCGAGGAAGCTGGTGACCAGGTCTGGGCGCAGCACGTCGACATCCAGGGATTCGACCGGCCGCCCGGTCTGCTGCGTCGCGAAGCGCAGGAACAGAACGCAGGCGTCGCGGTAGCTTCGGATGGTGTGACCGCTCATGCCTCGCTGCGCTGGTAGATAGTCCTGGAAGAATCGCACCAGTGAGCGTCCGAGATCGTTGGGGTATGTCGGCTTCATCACGCCTCCACCATCGGCACCAGATCGCCGAACGAAGCCTCGAAGCGATCACTGGCGGCCCTAGCAAGCTCCGGGATCCATCGCAGGTAATAGGCTGTAGACGCAATCGACACATGGCCCATGTACATCGCGAGCTTGGGCAGTTGCGACTGCACGTCGGCGCCCTCGCGGTACCAGCGCAACAGACATTCAATCGCGAAGCTGTGGCGAAGGTCGTGGATGCGTGGCCGCCTGCCGTCCCACCCATGGACGTCCACCGCATTCATCAGTTCATGCAGTCCGCGGCTCAGGCCCGTGCCGGTGTAGCCGCTGCACCGACGAGTGCCGTGGCATAGCAACGCATCGCCGGGCGCCGGCAAGCCCCACCGTCGCTGCCGTTGTTGGAGGTATCGCCGCAGTTCGTCGCCGGCATCGCGCGACAGCGGCACCCAACGAGACTTGTGGAACTTGGACTGCCGGATCCTCAGTACCGCATCGCGGGAGTTCACGTCGCCAAGCTGCAGACGCAGTAGCTCGCCGCGCCGCAGGCCGGCCGAGTACAACAGCACCGTGGCCAGTCGCAATATCCACGGGCGCAAGCTCGAATCCGCCGTCGGCTGCACCGCGTCGGCGGCCGCCAGCATCCGAGCGATCTGCTCAGGCGAGACGATGACCGGTGCCTGGTGTGGATGCGGGCGGGGGAAGCGGTTCGGGTCGGGCACGAAGCACGCCGGCTCATCCCGCTGGCGATATAGACACCAGTTGCGCACGATGCGTTGGCGGTTGCGGCGCACGTTGCCCGTCAGTCCTTGGTGCGACGAGCACCATTGATCGAAGGCGGCGAGGTCGAGGTCGGCCGACCCCGTCGACGCCAGGCTGCGGATCAAGGATCTGAGCACGTGCTCTTCGGCGCTGTAGCCCCTACCGAGGGCCCGCTGACGGTCGAGATAGCAGTCGATACTGTGCTCGACGACGCCGGACGTTGAGGTGCTGGTCATTACGCGCCCTCCGCAGTCTTGGCCAAGGCCATCCTGGGCAAAGGCAGCGCGACATCGCGCAAGGCATCCAACTGCAGACGTAGGTACACGCAGGTACTCTCCAGGCCGCGGTGACCCAGCACATCGCCGATGGCCTTGATGCCCACCCCACGATCAAGCAGCCGCATCGCGAAGCTGTGCCGCAGGCTGTACGCCGATGTGCCTTGCAGATCCAACCCGCTGCGCGCGGCACGTGTCTGGTAGATGTTGCACACGGCGTAGTGCTTCATCGGTCCGGCTGGCCCGCGTGCCCGCAAGAACAGCTCGGGTCGGTCACTGCCCGGGCGACCGTCGCACAGATACCGCTTGATGATCCGAAGCGTCCGAGCATCTATCGGCAGCATCAGGACCGATCGAGTCTTGCATTGCACGACGCGCAGGGTACAGGTCTGCCAGTCGATGGCATCCAGCCGCAGCAAGACGACCTCGCTCGGCCTCAGACCATAGTGCGACATCAGGTGCAAGATGGTGTAGTCGCGCCAGCCGGTTGCGGTGCTTCGGTCGATCGAGCGCAGCAGCCCAGTGACGATTCGCCACGGCAGCGCCCGCGGCGGCAGTTCGTCGCGGTACACGCGTGGTGTGTCAATGGCGTCCAGCGGCTGCGCCAGCAGCGAGTTCGAATGGCAGAACCGAAGGAATGAACGCAGCCGCGCCACGCAGTGCTGCATGCTCTGGCGGCTGATGCGTCGGCCTGTCGTCACCAAGTGCTGCTCGATACTCGCCCTCGTGAGAGCGGATATCGGTGAGTCACCGGGTAGTGCCTCGTCCAAGAAGGCCTGAACGGTGGCAAGGTGCTGCGTTACGGTGGAATTGCTGAGCCCGCGTACGGTCCTGAGCTGATACTCGTACCCGACGAGAGTCGCCGCATGCGGCCGCCGGTCGGGTTCTGCCACCAGCCGTCCACACGCCTCGAGGCAGCGGACGAATGCTCGGCACGTGGCACGGTACGTCGCAATATCGGGCAGCCGGGCAAACAGATCATCCACGCCCGTGCGATCGATACGTGCCTGCAGCCTTCGTCCTCTGAGGTCGAGTGCTTCACGAAGCCGCCGGACGTGGTCATGCGCAGGATCACGGCCGTAGCCGACCTCGGTCAACCAGCGCGCGAACGCCCGCAGTTCCTTCACATGTGGCGACGCGGAGTAGCGACGGTGGTACTTCGGGAATAGTTGCTCGAGCATGGTGGCCTCCTGGACCGTGGTTGGGCGGTCAAGGTAGGCCAATAGGCCCGGTTATGTTGAGTTCGAAACGGCTCCTGCACGCTGCGGCACGACGTGGCAAGGGCTCAGCTTCACATTACCGGACGCTCAACATGAGTCCAGTAATGTTGCGCGCAACATTATTGGACGACTGGGCCTTGGCCCCGCTGGAGCCGGCCACGCGTGCAGATCTGCTGGAGATCATCGACGACCGGGCCGGGACCCGCTGCCGGGCCACGATCCTGACCACCCAGCTGCCGGTGGAGCACTGGCACGCCTGGCTGGGTGACCCAACCATGGCCGACGCGATCCTCGATCGACTGCTGGCCCGAGAAGAGCGCATCAGCCTCACGGGCGA
>JBEILM010000290.1:0-3251 GCA_040379205.1 Gemmatimonas sp.
CCGGTATCCACCTCGTCGAACTCCGACCGGAAGAACAGCGAGTCGATGGGGACGCCGGGCTGCATGATTTCAGTGGCGCGGTAGCGATCGCCTTCCCACTCGATTTCGAGCGTCAGTGCGCGGCCTACCGGCAAGGCCATCGCTGCGGCACGATAGGTTCCAGGGGCCTGCGGTGATTCGACGAAGGGCGTGGCTCGGTTTGCGTCGTCCAGCACCCGCACCGTCGCGCCGCGCGCGGCCGTCGCCGCAGCGGTGCTGAACACATCCTGCGTGACGCTAAGGCGGATGAACTGGTCTGCCGAGGCGACCCCGCGCTCCCGCTCGAGGCGCGCCTCCACCACCAGACGCGGCTCGTAGTCCAGGCCGCTCACGTTGACGACCCGTTCACAGCCGGACAGGACCAACAGGGACATCAGAAACACCGGCAGCACACCGCGTTTCGACATGGAGCGCTCAGAAGTTGAAGGTGTAGGCAATGCTAGGCACGATGCCGAAAATGGAGGTCTGCACCGCCTCGGTGACGAGCGGCTGGTTCTCGCGCTGGCGGAACCGCAGCGCCTGGGCATTGAAGCGGTTGTAGGCGTTGAGCAGACCGAACTGCCACTCGCCGCGCCGCCCCTTCCGCGTCGCGGAGAGATCGAGGCGGTGGTACAGCGGGAGGCGGCCGCCGTTGCGCGCCCCGTACTCGGTCACGAGGAGCCCGTCGACCTGATAGCGCGACGTGGGGAATGTCGTCGGCAACCCGGTGGCCAGGGTGAACGTGCTGCCGAGGGTCCACTTCGCGCCGAGCGGCCGCAAGGCCACCACGTTCAGGTTGTGCGTCTTGTCGAAGGGGGTCACGTACCAGCGCCCGTCGTTGATGCCGCCGCGACGGCTCCCCGGGGCCGGGATGCGCTGCTCGGCACGCCCAAGCGTGTAGCTGACCCACCCCGTCACCGTACCCTGCGATCGCCGCGCCAGGAGTTCGAGGCCGTAGGCGCGCCCCTGCCCCTGCACCATCTGCGTCTCGATGCGCGGATTGAGCAGGATGTCGGCGCCATCGATGAAGTCCACCACGTTGCGGGCCTGCTTGTAGAAGCCTTCGACCGACAGCTCGACGCCGCCGCGGGTCGCGCTGTAGCCTACGGCGTACTGGTCGGCCAGCAGGGGCCGGACCCACTGCCCGGCCGGCTCCCACACGTCGAGTGGGCTGATGGAGTTGGTGTTCGACACCAGCAGCAGGAACTGCTGCGTCCTCGCGTAGCTGGCCTTCACGCTGGATGACGCATTGAGCAGGAACCGACCGGAGATGCGGGGCTCGAGGCCCGCGCCCGAGGTGAGTCGCGCGCCGGCCCCGAATTTGGTGCTGTCGCGTACAACACCGGGCTCGAAGCGCTCGAGCGCGTCCGAGTAGGCCACGGGCGTATCGTTCACGTACGAGTACACCGTGGCGGGACCGCGGCGTTCATAGCCTGCGACACGCAGTCCGTAGCGGACCGAGACGCGCGGGCCGATCCCCAACTCCTGGCCCAGCCACGCCGCCGGCATCAGGGTGTTGCGACGCTCGATCTGCCGTGCGTTGAAGGCGTTGCCGGTGCCCACGGGCACGAGATCCCCGGGATTGATACGCTGACTCGTGAGTTCGGCACCAAATTCGATCGTGTTGGTGGGCGAGAGATACCACGCCTCGTCGACCCGCACGTTGAGGCTGCCGATCCGCGAGTTCCACCGCACGTTGTCGTTCGTGCCGGTAAGAATGTCGAGGCGGTAGTCGTAGTCCCCCCACGACATGGTCAGCTTGGAGAACAGGTTGCTGCGCAGCGCCTGATTCCAGCGGAGCGTGAGTGCCCGATTGCCCCACCCGGCACCCAGGTCGCCGATACCGGCGACACGGTCGCGGCCGAGGTACCCCGACAGCAGCAGGGCCCCCGTCGATCCCAGGCGCACGTTCGTCTTCGCATTGATGTCGTAGAAGAACGCGGTGGTACCCTGGACCGCCGAATCGCTGGCCAGCCCGGTGAAGAGGTCGGCCCACGAACGACGCGCGGCGATCATGTACGAGCCGAGTTTGTTCGGCAGCGGTCCCTCCACCAGACCGCGGCCGGCGAGCAACCCGATCGACGCGGAGCCGTTGAACTCATTCGCGTTCCCCTCGCGCTGCCGCACGTCGACGACCGACGACAGGCGACCACCGAAGCGCGCCGGAATGGCCCCCTTGTACAGCGTCACGTTGTCGATCGCATCGGCGTTGAAGGTGCTGAGAAAGCCAAGCACGTGGCTCGGGTTGTAGACGGTGGCTTCGTCGAGCAGGAAGAGGTTCTGGTCGGCGGCGCCGCCGCGCACGCTGAAGGCGGTGGAGGCGTCGCTCGAGAGGGACACGCCGGGGAGCAGCGCGAGACTCCGAATCGGGTCGGCCTCCCCAAGCACCGGTGGTAGCAGCTTGACGGCCGGGAGGTCCAGCCGCACGACGCTCATGTCGGGGGTGCGTGGATCGAGGTCCGGTCGATCGTCCCCCCCACGATTGGCCTGCACGGCCACAGTCGCCAACTGCACTTCACGCCGCTGCAGCAGGACCGTGAGGGTGATGTCGTTGGTGAGCGAGACGACGGTGTCGAAGGGCGCGTAGCCAAGCGAACGCACCACCACCCGGTGCGTGCCCTTCGTCAGGAGGAGCGAGTAGAAGCCATCGTCGTTGCTTTCGACCCGCACGGTCTCGTCGTCGGCCGAAAGGCGCGCCCGACGCAGGACTTCTCCGGAGGCCGCGCTTCGCACGTATCCACTCAGGCGCACGCCCTGCCCGGGAGGCACGGCGCGCGTGCCGGGGCCCCCGGCTGGTCCACGGTACGCCACCGCCAGCTCTCCGGTCGGGCTCACCATCGCCTGGAGCGACGTCCCCTCCAGGAGCAGCGCGATCGCTCGGTGGGCGGGCGTGGCGGTGAGCTTGAGGGTGCGCCGCATTCCCATGTCGGGCTGCGTGGGATCCGCCGCATATTTCAAGCCGGTCTGGGACGCGATCTGCCGCAGGATGTCCTTCAGCGGGAGCTGCGTGACATCGAGGGTGACGGTCTTCGCCAGCGGGCCGCTGAAATCCTTCACATCGGCGAGGCGACGATACGCGGGTGAAAGATCGGGAGTGTCCGGCACGGCTCGGGGCTGCGCCATGAGCAGCGAGGCCGAGCAGCAGGTGAGGAGGACACTGCGCCAGATGCCGTGTGTGATCACGGTGCCCCCGGCGTCAGGTGTACCGTCCGTCCGCTGATCTCGACGCGCAC
>JBEILM010000291.1:0-3233 GCA_040379205.1 Gemmatimonas sp.
CCTCGGAGCGAACCTGCCCGGTGGTGGCGACGCGCAAAATGAGGTCGCCGTCGCGAGCTTCCCACGCGGAAACCGGGAGCGATCCCGGGGCGGCGCCATCGGTGGCGACGTCACTAGCAGCGGTCTCACTGCTGGTCGCGGAGTCGATGGATGCGGCGTCGCTGCGGGAGTAGGCGGCAAGAAGCAGCAACGCGCCCACGAGCGTAAACGCGACCCGGAGAAGGAGATGCAGTACAGTCATACAGGGCTAAGTCTCAATTGAACCCGGATCCTGCAATCGTCGCCTGACCGTAATAGTGGCGTCACGGGCGGTGTGATGCCGGGCCGTCGAGACGCGCTTTTCGACGGCGGCGCGTGCGTTGAGGCAGGCGCACAGCGTTCGTGTGGCGCGTGGCGGGGGTGTTGCGGGCGCGCTCACGCCCGCGTTCACGCCGGTGGGCAGGCGACAGCGCCCGACGCCGGGGCGTCAGTGTTGGCGCGGGGATGGGCAGGCGACTACACCGCGAGCGCGCGGACGCGCGGCGGGATTAGTTCACGGAGCCCGCGCAGTGCGGCGAGGAACTGATGCCGGAAGGGCTCGTCACGACGACACTGGACGGTGCGCTTGCGCGCATGCGTGGTGAGACGCGCCGGGAGCGTGAAGACCCAGCGCCGCAGGCGGGCTGGTTGCGCCCGGGACCACGCGCCGGCGAGCGCGGTCGTGCGAATGACGTGCAGGACCTGATACGCGAGCGTCGTGAGCGCCGCGAGCAGGGCGTTGCCACCGAGATCATCGATGGCGGTCGCGCCGAAGCCGAGCTGATAGAGCTCCTTGATTCGCTGTTCGACGAGCGTGCCCGCGTTGTACGTGCGCCACGCCGTGAGGGCGTGCCAGTCGTCGCGATTGGTGAGCACGTGGGCGACGTGGGCCCGTGTCGTGGTCTCGAGTCCCAGCGCGTCGGGGACGAGCGCGTCGAGCGTCCGGTGCTCGACGGAGCGGAGCGCCGCGCCGTGGAGCGTCCCCGTGGCCGTCCAGTAGCCGTCGGCTTTCTCGGAGGCGCGCCAGGCCCCGAGCGCGCGCCGGACATACGCGTGATCCGGCACCTTGAGCACGAAGTCGACCCGGAGCCGCTGCAGCAGCGCGACCATCGCCTCGGAGAAAAAGCCCTTGTCGAGCCGCACCGTGATCTGCGCGACGCCCGCCTGCCGCAGGCGGGCGACGAGCTCCGGAATCCACTCCAGCGCCCCCGCCGCCGTGTGCGCAGCACCCGGACGCCACCGCACGCCCAGGCAATCGCCCGTGTCGAGAAAGGCGAGGAGTGGATGATGACTCGGCCGTCCTTTGCGCGTGGGATTGTAGCCGGCACTCGCGCCGGCTTGCTGCGTGCCATAGCGCTGGACGACGGTGGAGTCGAGCAGCAGCGTCACGGCCGGCGGCACCCGCGTTTGCCGCCAGCGCGCCCGGACGAGCCACCACGTGAGGGTGTCGACGTGCGCGGCCATCGCCGTGCCGCCGCGCCGCAACCAGCGGCCCATCGTCGTCGGATCCGGCACGCGCGTCCATCCGAAGAGCGGCGCAACGCCGCGCGCCGCCAGGTACTGCAGATCATCCAGATGCTCGACACCGTAGAGCAGCCCGGCCACCCAGGTTTCGAGCATCGTCGAGGCGCGGTACCGGCCCCCCACCGCGGGCGCATGCGCATCGATACGCGCCGACAGCGCGAAGCGATCCCAGAGCTGACGGACCAACAGCAGCCCCGCTCCATCCGTCAGGCCCGTGGCCGAATGGCGCACGCGGAGACTCGCGGCGCTGCCTTGTGCCGCGGGGCGGCAGGGAATACGATGAAAGCGCACCGGCCGGGTGCCTCTGCGTGACGAGGGAAACTTCTGCCAGGAAGTCCCGCGAACGTAAGGCAACCGGCGGTGTTTTTCTATGGCGAACCTACGAACGCATTGCAGGATTCAGGTTCAGTTGTCTTGCTGCTCAACAGCGGGGTCGGAATCACATCTCTGACGGGCCGCGACGTTGAGCGCTACGAATCGACCGTGGATCGTGGCTTAGCGCGGCTCACCGTGCATTTAAGGTCGCGCGCCGGCGCTGCGGATACGGAGCTACGCCTCCTGTACGCTGGACGCTTGCTCCTGAGCGAGGACAGAATCAACAGCCTCTCGTCAGAATGGGTCGAGCTCGGGCTCGACAGCTTCTGGTTCCCCGTTGTGGCTGACTTCGCTCACGACGTGAGCGGCCGTGTGCGGGTTATCCTACCGCCGGGATACCGTGCGATCTCTAGTGGTACGCAAGAAATGCGCGGGGACACGCTTGAGATCGTGAACACACGGGCACTCCCAGATTTCGCATTTGCTGCTTCTCGAGCGCTACGCGCTACCGCGAAAGGGCAAGCGCGTACACACGACGTCGGTGCTCGACCGGAAATGGTTGCTCGCATGCTCGGGACTGCTGCACAGTGCGCAAACTATCTAAATCTTCGCTATGGCGCACGTGACCCCATCGAGACAGCGGACTTGGTAATGGCGCCGCGCGCCGGGCCAGGCTACGCCCGCCAGCGTTACGTGGTGATATCTGTGGGGCCCAGTGATGGTCAGAGCCCGCCCGCAGACTCCTCAGGACTGACCTACTTCATTTGTCATGAATTCGCACACTATTGGAGCATTGGCGCCAATCCATCTGGTCCAGACAACTGGCTGAATGAAGGATTTGCTGAATTCGTGTCCGGTCGCGCAGTGCGAGCGCTCCACGGCGAAGAAGCTTGGACGCGCATCCTAGAATCATGGCGTCAGGGCGCGGTTGGACAGGGCCCCATATGGACAAACGCCAGCACTGCACGTCCACATGCAAACATATCCTACCGAAAAGCCCCGGCGCTGCTCGCCCAGCTCGAATCGCGCATTGGGAGCTCCTTAATGGACTCGTTGCTAACTCGCTTCATGACGGAGCCGCTCCGCACTACCCCTGCCGTACTTGTGATGATTGAGCGGACTGTAGGCCCCGAGCAAGGGGCTTGGTTCCGCGCTGAGGTGGGGAGGTAGTCTACGGAGCCGCCCGCTGCTGGCTCACTGCCCGCGTTGTCTTGGCACTCGCGAAAATCCGGCCTAACGAAGCTTGCTGCCGACGAGCGCAGCTAGTGTAGCGGGTGTGGGGGCGCGGCGTAATCATTTTTTAATTTTGGGGTGGCCCCCCCAACCCCACCGAATGAGAGCGCGCGCGGCAGAAGCCCCCGGGATGTGGCAAAGGC
>JBEILM010000292.1:0-3220 GCA_040379205.1 Gemmatimonas sp.
CGATCTCTACACCCGCAAGGGTAATCGCGCGGACGGGGAGCAGTTCGGCTTCTCGATTGCTGGTGGCCGTGTTCGCGGCCATGTCGACGGGATCATCGCGGCAGCCCCCGGCCAGCTGGGCCTTGCCGTTCCCGCGCTCTGGGAATGCAAGACCATGAACGCCAGGAACTGGCGGGAGACTGTTGCCAAGGGTGTCGTCATCGCCAAGCCGGTCTACGCGGCGCAGATCGCCCTCTACCAGGCGTACATGGAAGCCAGCGTCTCCGGCATCTGTTCCAATCCGGCGCTGTTCACCGCCATCAACAAGGACACGGCCGAACTGCACCACGAGCTTGTGGCCTTCGATGCCGGTCTTGCCCAACGGATGAGTGATCGTGCCGTCCGGATCCTGCAGGCGACGGACGCGGGCGAATTGCTGCCCCGGGTCGCGACCACACGCGACTTTCATGAATGCCGGATGTGCCCTTGGGGCCAGCGCTGCTGGGGCCTGCCGGCATGAGCGATCACAACGTCGTTTCCCTCGATGCCTGGCGCGACTTCAACGATGCGACGCCACAGGTCGATCCGTTCGACGTCGAGCCGGATCGTGAGCAGATCGCCGTCTTTCTCGATGTCGTCTTCGGCTATTGCGACGGCTGGGTGCCGCTGCGGGGCTTCATCGACAAAGGCCAGGGGATCGACGGTCGCCCGCATAACTCTTGGATCGAAGCCGATGCCGGCCTGCTGGAGAAGGCGATTGCTTTCGCAGCTTGGGCGGCGCGCGAAGGTGCTGCTTTCTATGTGGTGCCGGGAACGGTGGCCGAGAGCGGCAAGGCCAAGTCCGCCGACGTACGCCAGATGCAAACGGTGCTCGTCGATCTCGATGCCGGCGACATCGCGGCCAAACTCGACCACCTGATCCGGCATCTCGGTGAACCGACCCTGATCGTCGAAAGCGGTGGCCGCACACAGGACGGTCTCGACAAGCTGCATGTCTGGTGGCGCCTGAATGAGCCTGCCGAAGCCGAGGACATCACGCTGCTTTGCCGGCTGCGCGGCGATATCGCGATCAAGGTTGGTGGCGACACGCATTTTCGTTCGGCGCACCAACCGATCCGTCTGGCGGGATCCATCTATCACAAGGGCGGCTTCAAGCGCCTCGTCACCATCCGTCGCCACAACCAGCATGTCGAGGTGGACCTGCGCGATTTCGCCGAACGGGTCGACGCCATGCCGCCTCTGGGCGGTGTTGGTTCAGAACCAGGACCAGCAACCTCGAAGCCGTCGATCGCCGATGTTCTGACGACGCCGGTTCGGGAGGGCAGCGAGGATGCATGGACCCGGTTTCAGGGTGCAAGCGCTGCCATCGGCCATTTCATCCGGCTGGCCCATGAGGGACGTATGAGCCGTGACGAGGCCTGGGAGGCGATCTGCCAGTACAACGCCGCGATGCTGCGTCCGAGCTGGCCGCTGGAACGGCTCGCGGCGGAGGCGCAGCGCCTTTGGCGCCTGCACGAAGAACGGCACGGTCCGCCGCTCGAACGTCTGGCGGTTCCCCCGATGTCGCCATTGCCAACCTTCACACTCGGCACGCTCCTCGACGACAGCAGCCCGATGCCGGACGACATCATCGGCCCGCGCGTGCTCACGCCGGGTGGAATGCTGGTCCTCGGCGGCGCGCCCAAGGTCGGCAAGAGCGACTTCCTGATCAGCCTGTTGGTGCACATGGCGGCCGGCATCCCGTTCCTCGGCTTCGCGCCGTGCCGCCCGTTGCGGATCTTCTATCTGCAGGCCGAGATCCAGTACCACTATCTGCGCGAGCGGCTTCAGGGCATCCGGCTCGACCCGGCGCTGCTCTCTGCCGCCCGCGACAATCTGGTCGCGACCCCGAAGGTCCGAATGCTGCTCGATGCGGGCGGTGTTTCGCGCGCCGTTGCCGCCGCCCGGGCGCATTACGGCCATGGCGCGCCCGACATCCTCTGCGTCGATCCGATCCGCAACCTCTTCGATGGCGGCCCTGATGGGGTAATCCCCCCGTTTTTGGAGGGGGTTCGGCGTAGAACTCACCCGGAGGGTTGTACTTCCGTTTGCCATCTCAGCTTCTGAGCCGGCGTAATTCCTCCGAGCGCCATGTTGGGGCGCTCATGGTTGTAAGTCCAGAGCCATTCGGTGGCGGTATCTTTGACCTCCTCAATCGTTCGAAACAGATATTGTCCGAGCCACTCGTGCCGGACGGTGCGATTGTAGCGCTCGATGTACGCGTTCTGTTGAGGCTTGCCTGGCTGGATGTGCTGGATGGCAATTCCTCGCTTTTCCGCCCACGACAGCAGCGTGGCACTGATCAGTTCTGGGCCGTTGTCCACCCGAATGGCCAGTGGTTGCCCTCGCCATTCGATGATCCGGTCCAGCGTGCGCGTCACCCGCTCCGCCGGCAGCGAGAAGTCCGCCTCGATGCCCAAACCTTCACGGTTGAAGTCGTCCAGAACATTCAAGAGCCGGAAGCCCCTCGCGTCCTCCAGCCGGTCCGCCATGAAGTCGAGTGACCACGTGATGTTTGGTTCGGCTGGCACTGCGAGTTCCTCGGGCTTTTCCCGCTTCAGGCGCTTGCGGGGCTTGATCCTCAGATTGAGCTCGAGCTCCCGGTAGATCCTGTACACGCGCTTATGGTTCCAGAGATAACCCTTCACATTGCGGAGATGCAGGTAGCAGAGACCAAACCCCCAGGTGCGATGAGCGCGGGTCAGGCCGATCAGCAGCTCGCCGATCCGCTCATTCTCGGACTTCAGCTTCGGCTCATAGCGGTAGCAGCGCTCGCTCACGCCAAAGGTCCGGCATGCGAGCGCAATGCTGACGCCCTTCTGCGCCACGGCATCCACGGCCATCTCCCGGCGCTGGGATGGCCTGGTTATTTTCGGCCAAGCGCCTCCTTCAAAAGCTCGTTCTGCATGCTCAGCTCGGCGAACATCTTCTTCAGGCGCCTGTTCTCTTCCTGAATGGTCTTCATCTCGGTGACCATAGAGGCCTCCATGCCGCCAAACTTCGAGCGCCAGCCGTAAAACGTCGCCGTGCTGATCCCATGCTCCCGGCAAAGATCAGGGATTGGAACCCCGCCTTCGGCTTGTCGCAGGACCGCGATGATCTGCGCCTCGGTAAATCTACTCTTCTTCATTCGAACCTCCTCGTTGACATTACCGAGAAAATTCTACTACCGAACCCCCTCCAAAAACGGGGGGATTACCGA
>JBEILM010000293.1:0-3192 GCA_040379205.1 Gemmatimonas sp.
AGAGAAGACGGCACACCCCATCCAGGCCGCGAAGAAGCCGTGGCCCTGCGCGACTTGGCGCGACAGACCATCGACGAACACTTCCGCAGCCAATGGGGCCACACCTGGGGCCGTTGGGTGGTGGCTTCAGCGGGCACGCCGGTATGGAACGCCGTGCGCGACCTGGCGCTGGAGCGCACCCGCTTGCTGGAAGACGCTCTTGCGCTGCTGGAAGAGCGCCGTACCCCACTGGACCTCATAGGCCTGCGCATGGCCATCGCTGAGGCCCTGCATGACCCGCGGCAAGTGCCCCGCGAGCCCGTGCAAAAACTGCTGCGCTGGCTGGAACTGGACCCCGCTGCCACCCCCATTCTTGCGGCGTACGTGCCCGGCGTCAACTATTCTGAGCTGTCAGCGTCAACTATCTTGAGCGGTGCGGTCGGGCGTTGATCATTGGGCTTGGGTTGCGCTGCGTTGCCGGCGAGCCGGCAACGCAGCGCGGCGTCGGTAGCTATCCACGTTCATCTCCAGGATGGTCGAGTGATGGACCAGGCGGTCCACGGCGGCCACCGTCATGGCCTTGTCCGGGAACACCTCGTTCCAGGCCGAGAACGGCGCGTTGGCGGTGATGGCGATGCTCTTGCGCTCGTAGCGCTCGGCGATTAGCTCGAACAGCACCGAGGTCTCGGCCTGGTCGCGTCGGGCGTAGCTGAAGTCGTCCAGCACCACCAGGTCGAAGCGGTCGAGCTTGGCCAGTTCGGCCGGCAGACGCAGATCACGGCGCGCGGCCTGCAGCCGCTGCACCAGCTCGCTGGTGCGCACGAACAGCACCTTCAGGCCGCGGTCGATCAGCGCATGGCCGATGCCGGCGAGCAGGTGCGTCTTGCCGGTGCCCGGTGGGCCGAAGGCCAGCAGGTTGTGGCCCTGGCCGATCCACGAGTCGGCCTCGGCCAGCGCCATCACGTGCGCCTTGGACACGGCCGGCACCGCGGCGAAGTCGAACTGCGCCAGGCTCTTGCCCGGTGGCAGGCCGCTGTCGGCCCGGGCGCGCGCCAGGCGCCGTGTCTCCCGCTCGGCCATCTCATGGCCCAGCAGCGTGTGCAGCAAGCGCTCGGCCGGCCAGCCTTCGCGGTTGGACTGCGCCGCCAGGTCAGCCCACAGCCGCTTCATGGTGGGCAGCCGCAACTCGGTCAGCATGATCGGCACCGCGGCGCCAGAGCTGGTCGCATCGGCGGTGTTGACGGTCGTGGGCGTGGCGCTGGTCATGCGGCCTCCAGCAGTTCGTCGTACACGTCGGTCGCGGGCAACACCACCTGGACCTCTGGCATCGCTGGCTGTCTGGGCACGAAGCGATGGCGCAGCTCGTCGATGTCGGGCAGTTCGTCCCTGGCCTGCAGCCCGGCCAACACCCCGGCGAGCTCTGCGACCACATTGGCGCGGTCGGCCAGGTCCAGCAGCTCGACCATCAGCCGGCACGCCGAGCGCTCGGGCAGCCGGGCGCTGATCTGCGCCCAGGCCTGGGCGTACTCGCTGCGCGGGAACATCGCGTCGCGCAGCACCCAGCGCGCGAAGGCGCCGGGCTTGCGCTTCAGGCTGGGCAGCATGTGGCGCCAGTCGATCCTGCGCGGGTGGCGCTCGGCCGTGCTGGCATGCAGCCGCTCGCACTCGAAGACCTTCACCCCGCCCAGCCAGGCGTCAAGGTGGGTGCTGTGCAGCCGCACCTTCAGCCGATGCCCGGCCAGCCGCGAGGGCACGCTGTAGAGCACGCTCTTGGCCGTGAACACGCCGAACTTGCTGACCCGGGCGTCGACCTCCTCGTAGTCGGCCGTACGGCGCGCCGGCAGTGGGCGCAGGCAGGCGCGCTCGGCCTCCCAGGCCCGGGCGCAGCGGGCGTTGAGCCGGCGCACGGTCTCCGCCACGAACTGCTCGTAGGCAGCTAGGTCAGCGAACTCACGGCCGCCGCGCAGCAGCAGCGACTGGTCCAGCGCCGTCTTCAGGCTGCCCTGGCGTGCCTCGATGGCGCCGTTCTCGTGGCTGACGCCGGTGTTGTTGCGCGTGGGGCGCAGGCCGTAGTGCTGGCACAGAGCGTGGTACCGCTTGGTAAGCTCTTCACGCTCAGTCAGGTTGTTGAACGCCGCCGACAGGCTGTCGGTGCGGTGCTCCTCGGGCACACCACCGGCCATCCACAGCGCGTCTTGCAAGCCATCAGCCAGCGACTGGAAGCTCTCGCCGCCCAGCACCACGCGCACATGCCGCCAGCCGCTGTGCGCCAGGGCGAACTGGTACAGACGGTGCGGCAACGCCAGGCCACCCACGCTGATATCGAGCGCATCGCCCACGGTGAAGTCCGACAGCCCCAGGCGGCCGGGCGGGTGTTCCTGCGCGAAGTAGATCTCGCGCTCGTCGCCATGCTCCGCGCGCCACTGGCCGACACGTCGCTGCAGCGTGCGCAACACCGAATCGCCAAACTGCTCGGGATGCCGGCGCTGCAACTCCTCCAACAGCGTCACCGCCATCAGCGACGGCGCGCCTTCCAGCATCGGCACCACCTCCGTGTCCCAAACCGCTGCCAGCGGATCGGCGCGAGTGCGCCAGTGGCGCGGTGGTCGTTGCGAGGGCAGCACCGTGGCCGCCTCCACGCGCCGCGCGCTGGCCACGCTGATGCCGCTCTTGGCGGCTGCAGCCTCCTGGCTGTGCTCGCCTCTCAATGTCTTGTACTTGATCACCTGTAGGTCCGTTATGCGTTTGCCGGGCACCGTGGCCACCCTCCTGAAGAAGGCGATCACTGTAGGAACCCAACCGCAAAACGCACCCCGGCGGCATGCGTCAACCGCTCACGATAGTTGTCGCTGAGCGCTCAAGATAATTGTCGCCCGCCAACGGCCGTGAACTCGGCAGCAAAGCTACTGGCCGCCATGCGGCGAACCCAACTTGACTGGCAGATCTCGGATCTCCAGTCCGTCGCTAGACATCACGGTCTGGACGGGCGTCACCAGAAGAGCAGTCACTGCGTGTTCGTGCGCGATGATGGCCGCACCCTGTCTGTACCTGCGCACAGGCCGATCAAGCCCATCTACATCCGCAAGTTCATCGAACTCATCGACGGAGCATGAGTATGGCCAAGATCACTGATTACCCGTTCGAGATTCGTCCACTCTCCGAGGAGGACGGGGGTGGGTTTCTCGTCTCGTTTCCTGACTTCGCTGAGTGCAT
>JBEILM010000294.1:0-3191 GCA_040379205.1 Gemmatimonas sp.
CGGTTTGTGCGCCCGTCGTCGAGCACCAGCTTGCTCTCGCGGTCGGGGAGCACGTCGTAGTAGCCTCGCACACGCGCCGTGGCACCCCTGGCACGCGTCTGCCAGTCGTTGAGCAGGGCGTCGCCGAACATCACCTCGCCCTTGTCGTCGCGCAGCCGTGGCTCGCGCCCGACGCTCGACTCCCAGAGGCGCAGGTCGTGCCGCAGATAGCGTGACTGCTTGCCGGGGCGCATGAACTGCTTGGACACCAGCGAGTGCTGCACGTTGATGCCGGGGAACAGCTCCATCGGCAGCTTGAGGTAGGCATTCACGTTGCGGTGCCCGGCCAGATACTTGCCCACGAGACCACTGCGGTTGGCGAGGCCGTCGGGGTAGGCGTCGCTGCGCGAGAGCAGGAGCAGGTGCGGCGACCACACGAAGCCGGCGGCGAGCACAAAGGTCGTGGCGCGGATCTCCAACGGCGCGCCGGTCGCGTCGGTGCGATTGGCCGCCGCGCTGGTGATGCGGCCGGTCTTCGGGTCGGCGTCGAGGCGCCGCACGAGCGTTTCCGTGAGCAGCGTGATGCGCTTGGAGGCTACCAGCGCGTCCCACGTGAAGTCGGGCGAATACCGGGCGCCGGTGGGGCACACCGGATAGCAGGTGTCGCAGCGCTGGCACTGTGCACGATTCGCATACGGCACCGAATTCTTGGCGCTCGGCGTGCTCCACGCGGCAATACCGGCCTGCGAGGCCCACTGCTGCAGCTGCGCGAGATTGTAGTTGATGGGGAGCGGCGGCAGCGGATACGGCTTGCCGCGCGGGTCGACGGCCGGCGGCCCCTGCTCGCCCGCGATGCCCATGCGCTCTTCGGCTTCCTGGTAGAACGGATCGAGCTCCTCGTACGTGAACGGCCAGTCAGTGCCCACACCGTACAGCGACTGCAGGCGGAAGTCTTCCGGCGAGTAACGCGGCGCCACGCCGCCCCAGTGCATCGCCAGGCCGCCCACGTGCATGCTGGGCGAGAAGCCCCAGGTGGTGCCCGACGCGTTCTGGTCGTCGAGGTGATCGGACTTCCACGGACTCTCGCCATACGCCTGCCAGCGCTCGCGGGCCTGCGCGCGCTGCCTGAGCGGCGTGGTGGGTTTGCCCGCCTCCACGACGGTGATGGCGCGCGTGGTGTGTTCGGCCAGATGTGCCGCCATCAGCGCGGCGGTAATGCCGCTGCCCACGATGCAGATGTCGGTCTCGTGCACGGTGGGGCGATCGTCCTGGCGTGTCATGTCGCAGGCTCTCCGGCCAGCGGCAGCGGCTTCTTCGTGGCTGCGTCGAGCGGGCGACAGGTGCCCGGCGTGACACGCACGCCAAGCGCGAGGTCCCAGGCCTCGGGAGACGCGGCCCAGTGTCCGAGCAGTGCCATCGCGATGTGGCGTGCGGCCAACGGCGACGGAAGACGTTCGGCCTGCTCGGTACGCAGGACCGCGCTCAGCACCTCGCGCTGGCGCGGCACCGGGAGCGAGGTGAACGACAGCCCGGTGCGCTTGCGGGCCAGCAGATCGAGCGCGGCAAGCTGCGCGCGCCACGCCGGCGACGGGTCGGCCGGCAGGTAGCGAATGTCGGCGTAGCCGTACCCGTGCATCTCCTCGGCCACCGGTTCGTAGCCGTCGGCCCACGAGACAAAACGGTCGGTCGCGGCGCGAACACCGGCGGCGCCGAGCGATTCCGGCAGCATGGCCACGGCAATGGCATCGAGGAGCGCGCGGTCGAATCCGCGGCGACGCTCGAGTGGGTCGGCGTCGGTACCGCTGGACGGCGTCTGCGGGTCGCGCACGTCGCATGCCGAGGCCCCCGCGGCGGCGGCGCCGACGGCGAGGACACCGGCGGCTTTAAGAAAGGATCGCCGTCCGGATGGATCGGGCGGGTGCATGCTGATGAGCTCCGGTGGGCGGAAGGTGGGGCGCGCCTCGGGAAGAGAGCGCCCGGTCCGCCTCGGGGCAAGGCGTCGGAATCGCGACCGGCCGCTTGCCGCCGCCGGGGCGCGCGCGCACCCTTCGGCATCACTCTTCCCCTATCATCCAGGAGATTCCGATATGCAGCGTACTGCCTCAGCCGTCTGGAACGGCTCCATTCGTGAAGGCCGTGGCACCCTCACCGCGCCGAGTGGGGTGCTGCAGGACACGCCGTACTCGTTCAAGATGCGCTTCGAGGATGAAGAAGGCCGCAGCGGCACGAACCCCGAAGAGCTGATCGCTGCCGCGCATGCCGGCTGCTTCTCGATGGCGCTGTCCGGTCAGCTGGGGAGGGCCAACTTCACCCCCGAGGTGCTCAACACGTCGGCCACGGTGACGCTGGAGCAGAAGGACGGTGGCTTCGCCATCACCAAGGTGCATCTCGTGCTGGAGGCGACGATTCCCGGCATCTCGGAGGCGCAGTTTCAGGAGCTGGCAGCGGCGGCCAAGGCGGGGTGCCCGGTGTCGAAGGTGCTGAACGCCGAGATCACGCTGTCGGCGACGCTGCGCTGACGATCGGGGCGCAGCACGCAGGGAGCAGGAGGCAGGGAGCGGGAGGCAGGACTGTTCGCGGCGTGCCGTGTCCCGGGGCAGGGGGCATGGCGCGCCGCCCTTTGGGTACGTATATTCAAGAATACGTATGTGTGCATTTCAACACGTTCCCCGGAGCCTTCCGATGGCCACCAAGCGCATGGGTCCCGAACTGCTCGATCTGGTCGCCGAACGCTTCAAGGCGCTCAGTGACCGGGCGCGCCTGAGCCTCCTGCAGGAGCTTCGGAACGGCCCGTGCACGGTGAACGAGCTCGTCGAGGCGACGGGCATGGGGCAGGCCAACGTGTCCCGCCACCTTGGCCAACTATTCACCAACGGCCTGGTGTCGCGCGAGCGCGACGGCGTGTACGTGCGCTACGAACTGGCGGACAAGGATGTGCTCAAGCTGTGCGAACTTGTCTGCGGGCGTCTCGAGAACGAGCTGTCGGAGCGCAAGAAGGTCATCGCGGGGCGGTGACGGCGCCCCCGATCACTGCACCGATCTGTCGCCGGATGCGCGCCTAAGCGTGCCCGGCCACCATGCGCTCCAGCATCGCCATGGGCACCGCCCCCACCTGCCGCGCCACTTCCTTGCCGCCCGCCATGAGGGTGAGCGTGGGAATGCTGCGAATGCCGAAGCGCGCCGATACCCCGGGGTTGGCGTCGGTGTCCACC
>JBEILM010000295.1:0-3188 GCA_040379205.1 Gemmatimonas sp.
CTGCGGCCCGAGCTTGGCGGGCAGCGAGAGGAGCTTTGCCCGAGCGGCGGCGATGTGCTCGGCCCAGCCGGCCGCGACCGCCGCGCATTCGGCCAGCTCACCGCGTCGGATGGCGTTCTCCATCTCGACCCGCTCGGCCTGGGCGGCTGCCAGGCGCTCGCGCTGGTTGTCAAAGTCTTCGGCGGCCACCGCTCCGCCTTGTGGCCGGAAAAGGTGCTCGACGACACGCCGCATCCTCCAGCGCCGCTCGGTGCGCCCGCCCTTATGCTCGGACTTATCGGGATCGAGTCCCTCGAGGTCACGCGCCAGCGAGCGCCGATCGCGCCCCAGCTCTACGGCAAGGCCGCTCAAGGTCCAGAGTTCCGCTTGCATCCGTCGCCTGTGGTGGTGGCGCTACAGTTCGCTGGCGCTAGAAAAAAATCGTGGGCCGAATGACCCGCAATCAATGCTATTGGGAAGGACCCGCGCGATCTCGCGCGCGCCCCCTCAAACCTTCTTGATCGTCGCCATCGTCTCGGCGATCGCCTCGCGGAACATCTCCGGCTGAATGCGACGTGCCATCGTTTCCGCTTCAACAAAGAAACGGAACTGCTGCCGATACACTGGCGGCTTGTCCACGAAGACGAACACGGGGCGGACAGCCATGCCCCCGCCGATGCGCTCGTAGATCCCCGGCGTAAGGTGTCGCGTGATCTCGCGACTTGGGTACGCGAGGAAGTAACGACCGTAAATCTGTCGACGGTTGCGCTTGCGTCGCACGCTCGCGCGTTCGTTCTGCGCCGAGTCTCGCGAGGCCTGAAGCTGCGCGAGAATCTTGGTCACCGTTCCTCGCGGGACGTTGCCGTATGAATCGAGGGCGACGTACTTGCTCGGCACCGCGAACCAGCCCGAGGGCAGGACGCCTGCGCGTTGCAACAGTCGCTCGAATGCCTTGGGTTTGCGCGCGACGCCGAATACAGACGGCTGCAGGTATTCTGCGGCCGGCAGCCCCTTCGTCGCCTCGCTGCGATCCTTGAACTTTACCGAAGCCACCAGCGCGTTCTTGCGCGCAGGCTTGACGTACAGGCCGCCCACCGTCCACGGCGTCGGCCGGTCGTAGATCGAGGGCAGCTTTCGCTTGATCTCCTCGTGCACCTTCTGCGCCGTGCGCGTGAGCGCGAGAGCCGTGGCGAACGGAATCTGATTCCGCGGCAGTTCCTCGAGCAGCTTCAGCACCGCGTCGGTGTTGGTCTTGACCTCGAGCACGTCGCGCCCTCACCTGCCCGTTTTCCTGGGGGACCTTTCCAAAAAAAGGCCTGCCTTTTTCCCGGCGTCAGTCCTTCACGGGCAGGATCGCGACCGCTTCCTTGTCCTCGCCGTTCGAGAGCGTGACGCGGTGGCTGATCTCGTAGGCCTGCCCCGACTTGCCCCCGCCGACGTTGGCGCGGTATCGCAGATCCGACGAGCCCTGATCCGTGACCGTCACGCCCGTGACCGCAGGCCAGGTGCTTGTGCTGATCGTCGAGCGCAGCGACCCGCTGCCAAGCGCCTCGGCCGTCCAGACGACAGACCCATCGGCGACGGTGCCGCCTGCGGTCGCCGGCCATCGCAGGCGTCCGCTCGGCTGCCCGCTCGTCGTCCCGGCCGTGGTGCAGCGATACTGCAGGCCGGTGGCCTCGGCGCGCAGCGGACGCACAAGAGCGTTCTGCGCGTAGGTCGTGCCCGGCAGGCGCACGTTGACGAGGAAGTCGTGCCAGTCGATCTCGATCGGCACCTCGTCGAAGCTGCGCTTCGGGCTGACGAGTCCGTAGGGGCCGCCGCGGGTTGTGTCCGTCATGGCCGCCAGCGGCCTCCTGTTGAATCAGTGAATGGTGCTCAGCTCGCCATCGACGACGATCGTGCGCGTGCGATTCGACGAGCTCACCGCCCGACGGTCAATCCGCACCCGCAACGAGCGCAGCGCCGGCTCGGGCCTCGGGAAGATGCCCTGCGCCTCAAGCGTCGCCCCGGCGAGCGTGATCGCAATCGTGCCGGTGTTTGGCGGCACCGCCGTAACCGTGCCCGTCGCCGAAAGAATGACCCCATCGAGCGTCGCGCCGAGCGTGGCCCGCAGCTCGAGCCGAGAGGCCGAGGCAAGCGTCGCGGCTTCGAGCGTGACCGCAAGCGCGCCGTTGATCGCGACGCCCGGGCCAGCCCCGGCCGCCGAAAGCGTCGCCGCATCAAGCGCGGCGGAAGTTGTCCCGCGGATCTCGAGGCGCGAGGCCGACGAGATCGTCGCGGAGTCGAGTGTCGCGGCCAGCGTGCCCGCGATGCGCAGGCCGCCTGCGGCGGAAATCGTAGCGGCGTCGAGCGTCGCGTTAAGCGACCCGGACCCGAGCGCGGTCAGCGCGCCGGCCGCTGAGACCGTCGCCGACTGAAGCGTCAGCGAAGCGGCGCCCGCGATGCGCAGCGCGCCCGTCGCCGTCGCGGTTGCCGCGTCGAGGCCGGCAGTCGCCGCGCCCGCGATCCGCACCTGCCCGGCCGCCGACACCGTCGCGGCGTCGAGCGTAACGGCCAGCGAGCCGGTCGTGATCGCGAGCAGCGCGCCACTCGCCGAGATCGTCGCGTCCGACAGCGTGGCGGCCGTCGCGCCGGTGATGCGAACGGCGCCGGAGGCCGCAGACGTCAGTTCGCCGAGCGTCCCGGCGAGTTGCGCTCGCAGCTCAATCGTCGAGGCGCCCGCGAGCTCCGCGGCGCCGAGCGTGACCGCAAGGCTGCCGCTGATTGAGCCGGCGCCCGCGTCACCCGAGAGCGCGGGCTGCCTGACTCGAAGCATTGATCAGTCCCCGATCAGCGGCGGGCGGTTCACAAATGGGCTGCTCGTCACCATGTCAGCGGCGTTGCCCCATTTCCAGCCAAGATGTCCGATAGTCTTCAATCGGTCATGTACTGATAGCTCGGCACCATTCGTGATAATCACTTCGCCTATCATCCAGTTCGTGTAGCGGCTAAACATCGGCGATGAGCCAATGTAGAGCGGCGAAGTTCCCAAATTGGTCCGGAGAGTGTAAGTACCGGAGTTGCTGCCGTCTGTATTTCCGTTTCGCAACCCAACCAATGAGTTGTTTTGATGTACACCTGTGAAAATGTATGTTTGATTTGTAACGTAAGTCGCAACTCCAGTCCCATCGTAATTTGGCTGCGCTGAAACGGTGCTTGTTGAATAAACC
>JBEILM010000296.1:0-3152 GCA_040379205.1 Gemmatimonas sp.
CCGGCTCGCCACCCTGAGCGCATGCCCCGCAAGGCCACAACGAAAGCGCCGGCCGAGCCGATGGTGTTCGAGCCGGACGGCGAGATCCTGACGCGGTTCCTGCTCGCATCTGGCGACGTCGACGTCATTCAGGGGCCGATCGGCTCGGGCAAGACGCGCACGGCGATCATGCGAATGCTGCGCCATGCGTCCGAGCAGCCCGTGTCGCGATCGGGCCTGCGCAAGAGCCGCTGGGCCGTGGTGCGTCAGACGTTCCCCGAGCTGAAGACTACGACGATCAACGCCTTCCTTGAGCTGTTCCCCGAGGGGCTGGAGGCGGATGGCGGCTTTGGCTCGATGAGTTGGTCGCCACCGTTCACCTACCACTTCCGCTACGGCGACATCGAGGCTGAGTTCATCTTCCTTGCCCTGGACAAGGAGGATGACGTCAAGAAGCTGCGCTCGCTTGAGGTCACGGGCGTGTACTTCAACGAACTGCAGTACACCGGCCTGCTGATGGTGACGGAGGCGCTGTCGCGTACCGGCCGCTTCCCGTCCGTGCGCGATGGCGGCTGCACATGGTCCGGCGTGATCGCCGACATGAACGCGCCCGAGGAGTTGCATTGGGTGCCGATCATGTTCGGCAAGGCACCCGTGCCGGACCACTTCACGCCCGATCAGGTGCGCCAGCACAAGCGCCCGCCGACGTGGAACCTGTACGTTCAGCCGCCCGCCCTGCTGGTGCTGGATGAGGAGCTGAAGCGCCACGGCCTTGAGCCGCTGAACCCCGGCGAGGATGTGGAGTACTGCGTCAACCCGCAGGCCGAGAACCTGAAGTGGCTGCGGCCGGGCTACTACGCGCAGAAGATCCACGGTGTCACGCGCCAGTGGATCGACGCCAACTGCCGGAACATCGCTGCCAGCCTGATGAAGGGCAGGGCGGTCCACCCGATGTTCCGCGCGGCGAACGAGCGCAACAGCCATGTGGCCGAGGCGGCGCTGAAGTTTACGCCAGACTTGGACCTGTATGTCGGGCTGGACTTCGGCCTGACGCCGGCCGCGATCTTCGGCCAGACGTTCCGCGGGCGCGTGCTGGTGCTGGCCGAGCTGTATGCCGAGGACGTGGGGGCCGTGACGTTCGCCCCCTTTGTCAAGGCGGAGCTGCTGCGTCGCTTCCCCGGCGTGGACCCGGCGCGTGTCAAGTTCTTCGGCGACCCCGGTGGCGACATACGCGGCCAGGCTGAGGAGCGGACGGCGTTCGACATTTTCCGCAAGAACGGCATGCCGGTGGTTCGCGCCCCCGGCGCCAACCGCTTCCTTGGGCGGGGCGGGCGTAAGGAGGTGGTCGACAACCTGCTGTCGCGTCAGGTCGATGGCTATCAGGCCCTGCTGGTCGACCCCAACTGCCGTATGCTCGTGGCCGGGCTCGGGGGCGGCTATCAGTTCAAGGTCACGAACAGCTCGGCCGGGCAGTTCGTGTCGGGCGACATCGTGAAGAACCAGTACAGCCATCCGTGCTTTGTCGCGGGAACGATGGTTGCGACGCCTGAGGGGGAACGGGCGATCGAGATGCTCCGTCCGGGGGACGAGGTGTTGACCCCGCAGGGGCGCCGGCGCGTAGTTGCCGCAATGAGCCGACCCGCGAACAGGCTTGTTCGCGTTATCCTGTCGAATGGTCGCTCACTGATCTGCACCCACGATCACCCGTTTGCGGTGGACGGAAATCGTTTTGTCCCCGCCGAGGCTCTGAGCTACAGTGATGCTCTGGTTTCCGAGGGGCAGGTATGGGACGACCCGCGAAATACCCTGTGCAAGAGTTTAACGGGCGAAGGTTCTACCGGCGCCCTGGGCCAGCGGGCTATTATCGCAGCGACCCGAAATATGGTGGCCGGTATATGCACCGCGTCGTGTGGGAACACTTCCACGGCCCCATTCCCGACGACCATCACATCCATCACATCGACGGCGACCCCGCGAACAACGCCATCGAAAATCTGGAAGCGATTCATTCGCGCGATCACGCCGTGCGCCACTGGCAAGAGGACGGGCCACATAGCTGCGCCTGTGAGGCTTGGTTGGCTACGATTCGCCCGATGGCCGCAAAAGCTCGGCAGCACCCTATCGTCCGACGAAAGCTGTCTGACGCGGCCAAAAAGGGCGCGACCCAGCGGGTCATGCTGGCTTACGTTTGTGAGCATTGCGGCGAGGAATATCGGGCGCTTTCCGGCTACCGCCATCGCTTCTGCTCGCGCGCTTGCAAACACTATGCGCGACTGGCCTCTGGTGTCGATAACGAAACTCGTCAGTGCGCAGGGTGCGGCTCTGACTTCACCGTCAACCGGTACGCCAGAGCGACTTACTGCTCTAAGAGCTGTGGCGGTCGAGCCGCTGCCTCCCAGCGAAACGCGGGCCGTCTATGACGTAGAGGTTGAGGTCGAGCACGTATTCTACGCGGAAGGCGCGCTCGTCTCCAACTGCGAGGCGTTCGGCTACATGCTGCTGGGCATGGGGGAGGGGGGCAACCTCCTGTTTGGCCACGAGCGGAATCGCGTCGTCGAGACGCGGACGCAGGCACGAGTGTTTGACCGCGGCCGCCAGCCGCTCAAGTTCCGTGGTCGCAGGTGAGCGGCTTTCCGGGGGTCTGGTACGCCGCCTTCTTTGACGGCGAGCGACGGCATTGGTGGTGGCGCCTGTGCCGCCCCGGCTTCAGGCATGTGCTGGCCTTCGGCTACTCGGCACAGGCCAGGGCGTGGATCATCTACGAGGTGACGCTGCTGCGGACGTATGTCTGCGCCATCGCGCCCGAGGTGTTTGACGCCTGGGTGGCCAGCCTGCCGCCCCACCGCACGATAGTTAGGCTCGACACGCCAGCCGACGCCGCGCCGGCTCACAGGCTCGGGTTCTGGTGCGTCCCGGCGGTCGCACACCTGCTGGGCATCCGCACCCGTGCGTTGCGACCGGAGGCCCTTTACCGCGACCTGATCGCTCATGGCGCGACGCCCGCGTTCACAGGCGAGACGGAATGAGGACGCCCCAAGCCCCGAAAGAAGACCCTGCGGTGACGCAGGCGCGCGAGCGCGAGCAGCTCCGCGCCGAAGCCACGCGCACCGAGGAGACGCAAGCCCTGCGCATGTCTGACACGCTGCGCCGCCTGCGCCGCTTTGGGCGCCTGC
>JBEILM010000297.1:0-3067 GCA_040379205.1 Gemmatimonas sp.
CCGCAGGAGAACGTCGGCCCACAGGTCGCGGACGCTCTCGCGGTTGACCTGCTTCGCGGCCAGCGTGCGAGCGAGTTCCTGCCCGTCGTTGATCGCCGCGAACCACCGCTTGATGTCGGCGGCGAGCAGTTCGACCTTGCCGCCGATGTTCATCGTGTGCCGATGCGACCATGAGCGCGTCGTGCGGATGGCCGCGTGGAACGTGTTGGAACACACCACCCGCACCCCGGTGGGCTGCACGCGCAGGGCCAGCGTCCCGTCGTGGCCGTTGGCGAGGAACAGGTAGGGCACCGCCTCGTCGCCGCGCCCGGTCATATCCACGCTCGGGGCGCGCAGCAGCATCCACACGCGCTTGCCGCCCCGGATCGTTCCCGCGCTTTCGACCTCCACCCCGCGGTCGCTCCCGGCATCGCGCAAGGCGTAGGCAAGGTCCGCGAGGGTGCTGTTCTGCACCGGGACGTAGTCCTTGCCGACCACCCCAAGCAAAGTGTGATCGTCGCTTCGGACCAGCATCTTGCTGTCGCCCGTCACCACGCGCCGCTCGTCCTGCTGGCCCGCGTTGAACACCCCAGTGAGGCTGTCCGACTCCATGACCTCCCATTCCATCCCGGCGAGCCGCAGCGCGGCGTAGGGGTTCGGCGCGCCCTGCACCACGGTGCCAAGCCCGTGCCACGCCTTCTGATCCGCCAGCACCAGCCCGTCGTTCGATTCGATTTCGTGCGCCATGTGTCTGTCTCCTGTGTCCGCATCCGGCGGGGTCGGGTTGAGCGACCTGCTCAACACCCGTACTGTACCCCCGTTTCGGCGGGGGTCAAGGGGTGGGGAGGAGAAATCGGTGGATTTAGTCAGATTTCTTTCGGGGTAGATAAATCCCCCGGTCGCGGGCAACCATCCCGGCACCTACCGGATGGCAGCGTGGACCCCGCGCCGGGGGTTGTTCAGGGGTGTTCGTACGCCCATCCGCCCTTGGGCGGGCAGGGGACAATGCGGATGATGGCCCCGGACCCCATGCCTTCCGGCGACCACTCGCGTTCAATCGCAATCGCGGCCACCTGTCGGTCGTTGGCGTAGGCAATGCCCGCCAGCGCGTCACAGATGGCGCGAGCCAGTTTGTCGCAGTCCGCGTAGCCGGGGCGGGCAGGCGCGCCGGGGGTGATCGTGCCGTCCTTGCGGTAGTGCTTCTGCGGGCGCACGAAGCGCACACGAACGTGCAGCATCACATCCCCGACGTAGGGCTGCACCTTCCACTCTCGCGCCGACTCCGCGACGGCGGTACGCCACGGCTTCACGCGCTTGGAGTTTTCCAACATCACGCTGCGCCCGTTCTTCAGGCGCACCAGTTTCTTGGAGCCTTGCGCGGCGGGGTCGCCGTCCACCCACACCATGTAGCCCTCGGGCCTCATCCCTCGCCCTCATAGAGAGCGCGGCGCACCTCGGCGTGCTGAATCACGCGGTCGATCCTCGTCGCCCGGAGCAGGTCGCGTGATGCCTCGGCCTCCTCCGCTCGCCGGGTCAGGCGGTCCACCTGCCCGCGCAGGAAGTCCAGTTCGTGCTGCACCGCGCTGGAGCGCAACGCCCGAAGTTCGTCCTCCAACGTGTCGTTCTGAATCATCAGCCACACGCAGCGGTTCGTCTTGTTCATCGCATCCGCCTCGGCATCGACCGCCCGTGCAAACAAGTCCTTTCGGTCGAACGAATCAAGCCTTCGCCCGCCCTTGGCGCAGTAACGGCACATGGAATCCTCGTCGCACAGCCCATACTCGCATCCTGTCTCGCGCATCTCATGTCTCCTTTCTGTCCCGCAACCATGCGGGTATTGCCCTGTCGATGCTCATGTTGGTCACCTCGTACCAATCCATGAGCGTTCCGATGGCCTCAAGCCCAGTATCCGGCTCGCACTCACCCGTCTGCATGGAACGCATGACGGAGCGGATGGCACGATTGTGCTTCCTCCGCTCGTTCTCAAGCGTCCATTCGGGCCTTCGGTGCTGCACGGACATGAGGGTAGCCATGTTCATTCCGGCACCGAAGCGTTCGGCACCCGCTGGAGCCTCACCGACTTCGGCGCGACCACGCGGACGCGCACCTTGTGGGTGGTGCATCCGCACCTGCACGCCTTCATCGGCGCGACCTCAAAGTAGACCGGGACCGGGCCTGCATCGCTGTGGGCGTGAACCATCACGGCTTCGCCGCCGATGCCCGTGCCAAGCGTCACCACAAGGTGCCCGATGTCAGATGACTTCGTCATCGAACGCTCCTTCAACGTAGGCGGGGAGCCATTCTTCGGTCAGGTAGTGCGCGAGGATGTCCACCCAACGCGCCTTCGCCTGCGGGATGCTCATGGTCGGCCTGTACGGGACAGTCGCGGTGAACTCCACGGCATCGGCATCCCGTTCGCCGTGCTGCACCACCACGCGGGCCGTCAGCAGAAACGCCTCCGTATCCGATGCGGTCGCGCTTCCTTCGATGACCCGCGTGCGGCTGTACGCGGCGTGCGCGGCAATCGACATGACCAGCGACCCGGCAACGCGGCGCGGATGTTCGACCGCGAGCAGTTCGCGGTCCTCGTCGGTCACCTCCACGAAGTCCCATTCGCTCTGTGCAATGTCAGTCATTGTTCCCTCACTTCGTATTCCTGCAACTGCGAGAGCAGCCGCACGTTGCGTTCACGCGACTCCTTCAACATCGCGGCCCCGGCGTTCACCAACGCCTCAAGCCGTTCAATCTCGTCTGCTGCCTGCACCATCAACTCCGCTTCGACGCGAGGAGTCAGGCCGTTGGACAGCAGGCGCAACTGTGAAACGATGGTTTCCTTCATGGATTCTCCGGTGAAAAACAGTCCCAGTTCTTTGCCTGCGCGTACTGACGAGGCGGGACGCCTCCGTTCAGAAACACGTGCCTGCACACCTCCCGCCTCGCCTCGTCGCGCTCGGCGGTGATGCGGTCGATCTCGCGGCACGCCCACGCAGAAAGCGCGAACGCTTCCTTACGCAACTGTTCGATCAGAGCCGTACCCGCCAGATTCGTGCTGCTCAAGCCTCGGGTTTGCAGCAGCAGTTGGTTCAGC
>JBEILM010000298.1:0-3021 GCA_040379205.1 Gemmatimonas sp.
CCGCCGGCGCCGAACGCGAACGGACCGCCGCCGCTTCCGGTGCCCGCCGACGTGGTCGCGCCGCCGGCCGGCGAACCGAGCAGCACGCCGCCGGTCGCCATGTTGCCGCCGCGCGCGCCGCCGCCGCCACCGCCCACCACCGTCAGCTGCGTCGTCGACGACCCACCACCGCCACCGCCACCGCCACCGCCGAAGATCAGCCCCTGGCAGTCGATGCGCAGCGGGATCTCGGCGCGGATCGCCTGGCCGCCGTTCTCGCCGTCGTTGCCGGTTGCGGCACCGGTGCCCGGCGCGCCACCGCGGCCGCCGCCGCCGCCCCAGCCGCCGACCATGGCGTTCGCCTCGACGACCAGCAGCGCGAACGATCCCGCCGCCCACGACACGCCGCTGAACGTGTTGCCGGTCGTCAGCGCGCGCAGGAGACGGTTCGTCGTCCCGACGGCGGCGCCCGCGCGCACGCGACACGTCACCACCGCCGGCTGCGCACCGTCGTAGCCCTGCGCGACCACGCGCTCGAGCAGGTTCAGGTTCGCGGTGTTAGCCGAGACCTCGACGGTGTAGCGCAGCGCCGGGAACACGCTGCCGAACTGCATGGACGCCAACGGCCAGCCGAGCCAGTCGGAGCCCAGCACGAACTGGGCAGCCGTGCCGGCGGCGAGCGTCCACACCACGGCGTTGTCGCTCGGCCGGCGCACCTGCAGCTGCGCGGTGCCGCGGTTCAGCACCCACAGCGGCACGCCGCGCTGCCCCGCGCGCGCAGCGGTGGGCAGCATCAGCGTCGACAGCGCCGACGGCAGGATCTCCTGCACGCGCCAGTGCGGCGGGCCCCACTGCAGCGTGCCGCCGGCCACCGAGCGCGTCTGCCAGCCGCCGAAGAACGCCTGCTCGCGCGTCGGGTCGGTCACGACAGCAGCAGCGGCGTGCGGTTCCCCGCGCCGTCCTCCTTCACGAACAGCCACGCGCGGCTGCCCGCCGACACCGTCCCGACCGACGACCCGAACGTGTCGCGCACGGTGATCGTCGCCGAGCCGGTGTTGACCAGCAGCAGGTGCGGCCCGCCGGTCGGGTAGCTGTCGAGGTCGTCGAGGTAGCCCGAGATCGGCGTCGTCGCCTGGACCTCGTGCAGGAACGCGTCGCGGCCCGACAGCTCGAAGTTGGTCGACTGGCTGGCGCGCAGACGGTGACCGTACGGCGAGCCGCCCGGCACCAGCGGAACCGGGTCCGTGAACGGCAGCGAGCGCACCTGGAACGGCGCCTCGTCGGCCCGGAAGCCCGAGATCGTGGCCTCGAGGCCCTGGCCCGGGGCCACGTCGAAGCGCGCCGGCGTGACGAAGTAGCCGCCCCACGTGACCTGCGCGCCGATCGCCGGCGGCGACGACAGCACGACCTCCTGCGACAGCGGCAGCCACGTGGCGCCCGTGTCGGTCGTGCCGTCCACCGCGACGCGCGGCGAGATGTCGGCGCCCGTGTCGACGTTCAGCACCTTCGCGACGGCCTCGGTGGCCGTGCCCAGCATCGGGACGACGCGCCGCGGGAAGTCGCGCGCGGTCATGCCGCCCGGGTCGTGGTACTGCTTGCGCAGCCGGAACCGAGTCGCGACGCCGTCGCCGAACCCGATGACCTGGTCGAGCGGCGTCGGCTCGCCGGTGTGGTTCTCGAACGTCGAGAAGTCGCGCGGGTCGAGGAACAGGAACCCGTAGAGCGGGCCACGGCGCGCCAGGAAGAAGTCGATCAGCGAGCTGACGTCGGCGTCGGCGCCGAAGTTGCGCCGAAGCGCCGACCACGACCAGATCGGGTCCTCGCGCATCTGCAGGCGGAACTCGCTCCCGTCCGTCGGGATGATCCGCGTCTCGAAGTCAGGGCCGCCCGAGAAGCCGTAGGCGTAGCCCGGCGGCAGCAACACGTTGTCCCAGGAGTTCGACACGGCCCGCGAGCAGAGCGGCCGCGCGCGCCGTCACTCGCGGGTTCGCCACTCCCACCGGCCTGCGACCAGGTCGACCGTCAGCACGCCGCCGGCGAGCAGGTCCATGCCGAACAGCATGTCGTGGTCCATCGCCGCGACGGTCAGCCGGCGCACCCAGGTGACGCCCGACGGCAGGATCACCTGCGCCTTCACCAGCTCGCAGCGGAGCGACGGGCGGCCGGCGACGGCAACCTGGGTGGCGCCGACGACCGGGAGACCGAGGGCCTGCGCGATGCCGGGGCGGATTGCCGAGGTCGTGCAGCCGGTGTCGATGAGCGCGGTCCCGGGGAGTCGGCGGGTGCCGGTCGGGTGGGCGAAATGCAGCGGGAGGGAGCACAGACCCGCTCGGATGGTGCCGTTCACTCGCCGGCCGGCCGCCGTCCTCTGCGGCCCCGCTTGTCCGCCGCCCGGATCGCCCTGACCTGCTGCCCGAAGGTGGACCGCATCGCCTTCGCGTCGGTGGCGTTCCGCACGCCGGGGAATGACATGTTGATCGTGTCGCCCCCGCCGCCGACGGCCGCGACGCCGAGGTTCCCGCGCTCGTCGCGCGCCAGGCGGAAGATCGCCTCGGGCGTCGTCTTGCCGCCCTCGGCAACGCCGAAGGCCTGCCCGCCGCGCTGCAGGATCGTCGGCTGGTCGATGACGGCGCCGACCATCGCGGGGATCAGGCCGCCGGTGAGACGCGGCGCCAGCGGGTTGTAGCCGAGCTGCGCGTTCAGGTCGGGCAGGGAGGACCCCGGCGCCACCGGCAGCCCGTTCTGCGTCGGGCCGCTGCCGGCGAACAGCCCTGCCAGCCCCTGCGCCCCCTGCTGGAACAGCGACGCGAACCCCGCCCCCGCCGTCTGCCGCAGCGCCAGCCGCGCGAGGTCCTGGTAGAGCGCCTTCGCGACGTCGCGCGCCTTGCCGCCGTCGATGATGAACTGCTCGAGCGCGCTGGTCCACGAGCCGGCGAACTGGCTCGCGAGCTGCCCCAGCTGCTCCTGCGCGCGGGCGAGCTCACCGACGACCACCTTCCGCCGCATGAAGTCGGCGTACTCGTCCGTGCCGATCACCAGCCC
>JBEILM010000299.1:0-3013 GCA_040379205.1 Gemmatimonas sp.
GCCATCGGCACCGGCATCGAGGAGCACGCCGAGTATGCGATGGCGTACTTCGAGGCCACGCGGCAGATCAAGGCCACGCTGCCGCACGCCAAGATCAGCGGCGGCGTGAGCAACGTGAGCTTCTCCTTCCGCGGCAACAATCCGCTGCGTGAAGCCATCCATGCCGTGTTCCTGTATCACGGCATCAGGGCCGGCATGGACATGGGCATCGTGAATGCCGGCGCCCTGGTACCCTACGAGGATATCCCGGCCGACTTGCGCGAGCGGGTGGAAGACCTGGTGTTGAACAGGCGTCCGGATGCGACCGAGCGTCTCATGGACGTGGCCGACCAGGTGAAGGGACGCGCCAAGGCCACCGAAGACGTGGCTTGGCGCAAGCTGGAGGTGGACGAGCGATTGACCCACGCGCTCGTCCATGGCATCGACGCCTATGTCGTGGAGGACACCGAGGAGGCGCGCCTCGCGACAGCACATCCCATCGAGGTCATCGAAGGGCCGCTCATGCGTGGCATGAACGTGGTGGGCGACCTCTTCGGCGCCGGCAAGCTGTTCCTGCCGCAGGTGGTGAAGAGCGCGCGCGTCATGAAGAAGGCCGTGGCGCATCTCATTCCGTACATCGAGGCGCGCAAGACGGCCACCAGCAAGCCCGCCGGGCGTGTGCTCATGGCCACCGTCAAGGGCGACGTGCACGACATCGGCAAGAACATCGTGGGCGTGGTGCTGCAGTGCAACGGCTACGAGGTGGTGGACATGGGCGTCATGCAGCCGTGTGCCGCCATTCTCGACAAGGCGCGCGAAGTGGGCGCCGACGTGATCGGCCTGAGTGGCCTCATCACGCCGAGTCTCGAGGAGATGACCTTCGTGGCCAGCGAGATGGAGCGGCAGGGCTTCACCATTCCTCTGCTCATTGGCGGCGCCACCACGAGCAAGGCGCACACCGCGCTCAAGATCGAACCGGTGTACACCGGCCCGGTGGTGCACGTGCTCGACGCCTCGCGCGCCGTGGGGGTGACGAGCAGCCTGCTCAGCGACGAGCGCAAGGACGCCTACCTCACCGAAGTGCGGCGCGAGTACGAAGGCATTCGCGAGGCGCGCGCGGCGCGCGCCGGCACCGACCGCACCGTGTCGCTGGAGGCGGCGCGGGCCAACAAGGCGCGCATCGACCTGGGTGTGCCGGTACCGGTGCCCACCTTCACGGGGCCGCGCTCGCTGGTGCCGTATCCCCTCGACGACCTGGTGCCGTACATCGACTGGACACCCTTCTTCCAGACGTGGGAGCTGGCTGGGCACTACCCGGCCATTCTGGAGGACCCGGTGGTGGGGGAGACGGCGCGCACGCTCTTCGCCGACGCGCAGGCGCTGCTGCATCGCATCGTGCGCGACGAGCGTCTCGAAGCACGGGCGGCATTCGGGTTCTGGCCCGCCGCCAGTGTGCGCGACGACGAGATCGAACTGTATGCCGACGACACGCGCACCACGGTGGTGGCCACACTGGCCATGCCGCGCCAGCGTTTCGACAAGAAGGGGGACGGGCGCCCCAACTACTGCCTGGCCGACTTCGTGGCCCCGCACGACAGCGGGGTGCCCGACTACCTCGGCGCCTTTGCCGTGACCGCCGGCCACGGGCTGGAGTCGCTGGTGGCCGAGTTCGAGGCCCAGCACGACGACTACGGCAGCATCATGGCCAAGGCGCTGGCCGACCGGCTGGCCGAAGCGCTGGCCGAGCGGCTGCACCAGCGGGTGCGCACGGAGTTCTGGGGGTATGCGGCGGCGGAGTCGCTGGAGAACGCGGAGCTCATCAGGGAGCAGTACCAGGGCATCCGCCCGGCGCCCGGCTATCCGGCCTGCCCCGATCACACGCTCAAGCAGCCCATCTTTGCGCTCACCGAGGCGGTGGAGCGGGCCGGCATGGCGCTCACGGACACGGGGGCGATGCTGCCGGGGGCGAGTGTGAGCGGGTTCTACTTCTGGCGGCCGGAGAGCCGGTATTTCGGGGTGGGGGGGCAGGGGTGAGCGCACGCCGGCGCTGGCGCAGCGGCCTTGCCATCCTTCTCCTGACTTCCGGGCCTTCACTGGGCGGGCAACCATCTCCCCCGCGCGAGTCGCTGCTCTGGCTCTCGTGGTTCGAACGGGTGGAGTTGAACCGGCAGTGGTACGCGGCGGCCGAGATCCATGAGCGGCGGTGGGCCGATCCGTTCCGGGTACACCAGCGTGTATGGCGTGCGCACCTGCATCGCCGGCTGGCCGGCGGGCCGACGCTCGGTGTCGGGTTCACGTACTTCCAGCAGGGTGTGCAGGACCCGGAGGCCCCCGCCCTGCCGCTGGTGGCCGAACTGCGTCCGCACCTGCAGGCCGATCTGCAGCAGTCGGTGGCTTCGCGCCTGAGCCTCAACCATCGGGCGCGCCTCGAGTACCGGGCCACGCCACGCACCAGCGGCGGCCTGGTCACCGAGGGGTACACCGGCGCCGGGCGCCTCCGCTATCGCCTCGGAGGGGATATCCCCCTGGGGGAGGGTGCGCGCCGGCCCGTGGTACGGATCAGCGACGAGTGGCACGTCATGTTCGGCGATCGCCCCCTGTCGTTCGACCAGAACCGGCTGCAGGCCGGGGTAGAATGGCCCCTCACCCGCTCGCTGTCGGTGGAGACCGCGTACCTGTGGTGGCACCAGGGCCGCCGCGACGGGGCCATCATCAACCGCGATTATCTTCGGGTGACGTTCAACCACCGAATCCAGCGCCCGTCGTGACCGTGACAGTCCGGCGCCGCGACGCGTCCTTCGGTACCGACGACGGTGCGCGGGGCGCCGCCATACCGACCCGTGTCTCTGGGCCAAACGGAATGCGACTGTGTGCGGGATAGCGGGGTTCTGGCAGGCCGGTGGCCTTCGCGAGCGCGAGGCCCATGAGGCCGTGCGCGCGATGACGGAATGCATCCGCCATCGCGGCCCCGACGATGACGGCGTCTTCGTCGATCACGAGGCGGGCATCGCCCTCGGCTTCCGGCGGCTCGCCA
>JBEILM010000300.1:0-3006 GCA_040379205.1 Gemmatimonas sp.
CATCGGGTTTCTGGCGCTTGATACCTGGAACGAGGCTCATTTCGGAGAGATATCCGCCTCCGACACGATGCGTCTGGTGATCCCATCGGCCACCGCGATCATGCTCGCGTTTCAGACAGCCTATGGCACGTTCTTCCTGAGCGTTCTCGAAATCCGCAGCACACGCAGCCGGACGGGCGCCCCCCCGGTGAGGTGGTCCCCATCCGTTGGACAGGAATCGGGCTTGGCTAAGCGAGGCTCCCACCGGTTGCAGCCACCCCCACCCGTTGGGGCATCACATCGGGACTGGATACCGCACCCTTCCCAATTCTTGAATCACCTTCTTCCTGTCGATGCGCCTGTGGGAAAGTGGTCAACGTCGGCGTGGAGCGGAGCGGAACAACGGTGTTGTCCACTTTTCCACAGGTGGCGGCCGGGTTCTCGAACACCGCCCGCGGGGTCCGATACCCCAGCGCCTGATGGTAACGCCGGTCGTTGTAGAACGTCATCCATTCTCTGATCCCCGCCCGCGCTTCGCTCACGGAACCATAGGACTTGATGAACACCTCTTCGTACTTCAGGCTCCGCCACAGTCGCTCAATGAAGATGTTGTCCATGAAGCGGCCTTTGCCGTCCATGCTGATCCGGATGCCATCGGCTTGCAGTTCGTCGATGAACGCCGCGCTGGTGAACTGAACCCCCTGATCGGTATTAAAAATCGTCGGTTCGCCATGCCGCTCGATCGCCTCGCGCAACGCCTCGACGCAGAAATCCGTGTCCAGGCTGATCGACACCCGCCAGGCCAACACACGACGACTGAACCAGTCCATTACCGCGACCAGGTAGACGAACCCCTTCGTCATCCGAATGTAGGTGATATCGGCGCACCAGACCTGGTTCGGTCGATCGATGACCAGGCCCCGCAGCAGGTAGGGATAGATCTTGTGCGCCGGATGGCGGCGGCTGGTGTTGGGTTTCTGGTAGATCGCCTCTAGCCCCATCAGGCGCATCAGCCGGCGCATCCGCTTGCGGTTCACCGTCAGACCGATCGCGCACAGGGCAACGACCATGCGCCTTGTGCCGTAGAACGGCGTCTCCAGGTACTGCTCGTCCAACGCGCGCATGACAGCGAGGTCGTCGTCGCTGACCGGACAGGATTGGTGATACAGCGTCGAGCGCGCCACCTTCAGCAGCCCGCATTGCGCCGCGACCGCCATCGCCGGATCGTCGCGGTCCACCAACGCCAGCCGAGCGGCGCGGCTCATGGTCCAGACCTTTTGCGAAAAAAATCCCGTTCCACCGTCAATTCCCCGATCTTCGCATACAGGTTGGCGAGTTGGGCTTCATCGGTGGCTCGCGCGGACTTGCCCGCGCCGGGGGCAAACAACGCCGATAGACCTTCGAGCGCCGTCTTTCTCCAGGCGTGGATCAGGCTGGCATGCACGCCGAAACGGCTCGACAGCTCCGCAAGGGTGCGAACCAAAGTTGTGGGATCAAGCGGCGGCGTTCGATGACGCTTCTGGCTGGTTGAGATTGGCGGGTGCCGACGGCCTGTCGGCCAGCGCCGCCCAATAAGCGTCCCAGTCCCCGTTCAGACGATTGATCCGCAACGCAAGCATATGTTCCGCATGGTCGACGAGCCACCAGGCGCCAGGAAGTTTCAGACGCTTTTGCGCGACATAGCGGTGCGCGCTTTCGATTTCCCCCGAGCCGATCGGAAGTCCTTCGGCGAGGGCCTCGCGATAATTCAATTGGTCTTTACGGGCGCTGAGATATCGATGGCAGACGCGGACCGGGGCTTGATCGTCGCTCACATCGAGACTTTCACAGTGGAGAAGCAGGGCTTTCAGAACCGCGCCGGCACGCCCCGTCTTCAGCGCGTCCTTTTGCGCCTCCATCCAGAGTTTCGCGGCCACGGCGTCCGGCGCGATCGTCTTCGCGGCCGCGCTCAAATACTCACAGACATGATAGAAATCGATCAGATAGCTGCCCTGTTCGCCGAACCGCTCCTCGATTTGACCCACGATCCATGGCGCGCCGTCGCCCACCGCGTGCACGCGCGAACCCGTCCCGAACCCCGCCCGGACCGCGCAGGCGAACAGCCGCCTCCCAGCGTCCTCCACGCCGCCTTCGATCCCGCCTCCGTACACCGGCGTGCGGCTTCCCTGGGCGTGGGCGAGCGAAATTTTCGCCTCTCTCCACGACAGGGTTTTCCCCTTGCGTTTGTCTTTCCGGTTCGCGTCCGGCGTCATGACGGGGATCATGCCGCCATCGATCTGGGCCACGATCTGCTTGTGCCGGCCCGGTTCTTCGGGAAAGTCCACATCATCGCCGCCGGCCTCGAACATGGCCTGGGCATGGCCCAGGGTAATCCGCTGGACCGTGCTTTCGCCGATTTCGAAGCCGTAATGCTCGCGCAATTTCGCCGCGACCCGGGCAAAGGGATCGTCCGCCGCGAAATCCACGATCGCCCGCTGCAATGGCCGCGAACACCCGCGCGGACTGACCTTCGCGCCAAGAACAAACGGGCGCACACGGTTGGTTTTGTGCCGGTATTGCGGCTCTACGACCGTGATTTCGCCAAGTTTCGTGTGCCAGCGGAGTTTTTTTTACCCTGGCGGTGCATCCCGGCTTGGCCACGCACGTCCCGCTCCGTCGCCTCGATCCGCTTGTCCGCCCAACCTTGCAGCGCCTCGCGGCCAAAAAGCCGCATCTCCTCGACAAGCCGCTCCTCGGCCGCGTCCGCTTCCCCGAGGTCTCCGTTCGAGTTCTCCACCGCGCCCAAGATCGAGATCACTCTGTCGCGTAAATTCGGATGGGAGTGGAAGAACGCCAAAAGTGCTTCGTCGCTGAGGCTCGCCGTCGCCATGGGTCCGATTCCCTTATCGAGGAGGCGTCAAAGTACTCCCCACAACGTTGAATCGCACCCCCGCCGCCTCCCGCGTTTTTACTTCCGCGGCCTTTGTTTGCGTGATCACCGTATCGACCCGCTTCTCCGCGTCGGCCGGCGACAACCCGGTGCGCGCC
>JBEILM010000301.1:0-2985 GCA_040379205.1 Gemmatimonas sp.
CGCAGTGGATGCTGCGTCCGGGCATGCCGCTCGTGTCGCAGGAGGTGCAGGTACAGCAGGGGCGCATCACCCGATTGGCGCTCGTGCAGCGGCCGGCACAGCCGGCGCTGTCCGGGACAGGCGCGTGGCCGCTCAAGGTGCGAGTCCGGCTGCACTACGCCGATGCCGCGCCGCTGAGCCTGCCGGTGGAGCTGACCGGCGATACGACGCTGGTGCCGTTGGCGGTGGGGCGCCCGGCGCCGGCGTTCGTGTTCGCCAACGAAGGCGACTACGGCTACGCCATCGTCCTCCCGGACTCCGCGAGTGTCGCCTGGCTGGAGCAGCACATCGGTACCGTGAGTGACGACTTCCTGCGGGCCATGCTCTGGGGCGCGCTGTGGGACCTGGTGCGCGAGGCGCGCCTGGATCCCCTACGCTACGCCGCCATGGCCATGCGTGCGCTGCCGCAGGAGCGCGACGAGCAGTTGGCCGCCGTGTTGCTGAATCGCATCGTGACGGTGGTGAACCGCTACGTGGATGCCGGCAGCCGTGATGTCCTGCTCCCGGCGCTCGAAGCGCAACTGCTGGCCGGGGCGGGCGACACTGCTTCGACGTACGGCGTGCGCAAGGCACATCTCGACAGTTACCTCGCCGTGGCGCGTCGCCCCGAGGCGCTGCAGACCGTGCGCCAATGGCTGGGCGCCGACTCGGTGTTGGGGCTGCCGCTGCGTGCCCCGACGCGCTGGTCGGTCGTGACCCGGCTGGCAGCGAATGGGATATCCGATGCCGATGCCTTCATTGCCGCCGAGCTGGAGCGTGACAACACCACCGAAGGGCAGCGTCAGGCGTTCGTGGCCGCCGCCGCCGCGCCCGATGCCGCCCGCAAGCGGGCCCTCTTCACGCAGTGGTTCGCCGATGCGACGCTCAACGAGGAGTGGGTCACGTCGAGCCTGCGCGCCTTTCACGAACCATCGCAGCAGGCGATGACCCGGCAATATCTCACCGCAGCATTGGATTCGCTGCCGTGGATTCAGCAGAACCGGCGCATCTTCTTTCTCGGCAGTTGGCTCGGGGCAACGCTGGGGGGACAGACGGAGCCGGAGGCCCTGACCCTCGTGGATGGGTGGCTGGCCGCGAACCCTGCGCTCCCGGCGGATCTGCGGCAGAAGGTGCTGCAGGCGCGCGACGACCTGGAGCGTACGGTGCGCATCGTCCAATCATTCAGTGCTGTGAGAACACCGGCTCCCTGAAGCCGTCTTCACACGCTGGTGCGACTCGGCACGACATAGCCCTATGCTCGTGCTCGCAGTGACGCACTCTGGCCCTCCGTGGTTCCCCATGTAGTTTGTGACCATCCCGATACCTGTCACACGAACGTGACACGTCCGTCCCGTTCGCGCGTTCTCGGACTTGACAGTATCGGGGCGGATCGCATTCGGATTCGCGTGCCTTCGCCGTGTCGGCGGTGGCAGTCCCCCGATTCCCTCCTTCGGAGAGTCCATGGGTAGGTTCTCTACACTCGTGACCGCGGTCGCCGTGGTTGCCTTGCTGCCGTTCCGTGCGGACGCGCAGACCCGTGATGTCACGGGCAAGGTGACGATGGCCGGCACCGGCCAGCCCCTTGCCGAGGTGACCGTCAGTGTGGTCGGTCAGCAGCTCGGCGTGCGCACCAACGAACGCGGCGAGTACCGCCTACGCGTACCAGCTGGCGAGGTGTCGGTGCTGGCGCGCCAGCTCGGCTACAAGCGGCAGACCATTCGTCTCGGCCCCAACGAGAACACGGCGAACTTCGTGCTCGAGAAGGACGTGCTGCAGCTGGAAGGCGTGACGGTGACGGGCGCCGCCACGACGGTGGATCGTCGTGTGGCCGCCACGGCGGTGGCGACGGTGAATGCGGCGGAGCTCAACCGGGTGCCGGCGCGCTCGCTCGAAGGCAACCTGGCCGGCAAGGTGGCCGGTGCCCGCATCTCCGACAACAGCGGCGCCCCTGGCGGCGGCGCCCAGATCCAGATCCGCGGCGCCACGTCGGTGCTGGGTCAGGGTGACCCGCTCTACGTCGTGGACGGCGTCATCATCTCCAACGCCGGCATTTCATCCGGTGCCTCGGCGATCTCGCGTGCCGGCGGCAGCGTCGGGTCGAACCAGGACCAGGTGGTGAACCGTCTGGCCGACCTCAATCCGAACGACGTCGAGAGCATCGAAGTGCTCAAGTCGGCGGCGGCGACGGCCATCTACGGCTCGCGCGCGACCAACGGCGTGGTGGTGATCACTACCAAGAAGGGCTCCGCCGGCCAGACGCGCTGGAACCTGACGCAGCGCGTCGGCACCCAGCAGCTCATGCGCTCGCTGGGGCACCGGCAGTACGCCACGCTCGACGACGTGCTGCCCTTCGTGGGTGGCCCGGTGGGTGAGGCGGCCGCGCGTGAGGTGTGCACGCCGAACTGCACCAACTACGACTGGCAGAGCCAGCTGTACGGCCGCACCGACCCGTCGTACGAGACGCTGCTGTCGGCGTCGGGTGGCTCGGGCAACACGCGCTACTTCGCCTCGCTGAATGACCGTCAGGAATCGGGCATCATGATCAACACCGGCGCCCGGCGCACCGGTGGCCGCATCAACCTCGACCAGACGATCAACAGCAAGCTCACGGCGAGCATGGGCCTCGACGTGACGCGCAACTTCCTGCAGCGCGGCCTCGGCAACAATAACAACGCCGGCGTCAGCCCCACGTACACGTTCGGCTACACGCCGGCCATCGTCGACCTCGACCGCAGGCTCGAGAACGGCCGTTACCCCCTCATGCCGTTCGACGGTGGCGGGTTGGGCACGGCGAACCCCTTCGAAGTGCTTCGGGCCATCCAGAGCGACGAGTCGGTGTTCCGCCAGGCCGGTAACCTGCGCCTCAACTACTCGGCGCTGAGCACGGCCCGGCACAGCGTGCAGGTGTCGACGCTCATGGGCTACGACCGCTTCCAGCAGGAAGGGGTGCAGTACTCGCCCAACTTC
>JBEILM010000302.1:0-2936 GCA_040379205.1 Gemmatimonas sp.
AACCGGGACTCCGTGGCTCGCCAGAGCAACTGCGCGCCGCTGGCCAGCGCCTGCTGCCAGTACTCGAAGCCGTTGAAGCCCCGATCGGCCAGCAGCAGCATCCCCGGCTCCAGCGCCCCCAGCAGCCACTGGCACAGCTCCTGTCACCGACCGCCGTAATGGAGCCACCGATGTTCGGCGTATTGGAGCCAGCAACAGGTGGGTAAAACGGGCGTCCCGAGGGGTTACGCTGGGATGGATTTTGAAGGCTTTTGCGGTGCCGATTTAGTGGCCGCCGCGATCTGCTTGGGCGCCCGGTACGACTGCCCATCCAGGACCAGGCAGTAGGCGTTGTGGCGCAGCCGGTCCAGGCTGGCACTGGCCAGCAGGCGGTTGGCCGGGAAGGCCTGGTCCCACTCGGGGAAGTCCAGGTTGCTGGTGACGATGGTGGCAGCCTGCTCGTAGCGCTCGGCGATCAGGTCGTGCAGGTCCTCGTCGGCCGGCGCGCGCAGCGGCTTCAGGCCGAAGTCATCGATGATCAGCAGCGGCACCTTGGCCAGCGCGGCGAGCTTGCGCTCGTAGCTGCCGGTGGCCCTGGCGGCGTTCAGGCTCTGCGTCAAGCTGGCGCAGGTGGTGAACACCACGTCCACGCCCTGGCGCACGGCGCAGTGGCCGAGTGCCTGAGCCAGGTGGCTTTTGCCGGTGCCGCATGGTCCGACGATCAGCACCGGCGCCTTCTCGTGCAGGTAGCGGCCGGTGGCCAGGTCGTGCACCAGGGCCCGGTTGAGTTGCGGCAGTCGCTCGAAGTCGAACTGCTCCAGCGTCTTGGTGGTTCGGAACTGAGCCCGGCGCAGCCGGGTGCTGAACTTCTTCTGCTCGCGACGGGCGACCTCGTCGCTGATCAGCAGCGCCAGGAAGTCGGTGTAGGCCAGCTTGGCCTCGATGGCCTGGCGGTTGCGGGCTTCGAGCGAGTCGAAGATGCCGGACAGGCGCAGTTGCTTCAACTGCGGTGCCAGTTCGGGGGCGGGGTTCATGGGCTCTCTCCTTCGTCAGTGCAGCAAGTCGAGCTGCGGGTGGGTGGATGTGAGTTCGGCGAACAGCTCGGTGGCTGGCCGGGTGAAGCGGGTGCGGCCGTAGGCCGGCGGTGTGTCCGCCGGCACGTCGGTGCGCAGGTCGGCGCCGGTGGCCAGGATGGTCTTGACGGTGCGGTAGTGCGCCGAGCCGTGCGCCATCGCGCGGGCGCAGGCCGCTTCAAGGCGGTCCCGGCCGTAGGGCTTGAGCAGGACCAGCACACCCTGGGCTGCACGCAGCCGCTCCAGGATGTGGTCGGCCAGCAACTGCTCGATCAAGGCCAGACAGTGCGGACCGACACGCTCGGCCTGGGTCGCGCACCAGGCACGGTCGCGGCCGAAGAAGGCCTGTGCCTCGGGCGGCAGGTGCTCGCGCACGGTCACGCGCTGGCCGGGGCGACGCCCACGCGCATGGGTGGCCACATGCCGGTAGTCCTCGAACAGCGCCACCGCCGCGTCGGTGGCGCGCAGCCACAGGGTCTTGCCGACCAGCGCGAACGGCGCCGAGTACAGCACCCGCTCGAACTGCACATGGCAGTCGCGGTGCAAGCTGACTCGGTGCCAGGTGCCCAGGTCCGGCGCCTGGCCTGGCAGCGCCTGCAGCAGTGGCGACTCCAGCGCGAACAGCGCCAGCGGGCTGCGCCGGGTGGTGCCGTGGCAGCGCACGCCGGCCTCCTGCATCACCCAGGCGCGGGCCTGGGCGTTGAGATCGGCCAGATCGCGGAAGGTCCTCAGCGGCAGGAAGTTGCCCTTGAGGTACTTCACGCCCGACTCGACGATGCCCTTCTTCTGCGGGTCGTGCGGCGGACAGGGGTCGATCTTGAAGGCGTAGCCCTCGGCGGCCTCGGCGTAGGCGCGCTGCACGGTGGGGTCTTGCGCGCAGGCGCGGGTGATGGCGCACTTGGCGTTGTCGATGATCACGCGGCGGGGGACGCCGGCGAACCACTCGAAGGCGCGGCGGTGGCAGCCCAGCCAGGTGGCCACCGTCTGGTCCCAGACGAACTCGACGTACTGGTGGCGGCTGTTGGCCAGCGTCATCACGAACGCCCAGGTGCGCCGGGGCTGGCCGTCGGGGTGCACGAGTGTGGGGCCGGCGCCGAAGTCGACCTGGGCGGCGTCGCCGGGGTCGAAGTCCAGCCGGCAGGTGGTCTCGGGCGGCAGCTGGCTGCGCACGTCAGCCACCAGGCGGCGCACGGCAGAGTAGCTGCCTGTCCAGCCGTGTTGGCGCTTCAGCGCGGCGTGGATGGCCGTGCCGGAGACGCCTTGCTCCACCCAAGCGCCGAGTCGATGGCGGTGCGACTCGAGCGTGGAGATGGTGGTGCTGGCCTTGCGCGGACTGCCCAGCGCGGAGGCAATGGCCTCGTCGTCGGGCAGCGGCAGTGCCGGGTCCAGCCAGCCGCGCTCGGCGGCGATGCGCCGCCACTGCGCGGCCTTGGGCCGGCCCATGACACGCGCCGCCGCGATGTCGCGGTCGGAGTCGCCCTGGCGCATGCGCAGCAGGGCCTGTCGATAGTGATGCATCTCGAATCTCCTGCGCGCCATCTCTGGCCCTCCGGGCAAAGGCCCGAAGGGTAGAGATGGCGTCGCGGTGTTCGAGACGCCCGTCAACCCGGCGCCGGCTGGCTCCAATATGCCGATCCGGCGCTGGATCCATTACGCCGATCACCTAGTGGATCCAATACGCCGGTCAGCCACTGGCTCCTACATGCCGATCACGGACTGGCTCCTATACGGCGGTCGGTGACAGGTGGACACGCCGTGCACGTAGGCCTCCTGGATGACGGCGGCCAGGGCCTTCTCGGCGGTGCGCCGGGGCTCCAGGAACTCCGGGAAGTAGCTGCCGCGGCGCAGCTTGGGGATCTGCAGCTCGACGGTGCCGGCACGGGT
>JBEILM010000303.1:0-2930 GCA_040379205.1 Gemmatimonas sp.
AGCACCGCCACTTGTCGGGCCAGGGCTTCCAGCCGGCGAAGGACCTCCGGCTTCCTCGTGCTGCGCTCGGCGCCCTTCAACAACTCAGCCCACGTCACGAAAGACATGCAAAGCCGGGCATCCTCGGGCAACGCATCGACTCGCTGCGCGATGGCTGGCGGCTGGTTCTTGATCAGGTAGATGAGGATGTTGGTGTCCAGCACGTAGATCACAGTGCCTCGCGCTCCTGCACGGGCTGTTGCCGGGCCTGTTCAGCCTCCAGCGCAGCGACGAAGGCAAGGTCCGCCTCGCCCACGGCGCGCAGGGCATCGAGCAGCGCAGCGCCACGTTCGGCCCGCAAGGGATGGATCACCAGATCGCCCGACTCGTTGCGCGTAATGCTCACACGGTCAGTGTCGAGCCGGAACTCCGCAGGAATGCGCACCGCTTGGCTATTGCCGTTGTTGAAGACTCTGGTCGTGAGCGTTTCCACGTCGCGCTCCGTGTGTGTACGTCGATGTGTGTATTTTCGTCCAGACACCGCCAGAGTGCAACGACGCCCAGAGACCCTGCCGGTGAACGCCCAGTGACTTCGCACGCTTCACGACGTTGTGCCACACAGCCTTAGCGGCAACGCCCTTTCTCGCCGCGGCTTCCTCCACGGCCATCACGACCAGGGGCACCGGTGTCTCGTCGAACAGATGCGTCAGCTGGGCCGCGTAGCCTTTCGGCACGCTGCCGCCCGCCAGCGCATGGCCGACCGTCTCGGGCGGCACCTCCTGGACGTAGCTCAGGCCGGCGCTCTTCGCCGCCATCCACAGGCTCCGCTGTCTTGCGCGAGTGGCCTGGCTGGGTGGATCAAGGCCCAGCCCAAGCACGGCCAGCACCTGGGCTACCCGCTTGAAGCCCAGATCGCTCAAAGTGCCCGCCTCCAGGCCGACGAGCGTCTGCCGCGAGAGGCGATGCACACCGGGCCTGATCCACCGAACGACCCAGGGGTCGACCCAGGCGTCGATGTCGTACCCAGCCCCCAGCGGGGTGGACATCACTCTTGTCGTCGCGTCGCAGAAATACGCAGACGGCCTGGACAGGGCACCCAAGGGACGGTTGGTCGTCAAGGCGCGCGAGGCCGCACGTGCCGAAATCGACCCTCGCGGCGCTGCCGAGGCCGAGCGACTCGCGGACGTCGAGGCCGGTGCCGATACAGCCCTTTCCGCCATACGGCAGGGTGTGACGAGGACACTCCTGGGCTTGGCCATCGACTGGCAGCGCCATGCGCCTGAGGCAAGCTGATGGTTTGGCGCGCCTGGCGCTGGCCCGGGGGCTTCGTCTGCCCGCGCTGCTAGCCCGGATATTTCATGAGCGTTGTACTGGATGCGTTTGCGACGCCGATCTGCAGGCTTTTTGAGCCCACGGGCGCAGTAATGAGGCGATTGCTGCGCAGGGTGCAGGCGACGGGGCGAGCATGGCCGTATTTGCCCCTTCCCCGGCTTGGGATGCGGGCCGTTTTGTTGTCATCGCGCCGGCCAGGCACTGGATGGATTTCTACGGGCTGAGCGCGCGCGCCGCAGTGATGAAGACGTGCTTCATCGGGTGCGCCGACGCCAGCAGCACTCGCACGCGGCGCGTGTTGCGCACCACGGCTGCGCCGATCTTCAGCAGCCTGATGCGGATCGTGGCCGTGCAGGCCTGCGCAAGCTCGGTGCCCTTCAGGGCCAGCCGGCGCAGGTTGATCATCAAGGTGTAGGCCAGTGCGGCCAGCAGCAGCCGAAGCTGGTTGGCCTGGAAGCGGTGGCAGCTCGCGCGCCGCCCGAACAGGTCCAACTGCGCTTCCTTGATCCGGTTCTCGGCCTCCCCGCGTGCGCAGTACCGGCGCTCGTATAACGCCTTGGGCGAGCCCTTGAGATCTGTGACGATGAAGCGCGGGTTGGCGCCTTGCGGGCCCTGCTCCAGCCGCGCTATGACGCGGCGCGGCTTGTCCCAGGTGCCGGCTGCGTACTCGAACTCTCCGAACATGCGCTGCTTGGTCTGCCTGGCCACGAACTGCTCCGCCAGTGCGAGTTCAGCCAGCTCGACTTCCTGCTGCAGCCGCGAGTTCTTCTGCAGCCCGATGATGTAGCTCACGCCCCAGCGCTCCAGGCGCTGCAGCACGCGAGGGCGGCAAAAACCCGAGTCCGCACGCACGATGATCTTCGTCCTGGGCCAGGCCCTGCGCAGCGCCACCAGCAGCCGCTTGAGCAGCGCGCTGACGACGCTGGCCGGGTCCCGGTCGCTCGGGCGCAGCACGCAAGCCAGCAGGTCCTGGCCGGCGAAGACATACAGCGGCAAGTAGCAGTAGTTGTCGTAGTAGGCGTGGAAGTGGCCTCGCTCCTGCTCGCCGTGCAACGGCACATGGGTGGCATCGACATCGAGCACCAGTTCCTTCGGTGCCGCAACGTGGCTGGCGATGAACTGCTGCATCAGCACCTCGTGCAGCGATGCAGCGTGCTCGGGCGTGGCGCCCGTCTCCAGGCGGCTGAGCGTGGGCGCGGAAGCCAGCGGCTCGGCTCGGCCGACGGCCGTCTGCAGCACCAGGTCATTGCGCAGCACGTTGTGGTCGCACACGTCCTGCCAGCCCAGGCACAGGCCGTAGATGCGCTGTGCCAGAAGGCTGTGCATGCTGTGCTGGACGCTGGCGCCGCGACGCTCGTCGCCGAACGCCAGGGCCGCTGCGCGGGTCAGGCCAACACGCTCATCGACCTGCTTGAGCAGCAGCGCGCCACCATCGCTGACGATGTCGCCACCGTCGAACGCTGCATGGACGACACGCCGCCCGACACGTCCAAACTCGACAGCCTCATCGGTACACTTTGGCATCGGCGGTCCTCGGTTTTCATTGGCGTCAGATACCTATGAAAACGCGCTTCGGCACGAGGCCGCCGACCTGCTGCTGGTGAAATATCCGGGCTAGG
>JBEILM010000304.1:0-2927 GCA_040379205.1 Gemmatimonas sp.
CCCCGCCTCCCGCCGGCGGCGAACGGCACCCCGCCTGCTCCGGAACTGCCGACGACAGCCCCATCGCCAGCAGCACCCGCGCGATCGACCCCGGGTCGTGGATCGCCGCCAGCACTCGCCGGACCCCCGCACACTTCGGGCACACCAGCACCTCGATCCCGAACGTGCGCAGCAGCAACTCCGCCCACGAGTACCGCCGGCGACCACCACGTCGCCTGCCGCCTCCATGCGGAGTTGGCAGCCGCGCCCGCACCCGCCGCTCCGCCTGCTGCCTCAGCAACGCGGCGACGGCGACGTTCTCGACCCCATCGCCCCCGGCGGCCATGACGCCCTCGACCGACGCCGCGCCATAGCCTCCCCCACCGGCCCCGTGCCGACAGCCGCCGGCTTCGCCTTCCTCCTCCAGCTGCCTCGGCACCACCTGCGGCCGCAGTCCCGACGCTGGCGCCAACACCCCGTGGTACGTCAATGCCATTAACCTCCGACCTTGCCCTTGGAGTTCCATCGGAGGCCCGGCTTGAAGGATCTTCGCGGACTGGAGCGACCTGGACGGCGACGCTGTCGGTGCCTGGCGAGCCGTCGGAGTAGCGCCCCGTGATGTTCGAGTCGCCGCTCTGGATCATCGCAAAGCAGCAGTCGGACGATGCCGCTGGCGAGAGCCATGACGCCGGCCTTGGCAGAGAGGTCGCAATGAGGTGTGTCGTGTTCGGTAGCGGCGTTGACCATCAAGAGCCGCGACATCGCCGTGAGGAGAAGCTGGGCGAACAGCTCCTGCTCGACGCCGTCGACGGACTTGGCGTGCAGCTGACGCAGGGAGAATCCGTCGCTCTTGAGCAGCTTGTAGAACTCCTCGATCTCCCAACGCAGGTGATAGATCTGTTGCAACTGCGACAAGCTGACTTCGGAGCGGCGCAGCGTCGTGAGCAGAGTCCAGGGATCGGTGCCGCCGACATGGAGGCTGACGCAGCGCAGGTCCAGCGACTCGACGCCGGCACGAGCGGCAGATGGCGACGGGTGCACGAGCACCCGGTAGTCGTCGCCGCCGCTGTCGCGGAAAACCTGGATCGCGTCGAACGATCCAGACTTCGGCACTCGGATCACGACCTCGATGCCAGCGTCGTGCAGCGTCTTCAGCACTTCGAACGATGGGTAGCCGCGATCGAGCACCAGCACGTCGCCTGGCTGCAAGTGCGGTAGCAGCTTCAGCAACTCGTGTCGTTCGCTCGTTGCCGCAGGTGCGATGGTCGCGGCGACCGGGAAGCGACCGAAGACGTCGTAGAGCACCGAGACCAGCATCTGCGGGCAGTGGCCGCCGTGCGGGACGCCGAAGTGCGCCGCGAGCTCCGAACCCCGTTGCAGGTTATAGCGCATGCCGTCCACCGCGAAGATTCGACGCCCGTGCCAGAGCAGCTGCCTGCCATGCAGTCGGTCGACTTCGGCGCCGACCATGGCGAGCAGCGCAGCCAACAGCTGCGGCTTGAGCTTGCGGCGCGCCTTGCAGAAGGCTGCAGCAGAGACGGGCTCGCTGCACCCCAAAGCGATCCCCGAGCGCCCGGCTTCCTCCCAGAACGCGTCGAGCATGAGTCCGTAGCCGCGACGGCCTGCATCGGCTGCCATGAAGAGCAGCAGGGTGATCAGCAACTCGGGAGTCAGCGGACCAGCTCGAGTGAAGTCCGTGGCCTTGCTGCGACTGCTCGTCTTCCAGGTCGCTTCGAGCATTCTCTTCACGAGACTCACCAGCGCTTCGTTGAGCGCAGGGAGTACGGCGCCGCCGGATTCGGTCAGCCATTTGCGTGCCAAACTGCTGACGATTCATTGGTGCCTCGAAGAATTTTTGTCGGCTTCTGCCGAGGGCGCATTCTATCACAGCCGCTGCGGGGCTTCACGCGCAGACACAGGCTTCATCAGCGGCGGAGCGAGCATCACGGCAGATCGCCAACTTCGTGTGTCAAGTTAATGGCATTGGGTTGAGATCGAGGTCGTCGGGATCGATCGCTCGGACCAAAGCTCCAAGGATCTCAAGTTCTACGTCGCCTTTCAGGATGCCGACGATAGTCGCGGAGGTTGGCATCAGCAGGAACTGCTCGACGGCATGCCTCGTCGCCGTCTTGCGCTCGAGGGATGGCCTCACGCGTTGAGTTCGGGCCGTCACCGCATCGATCTCCCCGCCGCTTCCGTGTACAGCATCCGCGTCGCTGGGGAAGAGCTTCGGGCCGAACCGGTCCAGTATGTCTGTCGCCCTCCGGCGCGCGCGGTGTTTTCCCTGGTCGCCGATCCCCAGGCGAGATTGCAGCTTGTCGAGCATGGCAATCCAGTGCCGGTTGCCGGTGTGGCGAACCTGTTCTGCAAGGGTTGGAGCACGTCGCTGCGAGTCGCGGGTGGCGTCTGCGTGATTCCAACAATAGTTGCCGAGCGCATGCGCCGTATCGACGCAGACTACAACGCAACGATCCTGCTCTCGGATGGCCGATTCCTCGACCTCCGGCCAGCGCAGCTGCCTTGGGATGAGCAAACCCGGACTTGCCGAGTCGATGTCGCGCATGCGGTGTCCTCCGTCGTGGTTGCGACTGCGCGGAGCGAGGATCCAAGATGGCTGCGCGGTGAGCAGTGGAACGGGAGTTCCTTCCCGATCGATGGCGGCTGTATCGGCAATCCTCTGACGGTGGCCTGTAACCGCGAACAGCATGCGTTGCGACTGTTGCGCCTACCCGAGACCTGGTCGCGCATCTGGCTTGCGTACGCCGATGGCGGAGTATTGCTGGTCACCAACGCGCCTGGAACCGGACCGCAAGCCTCCGAGTTGGAAGTAGTTCGCGTGCTGCGCGTCGACTTCGCCAAGGATGTTGCGCCCTTGGTCGAGCAGTACGGCAGCCAGACAGTGACGTTTGAGTTGAAGGTCAACGGTCATCCGGAGACGCTTGCTGCTC
>JBEILM010000305.1:0-2902 GCA_040379205.1 Gemmatimonas sp.
AGCACCCCGTTGACGCGGATGCTCTGCGTCAGCTCCTCGATGGTCACGCGCTCGCGGTTGGCGTCGAGCGTGCTGCGGAGCTGGTCGTTCACCTTCGGGTCGATGGCCTCGCTGCCGGCCATCTCGTCCAGGAACGCCTGCGCCTCGGTGTACTTGTTCTGCCGCAGCAGGTCGCCCATGACGCCCGTGGCGACCTTGTCGTAGACCTTGCGCTCCATGTCGCGCGCCTGCGCCGAGTCGGCGGGGATGCCCATTTCGGCGGCAGCGGCGCGGACGCTGTTCAGCGCGACGCCGACGTTGACATCGAACTCGGCGCGACCGTAGGGCTGGCCCGTGTACGGGTTGATCGCGTCCTTGTTGGCGTAGGCCACGACCGCAGCGTCGGCGTACTGCTCGCCGCGCGCGAAGCCCTCTTTGACGTTGTACTCCTTGATCGCCGAGTTGCGATGCCCGAGCATCCGCGACTGAAACGACGCCATGTTCCGCGCCAGCACGGGCGCGAACATCTTGCGCTGCGTTTCGGTCTGCAGGCCGTCGAGCGCCGACGCGCCGACCTGCGACATCTGGTCGAGCGTGGCCTGGTACTGCGTCTCCGCGTCCTTGCCGGCGGTGGACAGGTACTGCGCCGACATCTGGTTGAACTGCGTCAGCGTGGCAACGTCTGCTTCCTTCGCCGCTGCCTCGTCCAGCGCGTCCTGGATGCTCGAGCCGATGCGGAACGCCACGTCGCCGGCCTGCGTCATGGCGCGGCCGAGCTGCACCTGCTGCTGCGCGCCGAGGTTCTCGGCGGTCGCGATGCCGGGTGCGACGAACTGCGCCGACTCGCCGCCGCCCGAGGGCGCGACCTGCGGCACGAAACTGGTGGGTACGGTCGGCATGGATCAGAGCCTCTGCGTTGACACGCCGGAAAGTAGTTCCTCGAGCCGCTTGTTGCGCGCCCACGTTGAGCCGATGTCGGCGGCGCTCCCGAGCAGGCTCGTCCCGAGGCCGAGGCCGGGGCTGATGGTGCCGGCCGTCGCCATCAGATTGCGAGCGGACACGTCCGCGCTCACCGCCTGCGCCCCGATGTTGAACGCCTGCAGCCGAGCCGCCTCCTGCGCGCGAACGCCGGCTGCGCTCATCGTCAGGCGGTCGATCTCGGTCGTGATGTCCTGGCTGGCGACGATGTCGCGCGCCGTCCCGGTTCCGAGCTGGATGCCACGGGCGGCGAGCGCGGCCTGTGTCCCGGCGCGCTGCTGCGCGCGCTGCGCGAGGAACATGCTCGTGCGCTGCTGCGACTCCCTGCCGATGTTGACGGCGGCGACCTCGGCGGCGCGGCGGTTGACGCGGAACATCTCGGCCTGGAAAGCCTGGTTCTGCGCCTGCATCTTGAGCTGGTTCTGCTGGCTCTGCGCCGCATAGAACGTGCCGATGGCGCTGTTCACCGCGCCGAAGATCGACACGATGGGGCCGAGCGTTTCCATGCCCTGCGCGAACCCGCTTGCCCAGGACGGCGCTGCGGCGTCGGGCGCGGTGCCGACGAGCATGGTCGTGGATTCGCCGTAGAGAGGACTCTGTGCGCCTGCTTGCAGTGCCATGTCAGCCTCCGATGGAAACCTCTGCCGTCATCCCGACCACGGTCACGGGCAGCGGGTCAGACTGCTGCACCACGATGTACCCGTCCTGGTTCCACGACGGCTTGAGGTCGATGCCGATCTCCTCCGACTTTAGTGCCGGCGGCGAACCATACGGTTCCGTGGTGCGCTGCTTGAACTCCACGAGCTTGGTTCCGCTTGGGCCGGCGAAGATGCCGCTCGAGCGGTAGACGCGCAGCATGACCTTGTTGACGTTCTTGACGCGACCCTGCCCGAACGCCTCCATCTGCAGGGTCATCGGCAGCGTCTGCAGCTCGGCGGTGTACGGAAGCCCGACCGTGATGACAGTGCAGGGACGCTCGAGCGTGACCGCGCCGGACGTGACCGTGCGCTGGATCATCACCGCCCCGTCGCCGAGGATGCTTACCGTCTCGCCCTCAAGGTGCGACAGGCCGCTCACGCTGTCCCGCGCCCACGCCCACACGGCGGTCGCCGTCGAGCGCAGGGCGACCGGGATGACCTTGTCCACCCGCGCCGTGGCAACGGTCGTGGAGGTCGTGGACAGGATCGTCAGGCGGTACAGCGTGCCGTCCGACCCCGTCAGGACGATGCAGTCGCCCACGTCCGTGGTCGCCGGGTACTGGAACGTCGCCGAGGATGCCGTGACCGTCAGCACTTCGTCCGGCCCCCAGCTCGTGCCGCCCGTCACCGTGACCGTCGTGGCGGTCGTGTTGGTGCCGTCGTAGGTCAGGCCGCTGTCAACGAAGAAGCAGTCCTGCAGCTCCGCGAACGCGAACGGAGCCATGCGCTCGATGTACCGCTTCGTGACACCGCCGATGGTGCGCTTGACCACGACGTAGACGCGGTCTTCCTCGCCCTCGGCGACCGAGCAGCAGCTCTCGAACGTGCCGTCCGTGGAGTGCCGGTGCCACGCGCCGACCTGCTGGTCGGGGATGTACGTCAGGCCCAGCATCAGGCCGCTCGTGGAAATGAACCACAGGATCGGCTGCGGAGCCTTGGCGTAGCACATGTCCGTGATCTCGTAATCATCGAACAGGTGCGAGGCGCGCAGCGACAGGTCGCCGGTCACGAACCCGCTCGACTGCCACGAGTACCCCAGCTCGCGGACGTGGCCGCCGCGCGCCGCGGCATAAACGACGGTGGTGTTGACGATCTGCGGCTGCGCTTCGTTCGCGCCGATGTACGACTGCGGTCGCACCGAGATCGTGGTCGGCGTGATCGTGTCGCTGTTGACGGGCGAGATGCGCCATTCCGCCGCGCTGGTGAGCGCGAGGAGCTGCGTCAGCGGGACAAGGTGCCGGATGGTG
>JBEILM010000306.1:0-2885 GCA_040379205.1 Gemmatimonas sp.
CCCGCTGCCGACGGCTATCCGCTCGGGGTGACCCACACTGCCCCGTCCGGGCCGGCCCAGGGGCGCCTGATCGTCGCCGGCGCGACGGGTGTGCCGCAGCGCTTCTACGCGCGCTTCGCCCGGTTCGCCGCCGCGCAGGGGATCGCGGTGTGGACGCTGGACTATCGTGGCGTCGGCGCCTCGCGCCCCGTGTCGCTGCGCGGCTTCCGCATGGACTACCTCGACTGGGCCCGCCTTGATCTGGCGGCCCTGCTGGACCACGTCGCCGGGCGCGGTGATGGTCCACTCTGGATGGTGGGGCATTCCTTCGGCGGCCACGCGATCGGGCTGCTGCCCGGGCACGAGCGGATCCAACGGGTGGTCACGCTCGCCACCGGCGCCGGGTGGCACGGCTGGATGCCGCCACTGGAGCGACTGCGCGTGCAGTTCCTGTGGCGCGTGATGGGACCATTGCTAGTGAGCGCCACCGGGTATCTGGCGTGGAGTCGGCTGGGGCTCGGCGAGGATCTGCCACGCGATCTCTTCTACCAGTGGCGCCGATGGTGCCGGTGGCCGCGCTACTTCTTCGAGGACCCGGAGCTCCCCGGACTGGCCGAGCAGTTCGCGGAGGTCCGCATGCCCATTCGCGCGGTGAACGCCCTCGACGACCACTGGGCACCCCCCGCCTCACGGGATGCCTTCATGGCCCAGTACCGGAATGCTCCGGTCGACGCGGTCACGCTCGATCCACGCAAAGTCGGCCTCCGCCACATCGGCCACATGGGCTACTTCCGTCCACAAGCCTCGGCACTGTGGGAGGACACGCTGGCGTGGCTGCGCGGCCTCGACACGGACGCGACGTCGGCAGCCACACGTTCATAAAACCAGGTGACCGGCGCGCCCGCGTCAGGCCGGTGGCCGGTCGATGCGGTACCAGCAGTACGGCTGTTGGTCCCGCAGCCCCTCGTGGTCGAGCACCGCGCCGATCTTCTCGGCCGCCTTGCGTGACCGGTGATTGTCACGCCCGATGTGGAACCACACCACATCCACCTGCGTGAAGGCGCACGCCAGCATCAGCGCCTTGAGTTCCCCATGGGTCGCGCTGCCACACGCCTCGAAATCGGACGCCGCGAGTGGGCGCACGTGCAGCGTGGGCCCATCGAGCGTGGGCTGCCAGCCGGGATCGCGTGCCGTGCGATACGCGGCGCCCCAGCTCCGGAGCGCGTCGATGGCCGGAAGTGCCGACTGGCCCAGCATGGTGATGGCATAGTCCACGCGCGGCGGCACGACCGCGTGCACGGTGCGCGTGATGAGCCCCGCCTCTTCGAGTTCGCGCAGCTGCTGGGAGAGCATCTTGTGCGTCACGCGATGCAGATCCCGCTGCAGTTCGCCGTAGCGCCACGGTCGCTGATTGAGGCGCCAGAGGATGGGCATTTTCCACTTGCCTCCGATGACCTCGAGCGCGAGCTCGACGGGACTCTGGTACCGCTCTCCGGCAAAGAGGAACTCCGGCATGCGTACCTCCCTGAAGGATCTCAGGAGGGGGAAGCGGTCACGCGTGAACGCAGGCGCTGGCCCTCCGACACACCGCTCACCTCTTGGGAAGTATATGTCGAAACGGTGCGGGCTACCTCGGGAGCTTCGGGTCCGGGCGCACACTTACCTTCTGCGACGCGAAGCGCACCCCGACCTACGGCAGCCGCGCCTTGAAGAACGCCCACACGACCTCGGCGAACTCCACATCCCGATTCTGCGTGCCGGTAACCGGGTTGCTGGCCGAGAACACGGTACGACTGGGTACCGCGTGCCCGGCCCCATCGAGGCGCCACCACTGCACGGGGGTCGCGCCGGCGTAATCGAACCGATTGGCGGGGCCGGTGTCGGCGGTGCTTGAATCGATCACGGCGGTCGTGGGCGTGGCGCCGGCGAGCCCGTTGATGGCGAGCCAGCGGTCGCGCGTGGCGAGCGCGGAGATGACGCGTCCCCGATTGCAGGCGCCGCCGATGTCGGCCACGCAGCCGCCGTTCCACGGCATCTGCGGGTCACCGCTCCCGTGCAGCAGCAGGATGGGGAGGGGGCGCGTGGGGCCGGTGGTGCAGCGGCCCGGCTTCGGGGTCACGGGCAGACTGCCGGAGCCGGTGGCGACGGCACTCACGAGATCGGCACGCTGGAACGCGAACGCGTGGGTCATCTGTGCACCGTTCGATCCGCCGGTCATGAACATGCGTGCAGTAGTCAGCCCGTACTCGCCGCGCACACGCTCCACGAGCGCCGAAAGAAAGCCAATGTCGTCGGCGTTGCTTTCGACCGTGTTGTCGGCCCGGCAGTCGACCCACCCCGGCAGGCGCTGGGCATCGTTCGCGGGTAAGCCCCCGGGGTACACCACCACGAAGCCTTCACGGTCCGCCACGGTGCGAAAGACCGAGAGCGTGTGCTGCCCGAGGATCGCCACATCGAGTCCCTCGCCCCCCCCGCCATGCAGGACGAACACGACCGCCTTCGGGGTCGTGAGTCCCGGCGGCACATGCACGCGATACTGTCGCGAGACCCCACCCACGACGAGGGTCTGGTCGGTCATCTGCCCGACGGGGTATGGCGGCGTCGACGGCGTGGGGCCGGACGCGTCCGGCTGCGTGGCCGCACTGGTGCACGCGGACAGGAGGGCACCGACGATGATGGCAGGAAGCGCTGGTCGCATGGGCGGAGAGAGATGAGGGGGTTCGCGGCCAAATGGCGTCACTCGGTTGGACGACCGACCGGGGCGTACGTTAAGGGCGCCGTCGCGCGGCATCATGGTGAAGCGCCGGTCGCGCGCGCCTTCACCTGCCGGCGCAGCGGTGGCCACGGGGTGCGGGGGCTATCTCCGTCCCGACGCAACCACGGGCGGTGTATCCGTGGCGTCACCG
>JBEILM010000307.1:0-2859 GCA_040379205.1 Gemmatimonas sp.
CCAGCGTTGCCACGTGGTCGTGGTCGCGGCATCGCCATCCATCGCAGCTTCTTGTCGTACGTCGCGATGGTCGTGGAGGTCGAGGTATTGCCCGACGGCACCGTGCTGGTGCCCAAGGCCACGGTGGCGGTCGATGCGGGCTTCATCGCCAATCCGGATCGAGCCAAGGCGCAGATGGAAGGCGCGCTGATCATGGCCATGAGCAACGTGCTGGCCAGCGAGGTGACCTTCGCCAACGGACGTGTGGTGCAGGCCAACTACCGCGACTATGCCGTCATGCGCATGCGGGCGGCGCCGCGCGTGGTGGATGTGCATCTGGTGCCGAGCGAGGGGTTGCCTGGCGGCATCGGTGAGCCGGGGGTGCCGCCGGCGTGTGGCGCCATCGCGAATGCCATCTTTGCGGCCACGGGTGTGCGCGTACGAACACTGCCCGTGGGGCGGCAGTTGGCCGGCTGGCAGACGCGCGGGAGCATGGTTGAGGGCGCCCGATGAGCGAGGCACGCTCCGCGAATCCGTTGCACGGCGTCACCCTCAAGGCCATGATCGAACATCTCGTGGAACGCTACGGCTGGGACGGACTTGGCAGCCGCATCGAGATCCGCTGCTTCACGCATGATCCGAGCGTGAACTCCTCGCTCAAGTTCCTGCGCAAGACGCCCTGGGCGCGGGCCAAGGTGGAATCACTCTACCTCCATTCGGTGGCGCACCCGCGGAAGCGCGCGGCGACGGTGCCACCTGCCGAGGCGCAGCCGCTCGAGGCGCCGCCAGCCGCGTCACCGTCCCCCGAGTCGCCGAGGTGAGTCGCGGTCAGCGCGGTAGCGGCGAGGGCCACGTCAACGGTACACCTTCGCGCGTCAGCCGCGCCTGAAACTCCGCGAGCCGCATGGGCGAATGCCGCACCGCTCGCGGTGTGGTGCGTGTTGCCATGCAGTACGACACCAGTGCCCCCGCGCTCTCGCCGATGTTCCATTCGACGGGGTGCAGGCGGTAGCAGCCGTTGGTGAGGTGCGTGACACCGAGGTTCTTGCATGCGGGCAGCAGGTTCTCCATGCGGCGCGGGATCAGCGCGCCCAGCGGGATCTGAAACGGCAGCGTGTCCCCGTACTGGCCACGGTCGCCACGCGTGGTGATGTGCAGGTCCATGCTGTAATGACCGATGCCCACGCTGTCGGCGAAGGGGGTCGCCGTGAGCTCGGCGCGCGGGCGTCCTGTGTCGCGCTGGCGTGCCTCCACCGTGACAAGCTGTTCGCACACCGTGAACTCGGCAGCGACGCGACGGCTCTCGCGGATGTAGGGGTACTTCGCGAAACCATCGTCGGTGCCCATGATATCCCGGCGTGGGCGCAGGCGCAGTCCGGGCCATCCGGCCCCGCCGTCGGGGCGCGGAGCCTCGGTCTGCAGCCAGTACAGCAGCGACAGCCCCTGCTGCCTGGCGCGTGCCACGTGCACCGCGGCCTGGGCGGCGGGCACGTCGATGAGTGCGCCGAACGAATAGTCGTTCTGTCCCCAGTTCACGATGGTGACGTCGCTGGCGTGCGTGCCCGGAACGAAGTGCGTACGGTCGATGACGCGGCGGTACGACCAGAAGCCGGTGCGCTTCACGGGATCGAATCCGATGCGCCTCGAGCCCGCGTCGTCGAAGCTCAGCAGGCGCGTGCGCGGTTCCCCCGAGGGCGGGTCGAGTGTGAGGTCACGCCAGTGTGCGTAGTCGGCGGGGCGGTCGATGACGTGCGACGCGCCCGGATCGTGATCCATGGCGAAGCACATGGTGAAGCCCTGCACGTTGTCCGGCTTTGGTGAGGCCTTGGCATGCGGCTCCGCTGTCTGCGCCTGCGACTCGGCGCCCGTCATGTATTCGGTACCGTGAGCGGCAGCAGTTCACCGAGTTCGGTGGCGTCGGCGAAGAACGGCGCGCGCAGCACGATCCGGTCGTCCGATGACGTGTGCTGCACCTGTACCGCGCGCACCGTATCCCCATCGACGTCGGCGGCGACGGCACGATGCTGGCGCACGATGCGCAGCTGTCCGGTGGCCACGAACGGAGCGAGCTGCGCTTCCAGTACGGTGAGCCATACGCGCGGCTCGGCGCACAGGCGCGAAACCCAGCCGTTGCCGGGGTTGAGCCGCGCAGCCACCGAGCCCGCCGCCGATGATCACCAGGTCGGCGCTGAGCTCCGCATCGCTGGATCGGCTGAGGCGTCGCGCCTCAACACACGCCGAGGCCGCGAGCAGCAGCGGCGACGCCAGTGCGGCTCGCGTGAGAAAGTCACGCTGGCTGTACATCATGTCCGTGATGCGGTCAGGCATGCGGACATACTGGCCCTTGCGCCTTGGGTGTTTCGGACAGTCCGTGTGCGTTGGTCACGTGCGGCGAACAAATCGGGGGCATTTCCGGGGAATCTCGCCAATCTTCACATTCTGCCAGTGAAACGGGGTACCTTGCGAAAGAGAAAATACTGCTCACCTTACGCTCCCCCTCGATATGGCCGCTGTCCGCCTTCGTCACTTCGTGAACTACCACAACCCCGAGCCGACGGGGAGCGACTTCACCACGGTGAAGACCTTCGGCGCCTCGTCCAACAAGCGTGTGCGCGACATCGAAGGCGACATCGCCTGGATGATCGGCCGCAAGCGCGACACGAGCGACTTCTATCTGTACGCCCGCTTCCGTGTCGATGCGCAGCGCCAGGATCCGGCAAACGCCACGGCGTTTCACGTCAGCGGCACGAACGGCTACTGGTTCAAGGCTCCGGTGCTGCTCAACGACCTGCCGTGGTTCGCCGACCTGAAGCGGAAGGCGATCAGCAGCAGCGCCGGCTTCCACACGGTGAGCGACGAAGACGTGCTCAACGGATTGCG
>JBEILM010000308.1:0-2792 GCA_040379205.1 Gemmatimonas sp.
CGGCGGGTCGGTCACCATCAGGAACGGCTTCGCGTCGCCGAGCAGGCGCGCCACGTTCGCCGGGTCGGTCGAGTCGCCGCACAGCAGACGGTGCTCGCCGAGCACCCACAGGTCGCCGGGCTTCGTCGTCGCGACCTCGGGCAGCTCGGGCACCTCGTCGTCCTGCAGCTCGGGCTGCAGCTCGCGCAGCAGCCTGTCGACGTCCGCCGGCTCGAACCCCACCGCCGACTGCGCCGCGGCGTCCATGCCCTGGAGCAGCAACGCTAGCGTGTCGGGGTCCCACTCGGCGAGCTCGGCCGTGCGGTTGTCCGCGATCGCGAACTGCACCGCGGTCGCGTTGTCGTCGTCGACGACCAGGGCCGCGACCTCGGTCCAGCCGAGTGCCTTCGCGGCCTGCACCGTGCCGTTGCCCGCGCGCACGATCATGCCGGCGCGTTGCACCACGACCGGCTTCCGCTGGCCGAACTGCGCCAGGCTCGAACGGATGGCGGCGAGGTTCTTGTCGCCGTGCACCCGCGCGTTCGACGGGTCTAGGTTCAGGGAGGCCAGCGGGACGGCGAGGGTGCGCAGCTGCTCGGCGATCATGGGCGCGAGCCTGCCGGCTGCCGAGGCGCGACGGCGTTGGGTTCGCTCAGCACCCTCTGCCTGCACGCGTAGGCCGCGCGATCGCGGGCGACTTCGGCAGCGACGTCGACGGCGCCGTATGCCCGCGTGCTGCAGCCGATGCACAGCCAGTGCTCGTCGCCGTTGGGGCGCTGGTGCACTCGCAGCGAGACGGTGCCGCGGCCGCAGCCGTCGCAGCGGAATGCGCTGGGCTCCATCGGGGGCGATGGAAATGGGTTCGGGATCGCGGGGAAGAAGTCGAAGCCGGGGATGCGCGAGACGGCCATCAGCGCCCTCCCCCGGCCTGCAGCCAGTCTGCGCCCTCGGGCGGCAGCCACCGCCCGTTGCCCTGCGCGTCCGCGACCATCTGCGCCCAGATCGCCAGCGCCCGCGCGTTGCCCGGCTCGTGCCGCAGCACCGTCGCCACCGCGAGCGGCATCCACGACGTCGAGAACATGCCCGACCGGCTTCGCCGCCCATCGACGGCCAGCAGCTCCCACTCGACCCAGCGCGCGCCGTCCTGCGTCCATGCGCTCGCCAGGATGCGTTGGGCGCCTGCCAGCGCGATCGCGCGACCCGACGCCGGGCCGAGCACCTCGCACGCGAGGTCGATGCCGTAGACGCCCAGCGCTTGCTGCCAGGGCATCCACCACTGACCGGAGCCGAGGCGCGCATCGTCAGCCCGCACGTCCCAGACTTCCTTGCCCGCGAGCTGCGGCCGCAGGATCTTCTCGACTCGCTCGCGCCAGTGTGCACGCACCCGTTCGGCCAACGCCCGGTCCTCCAGGCACTGCCACAGCCGCGTCGCTGCGATGCCCTCCCACCCCAGCTCGCGGCTCGACCAGATCGCCGACGTCGACCAGCCCGGCGTGGTGGTCAGCTGCACGAGGTAGTTGCGCGCGTGGTGCTCGAGCAGTCGCTGCGGCAACGGCTCGCCGGTCGTGCGCGCCGCGGTCGACAGCGTGTTGATCGTCCAGTGCTGCGCGTCGGGGCCGTTCCAGCCGAACGACTCGGCGATCTGCAGGTCGCGCGGCTTGCCGAGCCGGTCGTGGCCGCTGCTGTGCGGGCGCGAGTAGAACATCCGCAGCGCCGGGTGCCGGTCGCGGTCGACCACGTCGCCCCACGGCTCCAGGTGGTGCATCGGGTGGCCGGCGGTGCGCAGCGCGGCGAAGTAGCGCACGCGCACCGCGGCGGCGAGCTTGATGCCCTCGGCACCGACGAACGTCTGGTCCTCGACCGCGCCCGTCTGCCCCGTGTCGGCGGCGGGGCCGAGCACCGGCGCATCCCAGGTGTGCAGGCCGGACAGCGCGCGCACCCAGTGCTGCCGCACCCACCCGCGCACGTCGAAGCCCTTCGGCAGCGACGGCGTGCCCTCGGGGTAGAGGCGCGACAGGCCCGACGCCGAGACGGCGAGGTCAGCCGCCGCGCCGACCGACGCCCAGTCGCTGGCGCGCGTCAGGTGGCGCAGCCAGATCAGGCACAGCGGCATGGCCCGCGCCTGCCCGTCTCCGAAGCGCGTGCCGGCGGCGACCAGTGGACGGCCGAGGCCGGCGCCAGGCACGACCACCAGCGCGTCGCCGAACCTCAGCGTCAGGTCGCCGGCCGTCGCGGTGAGGTCCGGGATGGTCTGGTCAGACGCCGTGACCATCGCCTCGCCGGTGCAGAACGCCGGCTGGTCGGGATACCAGCGCAGCCACACGTCGGTGTGCAGCATCCGACCCGTGCGTGCGCGCGCGTGCAGCAGGTAGCTCGCCCCGTCGGCTTCCAGCCGAGCCGGCGCCAGCGGGGCGCCGCCGACGGTGATCGGGCCGCCGAAGTGGGCGATCAGGTCTGCCGGCAGCGGCGCCAGCGTCCACTCGATCGGCGACGACGACGCGAGGTCGATGCTGCGCTCCTCGCCGGCGGCGAGGGTCACGCGCAGGTCCACCACGCGGGTCTCGAGTCCGACGGCGCGCCCGACGACGTAGGTCGTGTCGCCGACGACGCCGGCCTGGTGCGGCGGCGCCACATCGACCGTCGTGCGCACCCAGCCGCTGAACGGCACAGGCGCGATGTTGGCCACGCGCACGACCTGCGCGGGCAGCAGGCAGCAGAGCAGGAACAGCAGCAGGGGGAATCGGTGCATGCCGGCAGGTCTACGCATCCTCCATCGACACCGGCGAACCCTTGCGCGCAACGTCCCGCCCACC
>JBEILM010000309.1:0-2778 GCA_040379205.1 Gemmatimonas sp.
TAAGCGCCCGTCGGTCAGGCGCGTCAGTTCACATCGCGAGGTTCCCGCGTGTAACTCTCCTGAAGCTTCCCGCTGCACAAATCTGAACTGCACGTTCGCGCCAACGAGCGTGCCGGCCAAGCACCCGCGCACAACGCTGCCACCCGAGTATCGTGCCATTACACGGCGGCCTCGCTGCCAAAAGCGAAGGCGCGTACTCGAGTCGACGACACCAAGCTCCGACGTTTCGGTCACTCGCATCACCACGGCATCCAGGTTCATCGGAGGGCCCGCAGGATCCTGAGCCGAGACCGATGGCTGTGTCTCTGCTTCCCCGGATTGAGCTCGTGGCGACTCGCATTCACGCAGATCGGCAACGGCGGCAAGGACCTGGTGGCCCAGCGCGACTGGTGCTCCCCAATAGTCGAAGATCCCCCCGCGCTCGGAGTTCTGACCGCACACCACAAAAACGCCGGTCCCGAGTGCTCGCTTCAAGTGCGAGGCCAGCCATCCCACAAAGCCGGAGTTATCCTCGTTTGGCGCAAAGTGAAAGCGGAAGACTACAAATGCTTCGGCTGTTGGATCCTCCGAAGGCACCAGCGCGCTCCACACCTCATTGTCACGCACGAGGGCGAGCGCGTCATCGATCAGGTGCATGGGGAATTCGCGCCGCGGGCATTCGACGAACGCAAACGCGCCAGGAAGCATGTGCCATTCCGCGCGCCTGAGAACGCGGCGAAGTCGGCGATCCATCTGCTCATGCGATTCAGAAGAAACGTACATCTCACCTCACAGTCTGCAGGATGCCATCTATCGAGGCTGTAGGAGAAGCCGGCGGAGACGGCGATGTGGAAACGGAACCGATCACGCCGGCCCGTGTTGGCATCGGAGAGAATCTGCGGTTCGGTTCACGCCTCGTCGAGACCCGCCATGGCCCGATACAAGCACGTGGACACGCAGCCCACGTTCCTGCCGGTCGACCTCGCCGCGCAGCTGCTCCCCGGCACCTTCGAGCACGCGCTGCACCACCTGCTGGAGCACGCGCTCGACCTGACGCCCTTTGCTGCGCCCTACCGGAGCGATGCCAAGGGTGCGCCCGCCTATCCGCCGGGCATGCTGCTGTGCGTGGTCCTCTTCGCGTACTCGCGCGGCATCGTGAGCAGTCGAGCCATCGCCCGGGCCTGCGAGGAGCACGTGACGTTCATCGCCTTGAGCGGGGACTCCCGACCCCATTTCACCACCATCGCGCACTGCGTCAGCACCCTGGGCGACCAGATCCCCCCGATCTCTGCCGCCGTTCTGGCGGTGTGCGACCGGCAGGGGCTCATCGGGCGTGAGACGTTCGCGATCGATGGGGCGAAGCTCCCCAGCAACGCGTCCAGGCACCGGAGTGGGACGCGGGCCGACTTCGAGCGCCAGGCCACCAAGATGGAGCGCGCGGGCGAACAGATGGTGGCGCGGCACCGCGCGGAGGATGGGCGGGACGTGGAGCCGACCCTCAGCGCGAAGGACACGGCACAGCGCGAACGCCTGGTGCGCGATGCGGCCGAGCTCCGGACGTGGCTAGACCGGCATTCCGACGACCGCCGCAGGACCAAGGACGCGATTCGGAAAAGCAATCGCACCGACAATGCGAGCGCGAAGATGGCGACCAGCAAGGGCGTCATCCAGGGCTACACGGGCGACGCCAGCGTCGACGCGGCGCATCGGATCATCGTCGACGCGCAGGCGCACGGCGTGGGGGCAGAGCAGGAGCTGCTCCTGCCGGTGGTCGCCGCGACGGCGGCCCTGCCCACCCCGGACACGGTCATCACCGCCGACGCCGGCTACCACAGCGAAGCTAATCTCAAGGCGCTGGCGGAGGCGTGCGTCCCCGCGCTCATTGCCGACGGTGACATGCGCCGGCGCGATGAACGCTTCGCGACGCAGGAGCGCTACAGGACGCTGCCCGATCCGCTGCACGATAAGTCGAAGCCGGCGCGCACGCCGCGCACGGTGTTCGCGCCGGAGGACTTCACCTACGATCCGGTCGTGCGCACCTGCGTCTGTCCTGCCGGGAAGTCGCTCTACCGAAAGGGCGCGCGCAACGTGACCGGCGATCACGTCGGTGAGCACTTCCGCAGAGCGAAGCGCGACTGCGGCCCGTGTGCCCTGCGCCCCCAATGCCTACGCACGCCCAACACGACGCCCGTACGCAATGTCGCGTTCTTTCACGGACGCGTGACTGCCTCCGACGTGAACTACAGCGCACGAATGCGCGAGCGCATCGATGCGCCCGATGGTCGTGCGCAGTACGCGCAGCGCTTCGCGGCCGTCGAGGCTGTCTTCGGCAACCTCCGCGTCAATATGCGGCTTGATCGCTTCACACTGCGCGGGCGGGGCAGGGTCGATACGCCATGGAAGCTCTACTGCCTGGTGCACAACATCGAGATGCTGGCCCACGCCGGGTACGCGGCGTAGGCGGAAAGGCCGTGCGCATGACGTCATCGATGCGAATGATGACGCGTGAATCGGAGCGGCACGACGAATCAACCATCATCGCGCACGACATCACGATCGATCACGACGCGCGCATCGGAACAGGCCCGGATGAGGCTTATCCTGCAGCCTCAACGCTGGCTTCTGTTGCGAGCGGACCGCACGAGGCTTCACGCTGCGCGGATGGTTGGTCCGCTCGGCAACAGCAAGCTTCGTTAGGCCCGGACGACCGGACAGTACGTCGGCATGGCCCCTCGCGCAACGACACGGTGACGAACGGCGCCCGAGTCGACTGTATGCTCGGCGCTCCCCGGTCCCGGA
>JBEILM010000310.1:0-2764 GCA_040379205.1 Gemmatimonas sp.
CGGTTTACTGCGTGGCTGCGCGTCAACGGCGCCGACGTGGCCGACTCGGCCAGCTATGTGTCGGTTTTGAAAAAGCACGGGTCTGACAACGGATCGGCGCTTGTGACTGTCAACCTGTTCTACCAGTTCACCGCAGGCCAGTATTTCGAACTGTACGGGCTATCCAAGCTGGGGTATGCTCAGGTGAACACTTATGCAGCAAGCTCTTCGCCGGCGTACCCGCGTTCGCCCAGCGTAATCCTCACAGTGGCACAGGTGGTGTAGCCAATGGTCGCCTATAACCTATCTTCCTTCGCAGGCGCCGGGGCGCAGTTTTTCGACAATAACGGCGACCCCCTGACCGGCGGCAAGCTATACTCCTACACGGCGGGCACGACAACGCCCAAGGCGACGTACACCACCAGCACCGGCGCGGTCGCCAACCCCAACCCGATCATTTTGGACGCTGCCGGGCGCACGCCGGATGAAATCTGGCTGGAGGTCGGCGTCCAGTACAAATTCATTTTGAAGACGTCGGCCGACGTCACGATCGGCACTTACGATAACCTGCCGCCCATCAACGACCCGTACAGCATCAACAGCCTGCTGTCGAACGTGACGGGCACTAACACGATCGCCGCCACCGCCACGCCGACGCTGACAGCCTACGCCGCCGGGCAGACGTACAGCTTCGTGGCCGCCAACAGCAACACGGCGGCCGCCACGCTGTCCATCGACGGATTGACCGCCAAGAGCATCACGAAGAATGGCTCGGCAACGCTAAGCGCCGGCGACATCCAGGCCGGGAAGCTGACCTGGGTCGAGTACGACGGCACGACGTTCCAGCTTATCAATAACATTGTCTACAATGGATCGGTCTTTGGCTCGACCATGACCGACGTGACCATTGTCAACGGCACTGTCACCAGCATGGCTTCGCCGGTTCCCGTCGCGGCGGGCGGCACCGGCGCGGCATCGCTGACGTCCAAGAGCGTTCTGGTCGGTAACGGCACCAGCGCCGTCACCGGCGTCGCCCCCGGCACAAGCGGCAACGTGCTGCTGTCTAACGGTACGGATTGGGTGTCTACCGCCAACCGGGCCGTCCCCTCGGTAACGGGCAACGCCGGGCGGCTGCTGTATACTGACGGATCTACGCCGTCGTGGTCCTCGGACAGTACGGTGCGCGCCCGTGGCACGCTCAACACGACCGGCAACACATGGGAAACCGGATCGGTCAATATGAGCGCATCCGTCACGAACTCCACAACGGGCACTTTCGTATTTTCATTCAGTTCGGCTCTGGCAAGCGCGAATTATCAGGTGTTCTATTCTGGCGACACAATAGGTATTGGCGGCTACGTGACAAGCAAGACTACGAGCGGCTTTACACTAACTACGTTCAATACGGCGACGGGGGCAGCGCAAGAGCCGGGTAAACTTGATATTGTCGTTTACGGCGGCTTCTAGGAGTGACGGGCGTGGCGACACACCTCACCGACGACCGCGAGACCGCCCTTAAAATCGGGTACGCCGCGACTGACTGGACGCAGCCGATTGACTACGACGTCTACGCGGCGGCTATGCACGAGTGGGATGTCAAACTCGTCGTGCGCGACGGCGAGCCTATTGGCGCGGCGTATTTCCGCAATGGCGAGGTGCATGCGTCAATCCTGCCCGCTTGGCGGCGGCGCTGGGCGACGCGGGGGATACTGGCGCAGCTGTTTGCGGCGGATAATGCTTTCACGCGGGTTACGGCGGGGCACGAGCACATGTATGCTATACTGGCGCGGCTAGGCTTTGCCCAGCGCGATGACGGCACAGTGGCGAGGATACACTGATGGGTATTGAAACAGCACTTGCAGTCAGCGCCGGCGGGTCCATTTTGGGCGGCCTTATGGGGGCCAGCAGCTCGGAAAAGGCCGCCAAGGCGCAGATCGTTGCGGCCCAGATCGCGGCGCAGCAGCAGCAGAAGATGTTCGACAAGCAGGTCGAACTGCAGGAGCCGTTCCGGCAGGGCGGTCTGACATCGCAGAATCGGCTGATGACCTTGCTGGGGCTCGCCCCGGCCGCTGGCAGCGGGTTGACCGTGGACCAGACCGGCCCCGAGTTCGGCAAATACGCCCGCGATTTCTCGATGGCCGATTATCAGGCCGACCCCGGCTATGAGTTCCGCATGTCTGAGGGCATGAAGGCCCTTGAGCGATCGGCGGCCGCGCGCGGCGGGCTGATGTCCGGCGCGACAATGAAGGGCATCACGCGGTTTGGGCAAGATCAAGCCAGCCAAGAATACCAGAACGCTTTTAACCGCTATCAGGTCAACCGCTCCAATCAGCTGAACCCGTTGCAAAGCATGATGGGCTCCGGCCAGACAAGCGCTAACACGCTGACCAGCGCCGCCGGGCAGCTCGGGCAGGGCCTCGCCCAGTCGGCCGTGGCGCAGGGCGCGGCGCGCGCGTCGGGGTACATGAATCAGGCCAACGCGCTGACGAACGCGTTGGGCGGCGCCGGCAACCAATTCATGATGTACAACATGATGAACCGTTTCGCGCCGGCAGCGGCGGGCGGGGCTTCTGGCTCTCCCTTCGCGTATGGCGCGGGCGGCTACACCGGCATGGGACCCTTCATTTAGTAAGGCTTGACTGATGGTCGATTACAATCTTCAGGTTCCCGGTATCGCCCCGGCGCAATCGTCGCAGATAAATCCTCTGCAGATGCTGCCTATGCTGCAGCAGCAACAGCTCAACAACATGTTGATCCAAGAGCGCGCGCGCGAGCTGCAAGAGAC
>JBEILM010000311.1:0-2762 GCA_040379205.1 Gemmatimonas sp.
CGGTAATTCGGCAGCTGCAACTCGAGGCGTCGTCGGTGCGGGCACGCCGGGAGGCGCGCGCCGGCCTGCTGCGCGAACTCCGCGCGGAATTCCCGGGCGCCGTGTTGGTGACCATCGCGCAGGGCGAGCAGGCAGTACCGACCGACACGGCCGCTGCCGACGTCTTCGTGGCGCATCTCGTCACGGCCGAACCCCTCTCGGCCGCCGAGCGGCAGCGGCTGCAGGCCCGCCTGGCCACGCGCTTTCCCGGATCACGGCTCGATCTGATTAACCCAAAACCGAACTGAGCGCCGCGCCATCGCGTGCGGCGCGGTCACCCGCCCGCATAGACGTACCGGCAGCCGCGGTCCTGCGCCTGTTGCAGCGTCACCACCATCGATGGCACGACCTCGACCCCGGGAAGCAGTGACGCGCGCACCGCATCGGCGAAGGCAGTGCGCGCCGCCGGGTCGGCCTGCTGCGCGGGGGGCAGGAATCGCTGCCCCGAGGCCCGAATGGAGTTGCCGCACGCCAGCAGAATGACGCCCCGCGCCCTGAGGCCCGCGAGCAGCGCCGTCTGCGGATTGCGGGCACCGGGTGCCCCCATGATCTCGCCGATCGTCGCATACCTCGCCCACAGGGCGTCCCCGAAGAACCAGCCGATCGATCGGCCGTTGAGGCCGACCACGACGCTCGAGTCGGTGTCGCGCAGCCCGTAGTTCGCTTGCTGCGTGTCGAGGTACGTCTGCGCCCACCGGACGGCCAGACCGTCCGTCGGCATGTGCGAATGAAACACGACGCGGTGCGGACCCTGGAGCCGGCTGATCCATGGGTCATCGGTCGACGAGGCCCCCGGTGCCGTCGCGGCGCTCGCCTGGCGCGGCGAGACGAGCCCCATGGTGGCGCCCCATGCAGCAAGACGGGACAGGAAACGGCGACGTTCGTTCATCGGCATCAGCGGATCGAGTCGGGGGAGACACGGCGGGGCAGCAGCGTGCGGGCCGGAGGCAATGGCCGCCCGGCGGCCCGAGCCGCGTCGGTGGCGTACGCCACGTCGGGAGGCGGGTCGCCCTTCGGCCAGTCGCGTTCCTTGCCCGGATGGTCCTGCCGCGGTTGGGACAGGACAAACGCCGCGATGTCCGCCGCTTCGCGCCCGGAGAGCGTGTCGGCGTGGTCGTACGGCATGTTGTGGCGCAGAAACGTGGCGAGCATGTACTGGCGCGCCATGCCGGCGCCAACGGAATAGCTGTCGGGGCCCCAGACGGCGGGCGCGGAGACCGCGGGGTTCCCTTCGCCGTTCGCCCCGTGGCAGCGGGCACACTGCTGGGCGTAGCCCATTTCGCCCCGAGCCACATTGCCGGCCAGCACGACGGAATCCGCCGGTGATGGCCGCAGCCGGTCACGCAGCGATTCGATATAGGCGATCATGTCACGCATGTCGCGGCCGGCCTCGGGAAGCATGCGGCCGGCGAGACTGCGCGCGATGCACTCGTTGATGCGCCGCGCCATCGTCTCTTCGTAGCCTGGTCGGCTGCGGTAGCGCGGGTATCGGGCGGCGCTGCCCAGCCACGGAATCGCCGAGGGTCGGGTACCGTTGTCCAGGTGGCAACTGGTGCAGCGCAGGGCATTGCCGCTGTGCTCGGGCAACGAATCGCGAAAGGCGGTGAGCAGTGCCAGGCCCCGCACGGCGCTCCCCGCCCCGGAATCGGCGATGGATACCGCAGCCACCGACGGGACCGTCACCGCAGTGGTGTCCGATCGCGGCCGCTCGGCAGCCGGCGCACACGCGGTGGCCGCAACGAACGACAGGAGCAGTGGCAGGAGGCGGTGGAATCGAGCGGGCATACACTCCAATATGCCTGGCAACATGAACGGCGCCAGCGCGAAGCGCCGACGCCGTTCACGGTCGGAAGGTACGGCGGCTCAGCCCGAGCCGACCATCGCCCGCGGCTCCTGGCGCAGGGCGCTCGCCTTGAGGTAGTCGCGGTTCATGCGCTTGATCACGTCGATGTTGATCTCCTTCGGGCACGCCTCCTGACACTCACCCGTGAGTGTGCAATGCCCGAAACCCTCGAGGTCCATCTGCTCGACCATACCCAGCACCCGCTTCTCGCGTTCCGGCTGGCCCTGCGGCAACAGGCCGAGGTGCGAGATCTTGGCGCCGGTGAACAGCGCCGCCGACGCGTTCGGACAGGCCGCCACGCACGCCCCGCACCCGATGCAGGCGGCCGCGTCCATGGCCTCCTCGACGGTGTCCTTGCCGATCAGGATCTCGTTGGCATCGCGCGCGCCGCCAGTGTTCACCGAGATGTAGCCACCGGCCTGGATGATGCGATCGAACGCGCCACGATTGACGACGAGATCCTTCACGATCGAGAAGGGGGTCGCCCGCCATGGCTCGACGGTGATGATGTCACCGTCCTTGAACGCTCGCATGTGCAGCTGGCAGGTGGCCGCCCCCTTCCAGGGGCCGTGCGCCTGCCCGTTGATCATCATCGAACACGAGCCGCAGATACCCTCACGGCAGTCATGCGCGAAGGCCACCGGCTCCTTGCCCTCGAGGGTGAGCTGATCGTTGAGCATGTCGAACATCTCGAGGAACGACATGTCGGCGCTCACGCCATCGAGCGTGTACGTCTCCAGCTTGCCCGGCGCCTGCGCCGCCGGCTGCCGCCAGACGTTGAGTGTGAGCTTCATTACTTGTAGCTCCGCGTGGAGAGGTGCACGTTCTCGTACACAAGCGGTTCCTTGTTGAGGATCGGGGCCTTCCCTTCCCCGGCGTA
>JBEILM010000312.1:0-2761 GCA_040379205.1 Gemmatimonas sp.
GCTCCTGGCCGGCGGACTAAACCGCTCGCGCGGTAGGCGCTCCGGCCGCGTCGCGGTGGTGCGGTGCAGTCGCGGTTCTGCGAAGTTGACGAGCGAGGCAATCCGCCTCGTTCATCAACGGAGCTGCAACCATGGACACGACCACCCGCGCGGCCTCGCCGCTGCGTCAACGCATGCTCGAAGACATGCGCATGCGCAAGCTGGAGCCCAGGACCCAGGAGGGCTACATCCGCGCTGTTCGCAAGTTGACCGCCTATCTCAAGCGCTCGCCAGACACCGCCACGGTCGAGGACCTGCGCAACTTCCAATTGCACCTGGTCGACACCGGCACCTCGCCCATCACGCTCAACGCCACGCTGACGGGGCTGAAGTTCTTCTTCGACATCACCCTGGGCCGCGGCGAGCTCATGGCCCGGATGCAGCCGGTGAAGCTGCCGCGCACCGTGCCCGTCGTGCTGAGCATGAAGGAAGCCGCCGCGCTGATCGCCGCGGCGCGCAACATCAAGCACCAGGCGGCGTTGTCGGTGGCCTACGGCGCGGGTCTGCGCGCCAGCGAAGTCTGCCGGCTCAAGGTCGGTGACGTCGACAGCCAGCGCATGGCGCTGCGTGTCGAGCAAGGCAAGGGTGCCAAGGACCGCTACGCCATGCTCAGCCCCGTGGTGCTGCAGCGGCTGCGCGCCTGGTGGCGTATCGGCCATGCCCAGGGCAGGATCCTGCCCGGCGGCTGGCTCTTCCCGGGGATGGATGTGATGGAGCCGCTGAGCGCGCGGCAACTCAACCGCGCGGTGCATGACGCGGCTTCGGCCGCAGGCATCGCCAAGCGCGTGACCACCCACACGCTGCGCCACTCGTTCGCTACCCACCTGCTGGAGCGCAAGGTCGACATCCGCGTCATCCAGGTGCTGCTGGGCCACAAGAAGCTGGAGACGACATCGATCTACGCCCACGTGGCCACCGACCTGCTGCGCGAGGTGATCGGCCCGCTGGAGGAGTTGCCGCCCTCGTCATGAGGACAACGGGGGTTCTCAGTGAAGGGGCGGCCCGCTCTGGAGGTCGCCGACATCTTCCGTGAACACGGCCCGGCCTGGCGCGAGGCGCAACGTGGCCATCTGAGCCTGGCCCAACTCAAGGTGATGTCGGCCATCACCCAGTGCCGCACGGCGGCGCTGGGTGGCCATGTCCTGCGCTGCGAAGGCTGCAGCGCTGATCAGATTTCCTACAACTCGTGCCGCAACCGGCATTGCCCGAAGTGCCAGAGCACGGCAGCCCAGCGCTGGCTCGATGCGCGCCAGGCTGACCTGCTGCCGGTCGAGTATTTCCACGTGGTCTTCACCCTGCCGGCGCCAATTGCCGACCTCGCGTACCAGAACAAGGCCGCGATGTATGGGCTGCTGTTCGATGTGGCCGCCGAGGTCCTGCAGACCATCGCGGCCGATCCCAAGCATCTCGGGGCGCGCATCGGTGCGACGCTGGTGCTACACACCTGGGGCTCGGCGCTGACGCACCACCCGCATGTGCACGGCATCGTGCCCGGTGGTGGGCTGTCGCCCGATGGCAAGAACTGGGTGGCGTGCCGGCCGGGGTTCTTCCTGCCCGTGCGCGTGTTGTCCAGATTGTTCCGGCGGCGCTTCCTCGAAGCACTGCAGCAGTTGCACCAGGCCGGCAAGCTGCGGTTCTTCGGCGAGCACACGGCGCTGGCAGATGCTCTGGCGTTCAGGCAGTGGCTGGCGCCAATGCGCAAGTGCGAGTGGGTGGTCTACGCCAAGCGGCCCTTCGCCGGACCCTCAGCGGTGCTGGCCTACCTGTCGCGCTACACGCACCGCGTGGCGATCTCCAACAGCCGCTTGCTCGCCCTGGACGAGCGCGGCGTGACGTTCCGCTGGAAGGACTACCGCGCCAAGGGCAACACGCGCCACAAGGCGATGACCCTCAGCCCCGAGGAGTTCATGCGCCGCTTCCTGCTGCATGTGCTGCCCGGTGGGTTCCACCGCATCCGCCATTACGGGCTGTTGTCCAACGGCGGGCGCAGGCTCGGCCTGGCCACAGCGCGTCAGTTGCTTGGGGTGCGAACCAGTGCCGCGGCGGCCAGCGCGGCCGAAGATGCCGCGCCAGACCAGGCCGATGCGAAGCCGCCCACCTTCGTGTGCCGCCACTGCGGGCGAGCGATGGCCATCGTGCAGTTGCTTGCGCGCGAGACTTCCATCCGCGCGCCGCCCGGGGTTGTCGCAAGATGATCCATCTGCACAGTCGACGACAGCCGCCACCCGATGGCGGGCGGGCAGACTCGTGCCCATACCCGCGCGGCCACGACCAGGGGCAGCAATTGCGTCCGACTTGTCGCCGCGTCGGGCCTCGTCGTCCGCTGTGCCGGACTCCCATCGCACAGCGGACATGGTCGCTGAGCGTGATCTGGCCGGCCGCGCAGCGCCAATCGCCATAGCGACCCGGCCTTCGACAACCACCGTGGCGTGCGCCGCGGTTTCCTCCCTCGAGGCTTGTCCGACACCTGCCCTTGGGCTGGTGCAGATCGATGCATTGCCGCACGCGCGGGCAGGTGTCCGACAACCCTAAACAGGAGCATCACGAATCGTGCTTCCAGTCTGCTGCTGCAGGACCCGAGGGCCAGCGCAACGGAGCTGAACATCGGTTCGAGAAGTGCCGCATCGCAGCGGTGGACTAAACCGCTCGCGCGGTAGGCGCTCCGTCGAGAGTGGTGGCGGCCCGTCGTGCCGCTGGTTCTGCGATGTTGGTGATCGAGGCA
>JBEILM010000313.1:0-2709 GCA_040379205.1 Gemmatimonas sp.
CGCGTGTTTGCAGACCCAGCGCGGGCTTCTGCTGCGGGCGCTGCAACAAATTGCGCGCGGAGCGCGCCTTCCACACGGCGCTGCCTGCAGCAGCGTTGTGTTATGTGCGCAGGTCGGGCGAGTGGGCGCTCGCCGACCCTTCGTCCCACCGCGGTCAGTGGCGCCCACCTCGCCCCGGTACGCCGTGGCGGATGCGACCAGCGGACACGCGCCGTCCGTGCTCCCGCCCGACCTTGCCGCCGTTCCCCAATACCACATCATCGACGAATGCACCGATCTATCGGCTTTGGTTGGTGGCCGATGCGACATAACAGGTAATCGCGCGAAGACACCGTCGATGGACACCACCACCGCCCCACCCGCCGAATGCGACACCCGCGCCCGGCCGGCAGCGCCCCCCTACCGATGCATCAGATACTCCAGCACATCGAATCGGGTCACGATCCCCTGCACCAGCCCGTCCTTCTTCATCAACACCGCGCGGTTGCTCTTCGACAGCAGCTTGGCCACGCTCTCCACCGGCGCGTCGGCCTCCACCACCGGGAACGGCTGGTCCATCACGTCGCTCACCGTCCTGTCCAGCGTCTTCGGGTCGGCCAGTGACGTGCTCGTGAGCTGCGACTCGGCCACGCTCCCCACGCACACCGCGCCGTCCATCACCGGCACCTGACTCACGTTGTGCAGCGCCATCAGCCGGATGGCCTGCCGCACCGTGGTGCCGGGCGCCACGCTCACGATCGTGGGCGCACTCGCGTCCTTGTGGCCGATCACCGACTCGATGCTCGTGTGCGGCGAGTCCAGCAGCTGGTTCTCCCGCATCCACTCGTCGTTGAACACCTTGCTGAGATAGCGCTCGCCGGTGTCGCACAAAAAGGTCACCACCAGCGCGTTCGGGTCGTCGAGCCGGCGCGCCACGGTGAGCGCGGCGTGCGCGATCATGCCGGCACTGCCGCCCACGAAGATCCCCTCCTCGCGCGTGAGCCGGCGCGCCATGCCGAAGGCGTCCTTGTCGCTCACCGAGATGAACTCGTCGATCACGCTCATGTCGAGCGTGGCTGGCACGCAGTCCTGCCCCACCCCTTCCACCTTGTACGGCGCGCCGGTGGGGTGTCCTTCACCCTTGGTACGCCACAGCTCGGCCAGCACACTCCCCTGCGGGTCGGCGGCGATGATCTTGATGTTGGGGTTCATCGACTTGAGGTAGCGCGCCACGCCACTGATGGTGCCGCCGGTGCCGGCGCCGGCCACGAAGTGCGTGATGCGCCCCTCCGTCTGCTCCCACAGCTCGGGGCCGGTGGTGGCCACGTGGGCGGCCGGGTTGGCGGCGTTCTCGAACTGGCCGGCCAGCACCGCCCCCGGCGTCTCCCGCACGATGCGCTTGGCCATCTGCACGTAGTTCTGCGGATGATCGGGGGGCACCGCGGTGGGCGTGATGATTACTTCGGCCCCGAACGCCTTGAGCAGGCGCACCTTCTCCTGGCTCATCTTGTCGGGCATCGTGAAGATGCAGGGGTACCCCTTGAGCGCCGCCGCGATCGCCAGCCCAACCCCGGTGTTGCCGCTGGTGGCTTCCACGATCGTCCCGCCCGGCTTGAGCGTGCCCGCCCGCTCATGGGCCTCGATCATCGGCATGCCGATGCGGTCCTTCACGCTGCCGCCGGGATTGAAGAAATCGGCCTTGCCGTACAGCGGCGTGCGGATGCCACGCGCCACCCGCGACAGGCGGATGAGCGGCGTCCAGCCGATCGTGTCGAGCACGCTGTCGTAGGGGCGGCGGTGCCGGCGGTGTTCTTCGGGCCCGGCGGGGGCGTCGGCCGTTTCGGTGAGCAGGGTGGTGGCCATGGTGGGGGAGGTCACGGGGAGTTCAGCGGGACATCACAGGGTATCGGCGGGGAGCGGGGCTCCCTCGGGGTGCCGGAAATGCACGGGGTAGAGCAGCGCGACGGGCATTGGGGTGCCGCGCAGGCGGGCGGGACGGAAGCGCAACCGGCTGGCACCGGCCAGGGCGGCCGAATCGAGCGCCGCGTGACCGGATGGTTCGGCTATCCGTGTACTGTCGGGATGAACGCGACCTTCCGCGTCCACGAACAGCCGCAGCGTCACGTTGCCCTGCACGTTCTGCCGATACAGGGCCACGGGATACCGGAAGGGCACTTCCTCGTTGAGCATCTGCGGCGGCTCGTCCGGCATGCCGGAGCGAAACCACCCGCCCGTCCCCAGCCGTCCCGAGCGGACCCGTTCGGAACAGCCGAGGACACCGAGGGTCAGCATCAGGGGCATCGTTCTGGCCAACCACCTGCCCGCACGCATGCCGGAATGTACACCGGGCTCGCGTCGCGGGTATCACGCGGCATCTTTGGCAGCATCACCGTGGGGCCGTCCGCATGCGGCCGGCTCGCTTCTCTCACTGCGCCACCCATGGCTTCGTCGTTTCCGTTCCGCCTTCGCGGTGCGTCTCCGGCCGCGCGTCCCGGTCTTCGTCTCCACCGGCGTGCGCTGCCTGCCGCCGCCCTCGCGCTCGGCCTGCTGGCCGCCTGCGGTGGCGGAGAGAGCACCGGCCCCGGCCCCACGCCCACCGCCGTGCGCGCCCAGACGGGCAACCAGCAGACGGGTGTGGCCGGCACGGCGCTGGCCACCCAGCTCACCGTGCTGGTGACCGACAAGGACAACCGGCCGGTGACCAATCGCCGCGTGGACTGGGACGTGGGC
>JBEILM010000314.1:0-2687 GCA_040379205.1 Gemmatimonas sp.
ATCGTGGACGGCATTTCAGGCTGATCGTGGACGGGATTTCAGCGTGATCGTGGACGGCGTTTCAAACTGATCGTGGACGCTGTTTCAGCGTGATCGTGGACAGTGGGGGTGGCGCGCAAGTGATCCTTTGACCGGGCATAGGCTGGCTGTTTTTTACAGCTCAAGCCGATGCCCACCAACAGAATCACCATGCGCCGAATCCGAGAGACTTTGCGCCTGCACCTGCAGGCCGGGCTGAGCTACAACGAGGTTGGCCGCGCGCTGAAGATCTCCAAGAGCGTGGTCGGTAAGTACGTCTCACTGGCCAGAGTGGCGGGCGTGGACTGGGCGGTGGTCCAGGCCCTGACCGACGACGAACTCGAAGCCCGGCTGTACCGTCCGCCATTGCCCCGATCGAGCTACCAGCTCACGCCCGACTTCGCCGCCGTCCACCAGGAGCTCAAGCGTCCGGGTGTCACCCTTCAACTGCTGTGGGAGGAGTACGCCGCGGCCAACGAGTTGGCCTACAGGTACACCAGCTTCTGCGTGAAGTACCGCGCCTGGGCGCAGTGCCTGAAGCGCTCGATGCGCCAGACCCACCTGGCTGGCGAGAAGCTGTTCGTGGACTACGCCGGCCAGACCGTTCCACTGGTGGACCCCAGCACCGGCGAGATCACGGCCGCGCAGATCTTCGTGGCCACGCTGGGCGCGTCCAACTACACCTATGCCTGCGCCACCAAGCGCCAGACCACCGCCGACTGGATCGGCGCGCAGATCGGGGCCCTGGAATTCTTCGGCGGCGTGCCGCGCTTGATCGTGCCCGACCAGGCCCGCGCGCTGATCAAGAACCCCGACCGCTACGACCCGCAGCCCAACGCCCTGTACGACGAGTTCGCCGCCCACTACGGCTGCGCCTTGCTGGCCGCGCGTCCGGCGCACCCGCGCGACAAGCCCAAGGTCGAGAACGCCGTGCTGGTGGTCGAGCGATGGATCCTGGCGCGGCTGCGCAACCGGCGCTTCTTCAGCTTGGCCGAGCTGAACCAGGCCATCGCCGAGTTGCTGGTGGATTTGAACCAGCGCCCCTTCAAGAAGCTGCCTGGCTGCCGGCGCAGCGCCTTCGAGGCCCTGGACGCCCCGGCGCTGCGGCCGCTGCCTGCGCATCGCTTCGAGCTGTTCAGCTGGAAGACCGCCAAGGTCAACATCGATTACCACGTCGAGTTTGAGCGCCATTACTACAGCGTGCCGCACCGTCTGGTGGGCCAGGTGGTGGAGTTACGAGTCACCGCCAAGCTGGTGGAGGCCTTCTGTGCCCACCAGCGTGTGGCCAGCCACGCTCGAAGCGCACTGGTGGGCAAACACACGACCGTGGCAGAGCACATGCCCGCGTCGCACCGGGCGCACCTGGAGTGGTCTCCGGCCAAGCTGATCGACTGGGGCCGGCGCATCGGCGTAAGTGCGGCCGCTGTGGTGACCTGGCAGCTTGAGCGCCGCCCGCACCCCGAGCAGGGCTACCGCGCCTGCCTGGGGCTGCAGCGCCTGGCGCGCGAGTACACGCCGGCGCGGCTGGAGGCGGCCTGCACCCGAGCACTGGCCATCCGCTCGCCGACCTACAGCAGCGTGGCGTCGATCTTGAAGACCGGGCTGGATCGACAGCCCTCGCTGTTCCCCAGTGCCGCGCCAGCGCTGCCTGCCCACGAGAACGTGCGTGGCCCCGACTACTACCACTGACCCATCCTGCAAGGAGAACAACCCATGCTCAACGAACACACGATCAACCAACTTCGCGGCCTGCGCCTGGACGGCATGGTGCGCGCCATCGAGGACCAGGCCAACAGCGCTGCCGCCGCGGGCTTGAGCTTCGAGGAGCGGCTGACGCTGCTGGTGCAGCGCGAGGTGGCTTGGCGCGACGACCGACGCGTGACGCGGTTGCTGAAGGCGGCGCGGCTGAAGGTCAGCGCGGCGTGCGTGGAGGACATCAACTGGCGCGTCAGTCGGGGCCTGGACAAGTCGCTGGTCACGGCGCTGGCCGGCTGTGACTGGCTTCGCCACGGGCAGAGCCTGCTGATCACGGGCGCCACCGGTTGTGGCAAGACGTGGCTGGCGTGTGCGCTGGCGCATCAGGCGGCGCGCTCGGGCTTCTCAGTGCTGTACACACGGGCAGCGCGCCTGTTCGACGAGTTGCAGGTGGCCCATGGCGACGGCAGCTTCGCCAGGCGTCTGGCACAACTGGCCAAGCTGGACCTGCTGGTATTGGACGACTTCGCCATCTCGCCCATTGGGGCGGCCGAGCGCAACGACCTGCTGGAAGTGCTGGACGACCGGGTGGGCACGCGATCGACCTTGATCACGAGCCAGTTGCCGGTCAAGGCCTGGCACACCTACCTGGACGATCCGACGCTGGCCGATGCCATCCTGGACCGCGTCGTGCACAGCAGCCACAAGATCGAACTCAAGGGGCGGTCCCTACGCGATCAGGCCACGCCGGCACACGGCACCGCAGCGCAAGGGGATCAAGCATGAATACATGCGTGATCGGGGGGGCCTCCGGCGGCCTGGCAGGGGCCTTGTAAGAACAATCTAGAACCCCAAGACTCGCCCTACGGCTACGTCCGCAACCGCCCGTCCGCACGGCACTTCAAACTGATCGTGGACGACTGAGATACATTGAACCATCCGCTTGCGCGCAACCTCCGCGCGTCCACGATGGC
>JBEILM010000315.1:0-2685 GCA_040379205.1 Gemmatimonas sp.
ACGAACGGTTCTGCGCCGCGGCGATGGAGCCCAGCGCGAACGCAAGGGCGAGGGTGATCAGGCGTCGAGGGGTCATGGGTCAGGGAGGTTGCTGCCGAGCAGCTAGGGAAAACCACGATGTCTCCGCAAGCCATCGTTCGGAACCAAAATTGGCGCGTCGGCGGGACTTGCCCGCGAGGGGAGCCCTCCTACCCTCCCCCGGAATGCTTACGGCCTTGACCGACCGCAACTGGCTCTGGGTGGCCGCTGGATTTTATCTGGCGGGCTTCCTCCAGGGAACCGTTTCGCTCGTCCGTCAGGGCAAGCCTTCCGGTGGTGCGACCTATCTATTGATCCTGCTCGGCTACGCGGCCCAGCTGGCTGGACTTTCACTCCGGGGACGGGCCGTGGGGGGATGCCCGCTGGGCAACCCCTTGGAAATCTACCAATTCACCGCGTGGTCGGCGGTCACCCTTTACCTCGTGGTCGGGGCCACCTTCCGACTGAGCCTGTTGGGGTACTTTTCCGCCTGCCTGGCCGCGACTCTCACCGTGGTTTCCCTCTCCGTACCCGGATGGGACAGCGTCCAGCGGATCCGGATTTTCGGCCATAACCCTTGGATCGAGTTTCACGCGGCGCTCGCCGTCTTCAGCTACGGGGTGTTTGCACTGCTTGCCCTGACCTCCGTGATGTACCTTCTACGCAATCACTCCTTGCGGTCCAAACGTCTGGGCGGGTGGTTTTCCTTTCTTCCCTCGATCCGTGACCTGGATCAGATCGGCCTGCGTCTACTGGGGGCGGGTACCGTCATCCTCGCAATCGCGCTCGCGGTGGGCTCCGTGCATTGGCTGCGACTCCCCGGATTCGCCCTGAACGCCAAGATTCTCGTCACCTGCGCCGTCTGGAGCGCCGCCGCGACCGCCTTCACCCTGCGGTTGCGCGGCGCGCTGCTGGCGCAGCGGTTTGCCTGGACCTGCCTGGGGTTGTTCGTCGCCGCCATGCTCTCGCTGCTCGCCGTCGAGAGCAGTCGCCCGCCCGCCCCGGCTCCTTCGGTTCACCACGGAGGCGGCAGTCAACGCTGAGCCGAGCCATGCTGTTCGTCATCGGCACCACGCACCATCGCGCACCGCTCGAGGTACGCGAAAAGCTCTCCCTCACGGCGGAGGGCGCCGTGGCCCTGCGGGCGGAGCTAGCCACCCTGCCCGGGCTTCGGGAGTTCGCGATGCTCAGCACCTGCAACCGCATCGAGTTCTACGGGGTCGCCGCCGATCCCGGCGTCGTGTCGCACGTCGAGGGCGCTTTCTGTTCTCGGCAGAGCTTCGACCCGGATGCTTTCCGACAAATCCGGCTCGATCTGCAAGGACCCGAGACCATACGCCACCTCATCGAGGTCGCCGCGGGCTTGGATTCCCAAATGCTGGGAGAGACGGAAATATTCGGCCAGGTGAAGGATGCCTATGCCGAGGCGCAGTCCCGCGGCAGCACCGGCCCAGTCCTCAACCGCGTCTTCCAGAAGGCGTTCCAGGCCGCCAAGCACGTGCGCAGCCACTCCGCCATCACCGAGGGCCAGGTGAGCGTGGCCAACGTCGCCGTCGAGCTCGCCCAATCCATCTTTGGCGGGCTCGGCGACGCGCGCATCCTGCTTTTGGGCGCCGGCGAGATCGGGGAAAAAACCGCCAAGGCTTTCCAGAGCCGCGGCGCCACCGCCCTCACCGTGGCCAGCCGGCGACTTGAACGCGCCATGGAATTGGCCACCTCGCTCGGAGCCAGCGCGCTGCCGTTCGAGCAACGGGAGCCAAGGCTGGCCGACTTCGACATCGTTGTCTGCGCCACCGCAGCCCCGGATCCCGTTGTGTCTTTGTCGGCGGCTCGCGCCGCGATGCAACGCCGTCCCGCCCGGCCGCTGCTGTTCATCGACCAGGCACTGCCACGGGACGTTGATCCCGGCGTCGCCGGCTTGGAAAACGTCTTTCTCTACAATCTCGATGACCTCGCGCGCATCGCGGAGGAAAACCGCGCGGCCCGGGAGGCCGAGGTCGCCCGTTGCCGCACCATGGCCGGCGAACGCGCGGAGACCCTGTGGCGACAGGTCGCAGACCAAGTCGCGTCCGCTCCCGGAAAAGCATCCGATTCCGGCGTGAACCGAACCGGCGACACCGTGGCCGCCGGCGAATCGTCCTGATCTGGTCGGATCAGCTTCTCACCCAGCGCAGCAGCCAATCGGCCGCGGATCCGCTCGCGGGTGCGCCCAGCAGGGCCCGCAGTCTCGCCGCCTGCTCCGAGGTCTTCGCGCGCCGTGCCGGATCCGCCAACGCAGCCTGGAGTGCCTTCGCCAGCGCGACCGGAGTCGCCGCACCTTGAATGTACTCCGGGTACATGGGTTCCTTGAGCAGCAGGTTGGCGATGCCGAGGTATTCCACCCGCACAAGCATGCGGCCGATAAGATAAGTCACGGGATTCGCCCGGTAGGCGATCGCCCCCGGGATTCCCGCCAGAGCGCAATGCATCGACATGGTGCCACTGGAGGTAAGGACCTAACAACAACTCAGGAACAAAAAACAATGCTAATCCACCTACTCAGTGGTTAATTTTCAGGGGGAATACAGCCGTTCGACTTCACCCAATAGTTACTTGACTGGTATCGACGCTGGTTGCCCCATGGACTTTACTGGCAATTGCTACCATTTTATTTAAAGTCGCCTGATG
>JBEILM010000316.1:0-2682 GCA_040379205.1 Gemmatimonas sp.
GCCGAGCGCGGTGCGCGGCCCCTCGTACGGGTGCACGAAGGTGCGCCCTTCGTCGCGCTCGATTGCGCGCGCGCGGGTGAACGCCTCGTGCACGGTGTCCACCAGTTCCACCGTCGCGCCCAGTTCGCGGCAGCGCTGCACGCGAAATGCATTGGCGGTGCGCGGCATGACCACGGTGGCGGTGGTGCCGAGCACCCGCGCCGAGTAGCCGAGGGAGATGGCGTGGTTGCCGGCGGACACGCCGGTCACGCCACGCGCCAGCGCATCGAGCGGCAGGTCGAGCATCACCGTGAGCGCACCGCGCGGCTTGAAGCTGCCGGTACGTTGGAACAGCTCCTCCTTGAGCCACACGGTGGTGCCGGGCACGAGGCGCGCATCCACCGCATCGTCGCGCAGGCGGCGCACCGATGTGGTGTCCACGAGGTCGCTCAGCCGCCCCCGCGCCGCCCTGATGGCGTCGAGGCTCGGGACCTCGAGGCCATCCGGCGTGTGCGTGTCGGTGGAAATCAGAGCATCTCCGGCTGCATCACGCGCTCGGTGACCTTGCCGTTGACGACACTCACGTAGTAGCACTTGGCTTCGGCGCGCGTGGCCACCACGCGCTTGACCTCGTTGTCCTCGAAGTAGAGGCCGGCGTCGTTGTCGCAGGCATAGCCGGGCTTCATCTCCCCCGAGCCGATCAGCTTCTGGTACAGCGGCCGCCGCCCCGGCTCGGCGTCGTAGTGCGGCGAGTGGCTGCCCTTGAGGAAACCAAGACACTTCACGATGGACAGCACCTTGGGGCGCGAGTCGGTGGTGCCTTCCTCGAACCAGCAGAGCGAGCCGGCGCTGGCGCCGCCGAGCACGATGCCACGGTCCCACGCTTCACGCAGCAGCACGTCGATGCCCTGCGCCTTCCAGATGGCCTGCTGATTGAGCGTGTTGCCCCCCGAGCAGACGATGGCGTCGGCGGAGAAGATGACCTCGTCCCACCCCAGCGTTTGCGAGGTGCTGGCGATGAACATGTTCTGCACGAAGGGCTCGACATTGAGCGGGGCGCAGGCCTGGTAGAAGCCGAGCGCCGAGTCGGGGCGGTCGGCCGAGGCGGTGGGGAGGTAGAGGATGCGCGGCCGCGGCTTGCCGGTGAGCTGCGCCATGTAGCCGATGAACTTGGTCCGGAAGCCGCCGCCGGCAATGAGGATCTTGCGCGTGGCGCGCGGGGTGGCGGCGGGAGCGGGCTCGGTCATGGGCAGGCTGGCGGAGAGGGCGTGGGCGCTGGCCGGCAGAGCCGTGCCGGCGGCAGCGAGAGTGGTGGCGGTGACAAAGTCGCGGCGGTTCATGGGGGCACCGGGTGAGAGGGGAGCGGTGAGTGGTGAGACGTACCCGATCGCGAAGAGCACGGGAGCATTGGAGCTCGGGAGGATTGCACTGCGCGGGCTTCCTCCATTTTCCTCTTCTCCTGTTCTCCGTGTGGTCAGTTCAGGTCGTGTGGCGATTCACCGGCGAACTCCGCATCGAGCCGGTCGAAGTAGCGCTCGCAGGCCGCGAGCCACTGCTTTCGGATGTCCGGCAGCGGGTCGCCAGTGTTGAGCGCTTGGAGAACCTCGTCCAGCTCCGGCGCCTCGAGCGGCACGTCGTGCAGGCCGCCGAATACGTGCACGTCGTCCACGTCCATGATGTAGGCGAGTACCGCGAACTCCGGGGTGAGGCCGTGGCTGGACTCGGCCTCATAGACGTACGGCTCGCGGTCGTCGTCCGCTGGGGCGAGGCTGTTGCGCACGGTGAGTCCCACGCCCGGCTCCGGGTCGACCACGCGCCAGATGCCAAGTGTGCTCGCGCCGTGTGCCTGCACGAAGGCGACGGTGTCGGGGTCGATGCGGGCGCCGTGTCGGGCCTGCTGCGCGGCGAGCCACTGCGCGGCGAGCCACTGCGCGGCCACCGGGCCCTCCTCGGCCTTGGCGGCAAAGTGGTACACGGCCCAGGTGGTAAACAGGTCGCCCTCTACCTCCGGGAGATCGGCGTCGGGGGCGAGTCCCCACGCGTCGTAGGCCGTGTTCATCCACTCGGGGCCAAGCCGGCGATCGGCCCAGTCGAGGATGTCCTGGGAGATGCGCTTGTTGCGCTGCCGCACGGCGTCGGCGCGGCGCACATTGGCGAGCACCGCGTGCGGCAAGGTGGCCGCCTCGGGGGAGACGGCGGCGCCGTGGCACTTCTTGAATTTTCGGCCGGAGCCGCAAGGGCAGGGGGCGTTGCGGTCCATGGGCGGACGGGGTGGGGGTGTGCGACTGATTCTAACCCTCAGGGAACAGGGGGAAGGGAATCAGGGAGGAGGAAGGAGAAGTTGCTGCCCACTGCTTCCTGATACCCTCCTTCCTGACGCCTGGGGGTTCAATCCCCGCCGCCCACACAGCACCTGCTTCACGCCAGCGTCAACACCTGCCCCGTCACATTCCGCGCCATCGGACTCGCCAGGAATGCCACCACGTCGGCCACGCTCCCACGCTCCACGTAGCTGGTCGAGTCGCCCATGTCGGCCACGTTCGACGCCGTGCGAATGGCCGTCGGCGCCACGGCATTCGCGCGCACACCGTGCGCCTTTTCGTCGAGCGCCACGGTGCGCATGAGGCTCAGCACCCCGCTCTTGGCGGCCGCGTAGGCGGCCATGCCTTTGGAAGAGCCGCCGGGGGTGGCGGCCACACTTCC
>JBEILM010000317.1:0-2678 GCA_040379205.1 Gemmatimonas sp.
CGGGAGCGCATCGACTCCCCCGCGGGCCGTGCGCAGTATGGACAGCGCTTCGCGACGGTGGAGCCCGTCTTTGGCAACCTGCGCGCGAACAAGCGACGCGATCGCTTCACCCTGCGCGGTCGCTCGAAGGTCGACACGCAGTGGAAGCGGTATTGCCTCGTGCACAACATCGAGAAACTGGCCCACGCGGGATATGCAGCGTAGGCGAGGGACACGACGGCAAGGCCGCCGTACCGACCGATGAGAGCGATGTGGAACGCGATGCGTCCGCCATCGCGTCCGATCGGGTCACCGCCTCGCGTTGAAGCGGGCTTGGACCGTCCAAATGGGCTTATCCTACAGCCTCAACGAGCGCGTTCTGCTGCAGGGCCCTTCAATAATTTGCGACCAGCGAGCGGAGCGAGCAAGGGAGCAATCTTTGAAGGCCCTGTCAGCAGCAACGCAAGGCTAGGCTCAATACTGTTCAGTTAAGGTGAATTCCATCGCTTCCATGGGTTCGCCGGTTGATGTCGTTGGATGATGTGGACCGTCGCATCGGATCGGGAAACGGCCTGTCGGCGTCGCGGCCGAAGATCGTAGTTGCTCATCTTGCGTTTCACCCCACGAGGGACGCGGCGCCCGCGGCTCGAGCTGACGGGCACCGCGCGGATCTCCTCCAGAATCCGTTTACGCGCTCGGTGGTGAGTGGCGACGGGCCGAGGGGGGAAAGGCCGCCACGTGCGGCAGCGTACGGCGGGCGACGCGGAGCGTGTGGGTGAAGGAGAGGCTATCGGGATCCCGCGCCCGCGGGAAGGCCCCGAGAGCGGCCTCGTGCATCAAGGCGCGCAGCGCAAAGTGGGCAAGCAGGAAGCCCCACGCTTCTTGGTAGACGAGGTCCGGCGTTTTGCTGCGCAGCACGCGACGGGCGCCGCGGAGATGTGTCTTGAGTTCGTCGAAGGCCGATTCGATCTCCCAGCGCTCGTGGTACAGCGTGGCGAGCTCCGTCGCGGGCGCACGATCCGGCGACAGAAGGGTCGTAACGAGGCGGGAGCGCCGCGAGGGCGCGGGGCCGCCGGGCAGGGTGTAGGGAATGACGCGCACCGCCTGCGGCGTGCGATCCGCGCTCGTACATGACGAATTGCCGCGCAGCTCACTGCGATACGAGCCATCCGCGAATCGTTCGAGGATGGGGAGCGTGTAGACGGACGGCACCCGCCAGAGCAGCGCGGCGCCGGTGCGCGCGGCGCGTTGCCACAGATCGAAGCGGATGAAGCCCCGATCCGCCACGCAGAGCATGTCGCCGGTCAGCGCATCGAGCACGGGCGCGGCGAGCACCCGCTCGCTCGTCCCGTACGCGCCCATCTGGACGTCCGTCAGCACGTGCGTCCCATTCTCGACGAGCCCCACGAGCCGCACCTGCGGAAAGGCGCCCGTCGCATTGACGCCACGCGCACTCGCCGGTCGGCCAAACGCCGTGGCATTCGCGGCCGTGTCCCCGATATCCAACGTCGTCCCGTCGAGACTCATCACGCGCCATCCCCGATACCACGCGCCCGGCGTGCCCGGCGTCGCAATCGGCGCGACCGTGGCCCGATAGAGGGCTTCGACCGGGGCCGCGCCGAGTCGACTCCGCGCTTGGGAAATGGCCGACTTGGTCGGGAGATCGGCCGTCGTCGGATCCCCCAGCCACCGGGCGCCCTCCACCACGCAGCGCAGCACCTCCTCCGTGGAGACGTCGGCATACAGCGCCATGGCGATCACGTAGTACAGCATCACGTGGGCCGGCAACGCCCGCTCCCGCGCATTCACCCGCTCGGTCTCGAACAGCACCTGGTCGATCAACTCACGCGGAAACTGCGCGGTCAACACGCCCAGACTGATGTGATCCGTGAGTCGCATGCCTGCCGGCAGCCCCGCCGCTGTCCGCGCCATCCCGCCTCCGCCGTGAGGAAGGAGGGAATCTAGCCCAAACTAGCTTAACTGAACCGTATTGCCGTTACGCCTGCGCCACGCGGATGTTGCGTCGAAACGGCCCGTCGCGCAACGGAACGGTGATGGTCCGCACCCGAGTCTCCCCAAGCGGCGCCGCGCCTATTGCCTCTACCGGCGTCGCCTGCTCGGCGAGATTGCTCGCGTCGCTGCCCGCACCGTCACTGTTGCCATTCGCGCGCTGACGGATGAGCACGATCTTGCCGTCGGCATCGTGGCCTGCCTGCCGACGCACGGCTCCCGTGCGAACTGGCATCCGCACCTGCACCGCCTCGTCACCGACGGGGGCTTTCGGCCCGACGGAACCTTCGTTACGTGGCCCGCGCACGACACGGCGCGATTCGCCGAAGCGTTCCGCTGCGCGGTGCTCCGGTTGTTCGTTCGCCTCGAACTCTTCGACGAGCACCAAGCCGCGGGCTTGCTCACGCGGCCGCACTCGGGGTTCCATGTCCATACCGCCGTGTGGGTGCCCGAGGACGATCGCGCGTTCGCCACCCGACTCGCCCGGTACGGTGCGCGGAATCCGGTCGCGCTGGAGCGCGTGACGTACGACCGAGCCGCGAAGGCGGTGACGTACCGGTCGGACAAGTCCGACGGACCCACGGCGGGCACCGAGACCGTGGACCCGCTGGAGTTCCTGGCCCGGGCCCTCGTGCACATCCCCGACCAGGGCCACGTCACCACGCGGTACTACGGCTGGTATGCCAACC
>JBEILM010000318.1:0-2667 GCA_040379205.1 Gemmatimonas sp.
CGCCGACGTTTCGCTGCGGGTGAGCACCGCCGACACCGCCTCGCGCAGCTCCGGCGCGCTGTAGGGTTTAGCGAGGAAACCGTTGGCGCTCTCGAGCGAGTCGTCCGGCGTGTGGGCGTAGCCGCTCATGAGCAGCACCCGCACGGTGGGATCGAGGATGCGGAGTTCGCGCAGCGTTTCCCAATCCGAGAGCACGGGCATGGTGAGGTCGAGCATAACCAGATCGATCGTCGGTCCACGTTCCGCGTAGATCTCGAGTGCGGCGCGTCCGTTGTCGGCCCTCAGCACCCGATAGCCTTCGCGAAGCAGCACCCGCTCGGCCACCCGCAGGGCGGCGCTGTCGTCGTCCACCAGCAGGATGGTGCCGCGATCACTCGGCGACGGCGGTACCACCGCCGCGTCCACCTCCGGCGCGCCTGCCACCGGCAGGAGCACGGCCACCGTGGTGCCCTGCTCGGTACTGGAGGTGATACGCACCGCCCCCAGATGGCCGCGCACGATGCCCAGCACCGCCGCCAGTCCGAGACCGCGCCCCGGACCCTTGGTGGTGTAGAAGGGATCGAAGAGCCGCGCCATCGCCTCGCCGTCCATGCCCACGCCGGTGTCGCTCAACTCGAGCACGAGATAGTCGCCCTCGGGGATGTCGGTGCCCACCTGCGCGCCGCGCAGCCACGCGCGCGTGGCGTGCATGCGGCGCGTTCGCATCGTGATGGTGCCCGGCGCGTCGCCCAGGGCGTCCGAGGCGTTGGTGAGCAGGTTCATCACCACCTGGCGCATCTGCGTGGCGTCGGCGCGCACGCATGGGAGATCGTCGCGCAGCTCGAGCTGCATGTTGGCCTTCTTGGACACGACGGCGCCGAGCAGCCGTCCCATTTCACGCACGAGCGCGGAGAGGTCGACCGGTTCCACCACGAACTTGCCCTTGCCCGAATAGGCGAGCAGCTGGCGCGTGAGCTCCGCCGCACGCCGCGCCGCCACCTGGAGGTCGGCAAGCAGCGACCGCGCCGGCGAGTGTTCCGGCAACTCCTCGAGGGCCAGCGACGCGTTGCCGAGCACGCCCACGAGCAGGTTGTTGAAGTCGTGGGCGATGCCCCCGGCGAGCACGCCGAGCGACTCCAGCTTCTGGGCGTGCCGCACCTGTTCCTCGATGCGGGCGAGCTCCGCTTCCTGGCGGCGCCGCTCGGTGACATCGACGAGATACCCGTGGAAGTGTGTGACGAGGCCTTCGGCGGTGCGCACCACCTTGGTGAAGTCGGACACCGTGCGGTGGCGCCCGTCCCGATGACGAAGGCGGTACTCCTGGTTGAACCAGTCGTCGCCCGCGCGAACGTGCGCATCGACTTCCGCGCTCACGCGGGCCAGGTCGTTGGGGTGCACGATGGACTCGTAGCCGGCAGCGTGGCCGATGAGTGTCTCGGGGGCGTAGCCGAAGACGGCCTCGCAGTTGCCCGACACGTACTCCACCGGCCACGTCGGGGTATTGCGCCACTTGAACACCACCGTCGGGCCGGCCGCGAACAGTTGCCGTTCCTCGAGCAATTCCCGGTCGCGCTCGCGCCAGTCGAGCGCCGCCGCGATTTCGCGGACGATACGTTCGCCGACGCTGATCTCGGCGGCGGAGAAGGTGCGCGGCTCCGCGCTGTAGAGCACGAACTTGCCCCACACCCGATCGCGCCCGACAAGGGGCAGGAAGAGCAGCGACCGGATGTCCTCGGCGGTGAGGACCGCACGGTATGGCGCCGGCGACGGCTCTGTCAGCACGTCGGACACCGGGATGGGCACGGCGTCGAGATCGTGTGGCGTTCACAGGGAGTGGCCGTTGACGGCGGCGCGGTAGGCGGAGGACAATCCGCGTCAGGCCACGAACCGGCAGCGCTGCTGATGGTCGAAGATGAGCAGGGACGCGCGATCGACGTGCAGCGCGACGGCGATGGCATCCATGGCGTGGGAGTACAGCCGGTCCACCGACGACTCCCGCGAGAGCGCCGCGAGCACATGCCCCACCACATCCCCCACCACATCCCGGCGGTGCTCGGGAACGGCTGGATGTGCGGAAGGTGGGGTCGGCGTGGGGTACGCCATTGCGTCCATCGCGCCAAAGTGTGGACGGTGACGGGCAGCGGCAAGCGTGACCATGGGCGCAGTCGATATCTCGGCGAATGGAATGCTCACCCCCTGTCGTCCCGTACGCACACAATCCGATTGCTCCGTGTACGCCGGCCTCACCCCCACGGGCATCGCCCTGACCGCCGGGACCGGCCGAGTGCTCTCGCTATCGGCGATCGGCTGTCGCGCGCTCACGCCGCGTTGGCCACTCTCTCACGACGTTCCGGCCAACGCCTCGGTGGCCTGCGCTCCGCGCGGCGGGGCGGGCGGCGTGCGGAAGTCGAGCACGATGCGCCCCGTGATGCGCCCCTCCTCGAGATCGGCGAAGATGGTGTTGATGTCCTCGAGGGCGCGCGTTTCGTACGCCACCGTGATGCCACCGCGGGACGCGAGGTCGAGCGCCTCATACAGATCGGCACGCGTGCCCACGATGGAGCCGCGGATGGTGATGCGCTTGAGCACCACGTCGAAGATGGGCGTGGGAAACGCCCCCGGCGGCAGTCCCACCAGCACGCAGGTCCCGCCGCGGCGCAGCATGCCGATGGCGGCGTCGAACGCCGA
>JBEILM010000319.1:0-2656 GCA_040379205.1 Gemmatimonas sp.
GGGCTTGCTCGAGCGCCCGGCCTCCGCTATGGACCCGCCCCTGCCCGCAAGGCGGCAGCGCGCCCGTAGCTCAGCTGGATAGAGCATCAGACTACGAATCTGAGGGTCGGACGTTCGAATCGTTCCGGGCGCGCCATTTTCCTAAAACCACGGAAAATCAACGAGTTAAACCTCCGGTGACGGTGGTCTCTCATCGCTTTTTACATCGCCTCTCGCAGCGCCCTTGCCCCGTGGGTTTCTGCCCCTTGCTCCCACATCACGTGTCGACGTGCAGAGGCAGGCTGGCGCAATGTGCCGCTGGAGAAGCGGACCATGGCAAAGCGATCACCAGAGCCGGCTCCTTTGTTCGATGAGTTCCGCTTTTGGGTGCGGAGGCCGTCGATCACTTGCAGTTTCAGCCTCCAGCATGATCGCCGCGAGGACGACCCTTACGCCGAGCTCCTGTCACTGCTGTTCCCGTTGGAGTGCCTTGCGCCCAAGAAGTTCAGGGGGCGGGAGACCGTCGCCAGGTTCTTTGGTAGGGAGGGCCTTGAGGCTGGCAGTCCGGAGCGCCAACGACGCCCTGAGCAGGCCATCAAGGCCGTAGGGAGCCTGCACGCTACGCGGACGCGGTTCGACGTCGGTGGCTTTCTGCCTCCCTCCATGTGCTGGAATCTCTGCACGGCCATGACCGCGGGCTGTGTGACCTCCCTGAGCGCGTCGGCCTTCTGGACGAAGCGCGGCCACGCCTACCTGAAGTCGCTGGCGTTCCGGGGACCGGAGTTTGACCCGCTGGCCGATCTGGATTGAGGCGTGGCAGTTTCTGATCCTGCGACTTGCCGTAGGCAAAGCTTCTTGCTCAGGTAGAGCTCCGGCATGGCTTCAGCCACCGGTAGCGGCTTAGTCGCGCTGGCTTCAGGAGGAGTGATGGGGTCGGCCCTTAGCGAGCGGGACATCTGCACGAAGTTCATCACTCCGGCCCTGACCGCTGCCGGGTGGGACCTTCAGACCCAGATTCGCGAGGAGGTCGGCTTCACCAAGGGCCGCATCATCGTGCGAGGCAAGCTTGTCACGCGCGGGAGGGGCAAACGGGCTGACTACGTTCTCTACTACAAGCCGAACATCCCCTCGCCTTGATCGAGGCCAAGGACGGCTCACACGCGGTCGGTGATGGCATCCAGCAGGCGCTTGGCTACGCCGAGACCCTCGACATCCCGTATGTGTTCTCGTCGAACGGCGCGGGCTTCCTGTTCCACGATCGCACCGGCGCAAGCTCGCAAATCGAGACACGCTTGCCGCTCGACGGCTTCCCGGGGCCAGATGCCCTATGGGCGCGCTACCGGGCATGGAAGGGACTCTCGCCTGACGCGGAGCAGGTCGTCCTCCAGGACTACTTCGACGACGGTGACGTGACCCCCGTTTCTCATCCAGCCATAACGAGAGTCCTTGGGTGATCTGAGCTTGGGTTGGTGGGGTTGGCAATAGGCCGGCCTGCGCAGCCATCAACCAGCGCAGCAGGCCGGCCGATCTGTCCGGTTAGCGTTCTGGCGTAGGCCTCCGGCGTCAGCCAGCCGAGCTTCGAGTGCGGCCGGGTTTCGTTGTAGTCGCGCCGCCAGGCTTCCAGCACGACCCGGGCGTGCGGCAGGGAGCGGAACAGCGTCTCGTTCAGCAGTTCGTCGCGCAGCCGGCCGTTGAAGCTCTCGTTGAAGCCGTTCTGCTGCGGCTTGCCCGGCGCGATGTAGTGCCAGCCGACCGCCGCATCGTCAGCCCAAGCCAGGATGGCGTTCGAGGTCAGCTCCGTGCCGTTGTCGCTGACGATGGTTTCCGGACGCCCGCGCTGCTGGATGATGGCGTCCAACTCGCGCGCCACCCGTGCGCCCGACAGCGAAGTGTCGGCCACCAGCGCCAGGCACTCGCGGGTGCAGTTGTCGATCACGGTCAGGATGCGGAAGCGGCGGCCGTCGGTCAGTTGGTCGGACACGAAGTCCAGAGACCAGCGCTGATTGGCTACCAGCGGCATCTCCAGCGGACTTCGCGTGCCCATGGCCCGTTTACGCCCGCCGCGCCGGCGCACGGTCAGCCTCTCCTCCCGATAGATCCTCTGGACCCGCTTGCGGTTCACCGCATGGCCCTCGCGTCGGAGCATCACGTGCAGCCGTCGATAGCCGAACCTCCGGCGCTCTTGGGCCAGAGCCTTCAGCCGATCCCGCAAGGCGCCGTCGTCCGGTCGTGTGGCCTGATAGCGAACGCTCGCACGATCGACGCCCAGCACCCGGCACGCCCGCCGCTCGCTCATCTCGTAGGCCGACCGCAGGTGCGCCGCCGCCTCACGATGCGCCGCGGGCGTCACCACTTTTTTCCCAGCAGGTCCTTCAGCGCGACGTTGTCCAGCATCGAGTCCGCCAACATCCGCTTCAGCTTCGCATTCTCGTCCTCGAGCGCCTTCAGACGCCGAGCCTCTGACACGTCCATGCCACCGAACTTGGCCTTCCACTTGTAGAAGGTCGCCGAGCTGACACCGTGACGCCGGCAGACCTCCGCCGTCGCAACGCCGGCTTCCTGCTCACGCAGGATCCCGATGATCTGCTCTTCCGTGAACCGTGATCGCTTCATTCTGTCCGTCCTTTCGAGGGGCGGACTCTAGCTATTCCTGGAGGAGTTTCAGGGGGTCACGTCA
>JBEILM010000320.1:0-2656 GCA_040379205.1 Gemmatimonas sp.
CATCGCCCAGCGCGACGCCAACGAACTGCGTCTTGCGGTCGACACGCTGCGCGCGCAGGTCGCCAACGCAGAGCGCGAGTACCTGCGGTTCGGCAGCCCCAAGCTCGATGGCGGCATCGTCGCCGGGATGCGCGATCTGGCAAACGAGGTCGAGGGGCTGCGCACGGCCGGCTTCCGCAACGCGGTGATGGCGTTCGACACCTTCCTGCGTCGCTGCGGCGTCAAGGTGTCGCGTCTGGAGGGGCTGATGCCCGTGCAGTGGGTGATCGAGGCCGCGAAGCTGCTGAAGGACGCGTGGCCTCGCACGGCGGACAACGTCGGGCAGACGCTCACCGACGAGGCCCAGACCGCCATCGCCGCCATGCGCGACGTCGGCCCCGAGCTGGCAAAGGCCGGCATGGTCGTCGGTCAGCGCGTCGGTGCCGGCACGCCGCCGATGACGCACGCCGAGGCTGTCGCGCAGCTGCGCGGCGAGCGGGACCGGTGGCGCGAGAAGTGCGAGGCGGCGCACCGGATCGTGGACGAGGCAGGGCGCTTCGAGGGCGCTGTCGTCGCGGACCTCGCCGCGCACGGCGTCTTTGCGGCCGGTGGCCTCGGGGGAGTCCGATTCGCGGTCGGGAAGGCCCTCGCCGAGCTGGCCCGCCTCCGCAAGGAGTCGAAGCGCGACCAGGTCACGAAGCAGCAGGCGCTGCTCGACGAGATCGCGCGACTGTTCCCAGGCAAGGGGCCGCTGCTCGAGCGGGTGAAGCGCGCGGCGAAGGCTGCCAGCGAGGACGCGATCGCGCAGACCATCCTGAGCGGGCTCGGGATCGAGGACGAGGCTCGGGACGTGATGCGGAAGATGCTCGACGTGGCCTTCGTTGCGCACGGGAAGGCCGAGCGCACGGCTGTGAAGGAGCTCGCCAAGTCGCTGTTCACCCGCCGCGACGCTGCGCCGTTCGGCGGCGCGCCATGCAACTTCGGCGGGACCAAGATCGAGCCGTCCGACTCCGTGAAGATCGCCGAGTGGGCGCCGCTGTCGAGCTGGGGCCGCCGCATGCGTGCGCAACTCGACAAGCTGGAGGCGGCCATGCTGCAGTACAGGGACCGTCCGCACCCTCTCGGGCAGCTCAGCAACGAGTCGACGATCGACTTCGCCTGCCGGCTGATCGGCGAGCTCGCGGCCAAGGTAGGCCCCGCCACCGGCCAGCCGCGCACCGAGGCGCCGCTCGCCGCCGACGGGAGCGGGACGGTGGTGGACCTGGGTGAGGCGTTTCGCGAGGCGATGGGGAAGGCCGACCCGTCGAGCACGCTGCTTTGGGGGGACACGGGCCAGTTCGAGTCGCACCTCGACGCGCGCCTGCGTTTCCTGCACACCGCCGTCGCCGAGCTGGCCAAGGCCGTCGAGCGGATCGGGGCGCGGTGAACCGCAGCGACGCCGAAGCCCTGTTCGCCGAGAACCAGGCGCTCGCGCACTGGATCGTGAGCAGCAAGGGGTTCGGGTCGCTGTTCCGCCAGCACCGCATGGACACGGACGACGCGCTGCAGGTCGCCAGCATCGGCCTGTGGCACGCGTGCCAGCGATTCGATCCGACGCGCGGCATCAAGCTATCGACCTACGCCGTGCAGTGCGCGCGCGGGTTCCTGCTGACGGCGCTCAACAAGCAGCGCTTCGGCGTGCCGCGGCCGGTGGACGGCGCGCTCGACCTGACCCGGTTCGAGCTGGTCGGCGAGCGCGCTGACCTCGACCACATCGTCGAAGACGAAGCGCCAGCCGACGCGGTGCGCAACGAGCGGGTCGCGGCCGTGCGTGCCGCCATCGCGCAGCTACCGGAGCGCCTCGGGCGGATCATCCACATGCGCATGCACGGCGCGAAGCTGGACGAGATCGGGGAGGCCTTCGGCTTTACCCGCGAGCGCGCGAGGCAGCTGGTCGTGAAGGCGGAGGACCGGCTGCGGCGGCTGTTGTCGCGACATCGCGAGGACGAGAGCGACGCGGCGTGAGGGGTTCGCCCGCGACGGCGGCGCTGCGCTACCTCGGGGGCATGACCGAGACCAAATCCCCTCAGACCGCCCTCCAGGCCGTCGCCGAAGCCGCGGCGAAGCACGTCGCCGAGGCCGTCGCGTCGTTCCTCTACCTCTGGAAGAAGCCCGCGACCGCAGGCGCTGTCGTCGCCAAGGAGGTCGTCATGCGCCTGAGCCCAAGGGAGCTCGCGCCGCCGATGGAGCGCATCCAGCAGGAGCACTTCCAGCCCGCCGCAGGCGTGATCTGCGACACCATCCGCTCGCGAGGCGTGCCGCACTCGTGGATCGCGCCGACGTGGAATCGCGCCGGCGTGACGCTGCTCGCCGACAGCACGGCGAGCGTGGATCACCCGTGCACCGGCGCTCCGTACTCCGACGCCGTGATCGTGCGCGCCGTGATCTACCGGGGGCAGGACAGCGGCGACAACGTCGAGCTCGCGGTGCTGTTCTCGCCGCGCTTCGCCGCCGAGTAACCGGCAACGTTGCAGGAAAGGCCGCGCGTTTTGCGCAAGGTGGGCGGGACGTTGCGCGCAAGGGTTCGCCGGTGTCGATGGAGGATGCGTAGACCTGCCGGCATGCACCGATTCCCCCTGCTGCTGTTCCTGCTCTGCTGCCTGCTGCCCGCGCAGGTCGTGCGCGTGGCCAACATCGC
>JBEILM010000321.1:0-2635 GCA_040379205.1 Gemmatimonas sp.
CGGCTTCGTGTACGTGGCGTTCGTCGTCGACGTGTTCTCGCGGCGGATCGTCGGCTGGCGGGCGCACACCACCATACGCACGGACTTGGTGCTCGATGCGCTCGAGCAGGCCTTGCATGATCGGGAGCTGGACGGTCGCCTGATTGTGCACACGGACCGTGGCTCGCAATACGTCGCGATGCGCTACACCAGTCGTCTCGCGGACGCGGGCGCCGCGCCCTCGGTCGGGAGCGCCGGCGATGCCTATGGTAATGCGCTCGCCGAGTCGATCATTGGGCGGTACAAAACCGAGGTCATTCATCGGCGTGGGCCCTGGAAAGGCTTCGACGACGTGGAGTATGCGACGTTGGAGTGGGTCGCGTGGTTCAATACCCGCCGCATGCTCGAGCCCCTGGGCTATGTTTCCCCGGCGGACTTCGAGGAGCAGTACTACCGCACCCAAGCGGCTCCTGCGGAGCGCTTGGCACTCAATTAACCGAGTCTCCACGAAACCCGGGGCGGTTCACACCGAAGCAAGCGGGGCGTTCGCCCCTTTACCTCAGACTACAGCGAACGCCCCGCGCTCACCACGCCGATCTCGCCAGCGTTTGGGCTGCAGCAACGCAAGATTAGATGGCGACTCGTCGCGCGGAGCCCGTGCGCTACCGCTCGTCGCCGGCCATCGGTGGTCGATCCTTGACCTTCTTGAGCACGCGCTGAAACGCCGTCTTCGAGCCCCGCGCGGCGCGGGCCTCCAAGTACTCGCTGGTCAAGAGGGCAGACATCTTCTCCGCCAAGGACGTCGCGATCAGCTGATTGATCGAAATGCCTTCCTGCTCCGCCAACAAGCGGGCCTGCGCGTGCAAGGACTCGGGAAGTCGGAGACTGATGGTGCTCATACGTCCTCCTGTAGCAGGGCCAGGAACTCGCCTGGCGTCACCGTCTGAAGCCCAAACTGTTCGACTCCAGCGAAGTCACGGGTGTTGAAGGTAACGATGTAGCGGCACTGCGCTTCGACGGCCACCTCCAACACCATATCATCGTTCGGATCCCGCAGGAACGGCCGCCAGAGATAGAAGATCTTCCGGTGATGCGCCTGCCGGCACACGAAATCCACGACCGTATCCACGTCGGCGTGCGTCAGCCCCAGCTCGCGGGCCTGCCGCCGCGCCACCGCCTCATACTCCAAGACGAGCGGGACGGACACGCTGACCTCAAACGCGCCTTCGGCCAGCAACTCGAGCAGGGCAAACGACGCCCCGCCCCGCGAGCGCAGACCTGCAATCAGGACGTTGGTGTCGAGGATCACGTGGGGTTTCATATGGTATCATATACGATACCAACCGCACGCACCTCCCGCAAGAGGCGTGGGGATCGCGAGCCATCTAGCGCGGGCTTCTGCAGCGGGCGTGCAAATCAAATGCGAGCGCAGCGAGCTACCGAAGGGCGCCCGGCTGCAGCAAGCATCGTTATGCAACGACCTCAACCACCGTCGCATAAGCATGCGGCTCCGGTGCGGCCATACCTTCGGCGCGAAGCCCTTCTACATGAAACTCGATGGCCTCACGCATAGTCCGCTCAACGGCGTCGCGCGTGGGACCCGTCGCCACACAGCCCGGAACGTCCGGCGCGTACGCAGAGAATCCTGAGGCCGTCGGCTCGACCACGATCAGTAGTTTCATGACTTCAGCCCTGCCTGCTTGAGGATGCTGCTCAGCGTACCGGGTGCCAGTTCGTCGCCGGGATGGCCTGCCACGGTGACCAAGCCCGGTTTCGTTGGATGCGTGTATTGCTGATGACTTCCCCGTGTTCGCACGAGGATCCAGCCATCGTCGGTCAGCAAACGAAGTGCATCGCGAACCTTCATGCGGTAAAGATCGGACAGGGCTTCCAGAGGGGCAAGCGGAGGGCGGGCGATCTTGCCCTACAAGAATCGGTGCATGATGTGCAGGTCCACCAACCCGCGCTCCGGATGACGGAACGCCTGTGGAACCGTGCCGACGATGCTGAAGCCCAACCGCTGCCATAGGGCGATGGCCCGGTGGTTCGTGCTCACGACGGCGTTGAACTGCATGGCGTGAAATCCGGCGGCTCGCGCCTCAGCCAGGCTGTGCTCTGCAAGCTGAAAGCCGATACCGCGACCGTCGAGCCCGGGTCGGACCATGTAGCCGGCATTGGCAACGTGCGATCCCAGGCCGCGGTGGTTCGCCTTCAACGTGTAAGTGCCGACAACCTCCCCGTCGTCCTCGGCGACGTAGGCAGAGAGTCCTGGTCCCATCCAGTACTCCTTCGCGGCCGCTTCGGAAATGTCGGTTTCGAGAAAGTAGGTGTGTCCGGCAGCGGCCACCGGTGAGATGATCGACCACACCGATGGCCAGTCCGCTTCCGCCGCACGTCGAATTGACCTCATCAGTTAGGCAGCGTCCAAGATGTTTGATCAGTAAGTCTCTCGTACTCAGTGACCGGGCTGCGTAACGAGGCTGTAGGAAAAGCCGCCGACCGCACCGGTGTGGAAACGGAACCGTTGGCGCCGGCGGGTGTTGGCCTCGAAGAGAATGTGCAGGTCGTTCCGTCCCTCGTCGAGAGATCGTCATGGCGCGCTGTAAGCCCATCGACACCCAGCCCACGCGGATCCCGGTCGACTTCGCCGCGCAGC
>JBEILM010000322.1:0-2631 GCA_040379205.1 Gemmatimonas sp.
ACATACGCGCCGCTGGCCACGTACGGCTTGCTCGCCAGCGCGCCGCCGTCGCCCCAGGTGCCCATGCCGGCCACGTTGGGGAGCTCCACCCATTCGTAGGCATCGGTGAAGGCGCTCCAGTACCAGCGTGAAAGCGCCGCGGGCTGCACGCCGAGCATGGTCGCGAAGTTGCACTGCACCATGAGCCGCGCAATGTGATGCGTGCGGCCATAGTCGCGCACCTGGCGAATGGTATCGGCGAGACAGCGCATCTCGCAGGGCGCGCCGGGTTGGCCGTCGTACGCCTCACCGTCGGGCGCCCAGAACCACATCGGCAAACCAAGCGGCGCCTCGAGCGCATTGGCGGTGCGCAACCCGGGCATGAGGTGCCAGTACATGCCACGGATGTACTCGCGCCAACCCAGAATCTGCCGGATGAACCCTTCCGCGCTCGCAATAGGCACAAGCCCCTCGCGCCACGCCCGCTCGGCGCGCTTCACCACCTCGAGCGGATGCAGCAACCCCACGTTGAGCAGCGACGACAGCGACGAATGCAGCAGGTCGGGGGCGCCATGTACCAACGCATCTTCGTACGGACCGAACTCGGGCAGTCGTTCGACGATGAACCGTTCGAGCCAGGCCTTCGCGTCAGCGCGCGTGACCGGCAGCGCGAACGACTCCACGCTCCCCCAGCGCCCGTTCCACTTGGCCACGCGCTCCATCTGCTCCCGCGTGAGCGCGTCGGGTTCGCACCGCCACACAGATGGCACTGCGCGCCCCTTGGGCCACGGCTTGCGGTTGTCGGCGTCATAGTTCCATTCGCCGCCGCTCGGCTTGCCATCCTCCTCGATGAGGATGTGGTGCTTGCGCCGCATCTCGCGGTAGAACCACTCCATGCGATGTTCCTTGCGCCCGCGCGCCCAGGTGGCGAACTCCTCGCGCGTGGCGAGAAATCCGCGGTCCTCGCGCAGCACCAGTGGCACGCCCATCGCATCGAGCAGTGTACGCGTACGCTCGAGCTCGTCGACCATGTCCTGCTCGCGCCCCTCGGTGGCGACTACCCGTGTCGCCCCCAGCTCCCTGGCCACGGTGGCCAACCCCTCGGCGTACGACGGCGCATTGCGAAAGGCCACCCGGTAGCCGGCCTGCTCGAGTGACGCCGCGAAGTGGCGCATGGCCGACAGCACCAGTACCAGCTTCTGGCGATGCCACGGGAGTGACGCCCCCTTGGCGACCGATTCGAGCAGCACCACCACCACATCCTCGCGGGGCTCACGCGGAATGTTGGCGACGGCTCGGGAGCACTCCCAGGGAGCGACGAAGGCAAGGGTCAACGCGGACATGCTGGGCAACGGGGGAGAGAGGGACGGGGGTTCCAGGGGGGGGTGGGTAACGGCGGAACGGCGCGAGCGAGGGGGCGCGAGCCAGGAAGCGCGAGCCAGGAAGCGCGAGCCAAGTGGCGTCGCCCCGGGGCGCCCCTCGCACGCGCCCGTTATCACTTGGGCCAGTAACCAGTAGGCATCAGGCGGCGTACTGCGCGCGGATGACGGAAGATCTTCTGGACCTGCGCGGGGCGGCGCTGCAGCGATCGCAGGTGTCCGGTCGCGGTACGCTTGAGGGCTGTGCGATCCCGCGCGGGCACGCGCTGCGCCACTTGCACCTTCAGATCGCCATTGAGGTACTCATCGGGGTTCAATTCCGGCGAGTACGACGGCAAGTACTATCCCGGCCATTGTTTAGTTGACAGCTCGGCATCGTGATACTATCTTCGATCATGACGCACCCTGATGCGCGGACCCTGAAGCCGGCGGCGCAAGCCGAGAAGCGGCGGATCGCGATGACGATGCGCGAAGCCGGCAGCAGCTTCAGCGAAATCGGTCGGGCGCTGGGGGTGCACTACATGACCGTCTCGAAGTGGTGGGATCGCTATCAGGACGGCGGCGCCGACGCCCTCGCCGCGCAGAAGCGCGGGCCCGCCGTGGGGGCGCATCGTCGTCTGACGGCCAAGCAAGAGCAGGCGGTACAGCGGGCCATTACCGATACGACGCCCGATCAGTTGAAGCGGCCCTTCGCCTTGTGGACGCGCGCCGCCGTCGTGCAATGGATTGAGCGGAAGTACGGATTCACGTTGCCGGTGCGGACCATGGGGCATTACCTCGCGCGGTGGGGCTTCACGGCGCAGAAGCCGATCAAGCGCGCGTACGAGCAGCGGCCTGAGGCCATCGCCGCGTGGCTCAAGACCGAGTATCCGCGGATCAAGCGGCAGGCGGCCGCCGAGGGCGCGGAGATCTACTGGGGCGATGAAACGAGTCTCAGCACCAGCGATCCACGCGGCCGCGGCTTCGCGCCGAAGGGGAAGACGCCGGTGCGCCCGATCCTCTCCCAGCGCAAATCGGTCAGCTTTCTCTCCGCGATCAGCAACAGCGGCCTTCTCCGCTTCATGGTGCTCAAGAAAGCGGTCGACGCGCCCACGCTCATCACGTTCCTCAAGCGCCTGTGCAAGGACGCGGGGCGCAAGGTCGTGCTGATCCTCGACAACCTCAACGTGCACAAGGCGAAGGACGTGCGCGCCTGGGTGGCGGATCACGCGGACCTGATCGCGATTCACTACTTGCCGCCATATGCGCCAGAACTCAACCCGGACGAGTATCT
>JBEILM010000323.1:0-2604 GCA_040379205.1 Gemmatimonas sp.
ACGGCGGCGATCACGGCGCGCGACCTGCAGATCCGCCTCTACCAGTTTGCCGACGACTCCATGCTCGGCCGCCAGGTGGGGCGCGCGGCCAACCAGAAGGGTACCGATTTCATCGCCGCCGAAGTGAAGCGCCTCGGACTGCTCCCGGCGGGCAACAACGGGACGTACTTCCAGAATCTGCCCTTTCACCTGCGCAAGTTCACCGATCAGTCGCGCGTGACGGTGGACGGCAACCCGGTGGCGTGGAACAGCGACATCGTGGCCGTGCCGGGGCAGCGGGCGCCGCGCCCGGTGCTGAATGCGCCCGTGGTGTTCGGTGGTACCCAGGGCGACACTGCCACGCAGATCAGCGCCGCCGAGGCGGCGGGCAAGGTGGTCGTGCTGCTGCCCCCGCCGGGCGGCGCGCGAGGAGGGCAGGGGCAGGCGTTCACGGTGCGGCAGGGCTTCAACGCGGCGCCGTCGCGTTTCGCCGATGCCGCCGCCATCGTGACCATCGACCTCGACAACCTCACGCCGGCGCAGCGCGTGGCCATCAACGAGCCCGCGGTGGCGTCGCAGATCGCGCCGCCGCGCGGGCCCGCCACGGCGGCTCCCGCCACGGCGGCCGACTCGCTGGTCGCTCTGCGGCAGCAGCTCGCCGCGCTGCAGCCGCAGGCCATCTTCCGCGTCACGCGCGCCGGTGCCGCCCAGCTGTTCAAGGGCGCCAACGTCGACGCGCTCTCGGCCGGTGCCAAGGGCGGCTCCCTCACCGCCGCGCTCGACTTCGTGGAGCTCCCCACCGACTGGGCGCGCAATGTCATCGCCATGATTCCCGGCAGTGACCCGGTGCTGAAGCATCAGTACGTAGCCGTCGGCGCTCACAACGACCACGTGGGGGTCACCACGCCGCTCGACAAGGACTCCCTCAAGGCCTTCAACATCGAGCGCAACCGTCGGCTGCTGGCCAACAACATGAAGCCGCTCGGCCCCGCCGAGATCGCGACGATCCGCGTGAACATGGACAGCATCCGCAAGGTGCACCCGAAGCCGCGCCTCGACTCCATCAACAATGGCGCCGACGACGACGGCTCGGGCTCCATGGCGGTGCTGGAGATCGCCGAGGCCATCATGGCCATGCCGGTCAAGCCCAAGCGCTCCACGCTGTTCGTGTGGCACACCGGTGAGGAAGCGGGGCTGCTGGGGGCGGCGCACTTCACGCGCAATCCCACGGTGCCCATCGACTCGATCGTGGCCCAGCTCAACATCGACATGATCGGGCGTGGCCGCGCCGAGGATCTGCCGGGCGGCGGCCCGGATTACGTGGGCGTGGTGGGGTCGTTCTTCGACTCGAAGGACCTCGGCGACCAGGTCAAGGCGGTGAACGCGAGGCAGAGCAAGGCGCTCGACCTCGATTACAAGTTCGATCAGCCGATCGAGTGGGCCGGCTACAACAACATCTACGGCCGCAGCGATCACTACAACTACGCACAGCAGGGCGTCCCCATCGCGTTCTTCTTCACCGGTCTGCATGGTGATTACCACCAGTGCACCGACGAGCCGGAGTGGATCGACTACCCGCACTACGCGCGCATCACGAACTTCATCAAGGACCTGACGGTGGACGTGGCCAACGGGCCGCGCCCGCGGCTCAACGGCACGAAGCCCGCGAAACCCAGGGTCATCGTGCCGTGAGCCGGGCGCTCACATGGTCGTGATCTTCCGGCCGTTGGCGTGCTTCACGTACTTGTCCAGCGAGGCCACCCTGCGCGCCCACTGATCGAGCACGGTTTCCTTCGCGATGGGGCCGTGGTCCTCGTACGGGTACATGTAGAGCGACGAGGTCTTGCCCAGCCCCTGCAGGGCGTGGAAGAGTTTGGTGGAGTTGATGGGGTCGGTGCCGACGTTCTGGTCTTCGGTGCTGTGGTACATCAGCAGCGCGCCATTGAGCTGGTCGGCATAGAGGAACGGTGACATCTCGAGGTAGGTCTGACGCCCCTGCCACAAGTCGCGACGCTCACTCTGAAAGCCATTCGGGGTGAGCGTCCGGTTGTAGGCACCGTCGCCGGCGATGCCGGCCTTGAAGAACGGCGTGTGCACCATGGCGTTCACGGTGCTGAAGGCGCCGTAGCTGTGCCCGCCGATGCCCAGGCGCTGGCGATCGATGATGGCGAGTGTGTCGAGGGCGTCGATGACGGCGGCAAGGTTGTTGCGCACGTCCACGACGTAGTTGTCGTTGGGGAGCTGCCCTTCGCTGGCGAAGATGGGCGCGTTGGGCTCGACCACCGCGTACCCCTGGGTGACCAGGAACTGCAGTGAGCGCGGACCGAAGGTGGGAAAGCGATTGGCGCCGGCCGCCCCCTGCGACAGCGAGCGGTTGTAGGCCTCCTGGTTGTCGTACTCGCGCGGATAGAACCAGAACATGCCGGGCAGGCGCGTGCCGTCCTTGTAGTCGGCGGGGAGCGTGACGCGCACCGTGAAGCTGTAGCCGTCGGCGCGGCGCGCGGTAACGGTCTTCTTCACGGCCTTCGACAGCTCGGGCATGAGGTCATGATTGTTCGTGAGCTGCGTGGCCGACTTGCTGGCCAACGTCAGTGCGAACGACTGCGGCACCACCGTGGGCGACTC
>JBEILM010000324.1:0-2593 GCA_040379205.1 Gemmatimonas sp.
CGACCGCGGCGCCGCCGTCGGTCCCTGCGCCCCCGACCGGCACCGGGGACGCCATCTGGATGGCCCAGCTGCAACGCACCCTCGACAGCGCCGTGCGAGCCGTCCCGCTGCGCGGGGCCTCGGCGGCCGTGGTCCTCGCCGACGGGCGCATCTGGCGTGGCGTGGCCGGTTTCTCCGTACCCGGCGTGCCTCTGGATACCGCCATGCGGCTCGGCATTGGCAGCATCACCAAGAGCATCACGGCCACCCTGCTGGTCCGTATCGCCGAACAGGGGCGTCTGTCGTTGGACGATTCCGTTGGCCGCTGGCTCCCGCGCATCTCGCATGTCGATCCGGCCATCACCGTCCGCCAGCTGCTCAATCACAGCAGCGGCGTCTTCGATGTCACCAACGCGCCCGGCTACCGCGATTCCATCCTTGCCGATGTGAACGCGCGCTGGACCCCGCAACGGATGCTCGGACTGCTGCGCCCGCCGCTGTTCCCGCGGGGCACGGGGTGGAGTTACTCCAACACCAATTACCAGCTGGCGGGGCTGGTGGCCGAGGCCGCCGGCGGGCGCCCGCTGCACCAGCTGGTGCGCGAGACGCTCCTCAATCCCCTCGGGGTCACCACCCCGTTCCTCGATCAGTACGAAGCGCCCACGGGCCCGCTGCCGGGCGGCTGGAGTGGGGGCACCGTCAACGTGATGGACGTGCGCGCGTCGACCTACAGTGCCGCGTGGGCCGCCGGGGCCTATTTCGCCACCCCAGAGGCGTTGGCCCGCTGGTGGCAGGGGCTGATGACCGGCCAGCTGGTGGGCCCCGCATCGCTCGCGGCCATGATGACCACGGTGGGACCCGAAGGGTACGGGCTGGGCATCGTGCGTCGGCAGCTCGTCGGCCGTCCCGTGTGGTCGCACACGGGGGAGATCCGCGGCTTTTCGTCGGTGGCCGCGTTCGACACGGCGCGGCGCTTCACGGTGGTGCTGATCGCGAACGAGAACCCGGCACCGGTGACGCTCATTGCCGGCGCGCTGGTGAGCGTGGCGGCCACGGTGGCATCGCCCTGACGACGTGACGGCGGTGACATCGGCCGGTCACCGCCCCCTCTGCGGCGCAACGACGGGGGCTGCACCCGCCGCCCGTCAGGGAACTGCCTCGTACCGGCCGATCCGGGAACGTGCATGCTGCACCCTTCACTCCCCGGAGGAGTCATGCACCCGTTCTGCCCAGTGTCCCGCTGCCGAGTCCGTACCACCGCGGTCGCGCTGCTGGTTGCCACCGGACCCGCCACCGTGCTGGCGCAAGACCGCGCCGCCGTGGCACCGCCGCTGGTGGTACCGCCATCTGCGACGCCAACTGTGCGCGTGACTGGTGGCGCGGGAGTGCTGTACATGCATCTGCCGGCGTTCTCGTACACGGTGGGAAGTGCGCGTCGCCCGGTCGTGAACCCTGCCCAGGAGGCAATCAACCTCGCATTCGGCGCGGGGGTGGAAGGCTTCCGCGGTCGTGCGGTCGTGGCCGGTCGGTTCCTGTCGGCGTTCGACGTGCTCGACGATCGCTGGTCGTACGTGGGGATGCTGACCGCCGGAATCGCCACCCACAGCGCCCGCCGCACGCTCACCCTCGCGGCTGGGCCGACCCTCGTCTCCCGCGAACGGATCCCGGATTCCTTCCTGACCTTCCGTGGGCTCTGCACCGGCGCGAGGTGTGACGAGGCGCCCAACGACGATGGAGGGAGCCTCACCACGGGTGGCCTGGCGGTGTCCGCGTCCGCCGAGTATCGCGTGCGTGGTCTGGTGGGGCTCGGGGTGGAGTTCCTCGCGGCCACTGGCGCGCAGCGATACGTGGGCGGCGGGGTGCGCATCACCATCGGGCGATAACCCCGGGCTGCGACGTCGGGGGCGCAGGTGGTGTGGGTCCGCCTGCCGGCGGTGGGGCGCCCAACTCGTCGCGATGGCGCATCCCTCGCTCGTCGCGTTCGGCGTCGAGCGGGGTGAGCACGTCGACCACCGTCATGGGAGCTCGCTGGGGTCGTGGGCGGGAGCACGATAGCCCTTGTGACCGCGGCAGACGAGGGTCGAATGCGGTTGGTTCCGTCCACGATGAACAGCCGGGCCCCGGTGACCGTGATCGACCGATGAGCCATGGTGTCGTCGGCCACCTGGTGGTTCATCCCCCGCCGTCAGTTGCACCGTGCGCCCGTCGGCCAGCTCCGTGTCCAGAACCCCGTCCCGAAAGGGATGTCGTTGCGCGGCATGAGCGTCGGGTTGTCCAACACGCGCCGCATGCGCGCGCTGGCGACGGGGCCTCCAGACCTCGGGGCACCCGTGAATCAAAGAACACCCACACGACCTCGACGAACTCGACCTCCCGATTCCGCGAGCCGGCGGCCGGGTTGCTGGCCGAGACGACGGTGTGACTGGGTTCCGTGTGCCCCGCTGGCGGGGCTCATGCCGACAATGTGGGGATCGGCGCAACCGCGCCGTCCGGTATCGTGTCACCATCTTTCCGACACATGCCCGCCACACGCCGCATTGCCCTGCTCCTCGCCACCCTCCCCGCGATCTCCCTGCTCGCGGCCCAACCCGCGCCGCCGACGTACGTGGAGGTC
>JBEILM010000325.1:0-2575 GCA_040379205.1 Gemmatimonas sp.
AGCGGTCGTTTACCCGAGGCGGGCGCGAACCCGCGCGGCGAATCGACGGCGCATGATCAGCGGGGGTGCCATACCGCGCAAGTATACCTGAAAGCGGCCATGGCTCCATTCGTCGACGCGTTGCACTTCATTCACATTCACAAGCGTCCCGCGGTGAATCTGCAGGAAGTACTCATCCGGGAGCCGAGTCACCCACTCCCGCAGGGTTTCCTCACCTGCAGGCAGCGGCCGTCGAGCGTATGAATCACGGCCTGATCACCATCGGCCAGCACAGCGCGAATCTGCGACACCGCAAGAAACCCCATGCGATCGTCGAGTCGGAGGAACAGCCGCGCGGTCCACCCGAGTCGCTCGCGGTGCGGAGGGCGGGCTTCACCCTCGTCGATCTCGGGTGTGACCTTCACGAGGTGACGGCCGCGTTCACTGAGGTGCCGCAGCATGTCGGCTAGGCGATCGGGTGCCACCGACTTGAGGAGGTAGTCCACCGCATGCACGTCGAAGGCCTGAACGGCATACGTGTCGAAGGCGGTGACGAATACCACGGCGACGCTTTCCGGCAGCCGCTCCAGGAGGTCAAACCCGGACTCACCTCGGAGCTGGATGTCCAGGAACACGAGATTGGCGCCAGTCAGGTGTACACGCTCGGCGGCGCCTGCCACGTCGCTCGCTTCGCCGACCACCGCCACGTCGGTGTGTGGCCGGAGGAGCTCCCGCAGTTCACTGCGGGCCAATCGTTCGTCATCGACGAGGACGGCCTGCCACGTCATGCCCATGCCTCGAGGTGGTCGAGCGGAATCCCGATGCGAGCCACCACCTCGCCCTGCGCCTCCTCCACGATCACGCTGCTCCGATCACCGTAGAGATGCGCGAGCCGCTCCCTGATGTTGCGCAGCCCGATCCCGGTACCGTCCGCGCGGTCGGTCCCCAGGGCCCCGCTGTTGACGACTTCGATGATGAGCTGCCTCCCTTCTCGGCGCGCCCGCACTGTGATTCGCAGAAGGGTCCCCGGCGTGGCGAACCCGTGGGTAACGGCGTTCTCCACGAGGGGATGCAGCAGGAAGCCCGGCAGGCGAATCTCCCGCACGTCGTCGGCGATCTCGAAGCGCACCTGTAGGGCTTCCTCGTGTCGTACCTGTTCGATGGCGAGGTAGGTCGCGATGATCTCCGGCTCCTCCTGCAAGGGGACGGCCGCGAACGGATGATTCACCAACGTGTGCCGCAGGAACGCCGCGAGTTGCGTGATCATCTCCCGTTCCCGCCTGACATCTTCGCTGGCCAGCGTACGAACGGAGTTGAGGGCGTTGAACAGAAAATGGGGGCGGATTCAACCGGTCCGTGCAACAGCCTTCGCAAAGACAGCCGCTGGTGTCCGAAAGCCGAGCGTCTTGCGCGGCCGCGTGTTGAGCTGTTGAGCGACCTGATATAGGTCGCGTTGGGTGAAGACGGATCGGTCGGTTCCGTCGGGGAAGTATTGGCGTAGCAGGCCGTTGGTGTTCTCGGTGGTCCCGCATTGCCACGGACTGCGCGGGTCACAGAAGTACACCGCCATGTCCGTGGCCACGGTAAACCGATGATGCTGCGCCAGCTCAAGCCCCCGGTCCCATGTCAGTGAATCCCTCAGGGCGGCCGGCAATCGCTGCACCTCGCGGATGAGCGCGGTGACCACCGAGGTCGTGTCCTTGCCAGGGACCTTGACCAAGTGCACCAACCGGGACGTGCGTTCAACGAGCGTGGCGATGTGGGAGTTCTTGGCGCCGGTGATGAGATCCCCCCTCCCAATGGCCAGGAATGGCTCGATCCTCCACCTCAGCCGGGCGCTGGGCGATGGAGACGGCATCGACGATCTGTCCCCGCGTCTGCCCGGCCTTGCTGGCGCGCTTGCTCCGGCGCATCGGACGCCGCGTCCGCAAATGCGCGGTGAGCTCGCGCTTCAAGACGCCGCGCGCTTGCACGAAGAGGCTCCGGTAGATCGTCTCATGCGACATGTGGAGCGTGGGATCGTCCGGGTACGCCGTCACCAGCCAGCCGGCAATCTGCGCCGGTGACCACTTGGCCAGCAGCTTCGCCGCCACCAGCGTGCGCAAGCGGCGGTGCGTCGCCAGCCGCGTTGGCTTTGGGCGCGTCGCCGCGCGCCATGCCCGAGCGTCCGCTTCCACGGCACGATAGCGATCAGGGCCCGCATTGCGGGTAATCTCGCGGCTAATGGTCGAGGGCGCACGACCCAATTGCTGGGCCATCGTACGGATCGATTCCCCCGCCGCGAGCCCGCGCGAGATCGCCTCGCGCTCCTCCAGCGTCAGCGCCACACGCGCACGACGTCGCACGGCCGGCGCGATCCCGCCATGCGCACGGACGACGGCATAGATGGAACCGACATGACGGCCAAGGGCGCGGCCAATGGCCGTGAAGGACTCACCCGCCTTGAACCGTGTCCATAACTCGGTGGTCTCCGCCGCCGACATACTCCGGCGTTCCCTCACTGCCATACGCTCGCTCCGGTAAGTGTTCGCAATCAACACTGTTGCGCTCACCGGTTGAATCCACCCGGTGAGCGATCCGGTGGCTGGCGCAGACT
>JBEILM010000326.1:0-2569 GCA_040379205.1 Gemmatimonas sp.
CACGGCAATTCTTGACCCACCCCATCGTGGGGCCATCTCGTACCATTTAGGGGTGAACTGGGACGAAATAAGAGATGCGGTTACGGCCTACGTGGACGATGTCGAGGCTGGACGCACAATCGCGGGCCGTTGGATATACGCGGCGTGCCGTCGCTTCCGCATGGATATGCAGCGGACCGACATCTACATGGATTGGAACGAGGTGGCCGCGCTGCAGGCCCACTTCAATGGCCTAACGCTCGTGGGCGATGACAGCGGCAAGGCCTTCGAGCTGCGCCCGTGGCAGTTGTGGGTGATGGCCAACCTCTGGGGCTGGCGCTGGCGCGCCGATGGCCGGCGGCGCGTCAAGATCGGCATCCTGCAGGTAGCCAGAGGCAACGGCAAGACCACGCTTGCCGCGGGCCTCGCGCTGTATGACATGCTGTCCGGCACCGGGCGGCGCGTCCATTGCATCGCCAACAACGAGGAGCAAGCAGCCATCTGCCTCGACACGGCCCGCACGATGCTGCGGCGACAGCAGCGCGAGGGGGTGCGCGTGCTGTGGGACCGCATTGAGATTGCCGCGAATGACTGCGTGATGACGGGACTGCCGGCGCAGGAGCGCGCCCTGGACGGTCTCAACCCATCGTTCTGGATCGCGGATGAGGCGGCGGAATTCAAGGGCCGATTCCTCACGAAGCTGCTGACCACGGGCAGCAAGCGCAAGGAATCGCTGGGCCTGATCATCACCACGCCAGGAAGCAACCCCGAGAACATCTATGGCGAGATGGTCGGCAACGCCGAGGCCATCCTGAAAGGCGAAGTCGAGGATGACACGGTCTTCGCCGCGCTGTACGGCATCGACCCAGCCGACACCCCAGACGATGAGGCGGCGTGGCCGAAGGCAAACCCGGGCATGGAATTCGAGCAGCCCGACCGCGCAAGCGTCCGGCGCAGCTGGAACACCATGAAGCGCAGCCCGATGGGGCGCAGCGAATTCATCCGATACCACTGCGCGCGCACCGACGAGAACACGGGCGGATGGCTGGACATGGAAATCTGGCCGGGCAAGGAAAACCCCGACATGGACGCGCTCAAGGGTCGGCCCGCATGGCTGGGCCTCGACCTGTCGAAGAGTCTCGACATGACGGCGTTGATGCTGGCGGTGCCCATGGACGATGGCCGGGTTGCGCTGAAGGGCCACTACTGGTGGCCATCGGACAACGTGCGCCAGCGGGAACTGGACTACCGCATGCCCGTGCGCACGTGGGCGGCGGAACGCCGAATCACCCTCACGCCGGGCCGCGAGATCGATTACGAGAGCGTGCGGGTGAAGATCAACGAACTGCGTGAGCAGTACGACCTGCGCGCCGTGGGCTACGACTCGTGGGGCTCGAAGTACCTCGTGGAGTGCCTCGAAGCGGACGGCGTGCCGATGACGGCATATAGGATGGGTATTAGCACGTTCGCGCCCGGGTGCCAGCTCTTCCAGAACCTATGGGCGGGCGGGAAACTAATCATCGGGGACGATCCGATCCTCCGCCGCTCGTGCGCCGAAGCGCGGGCCCAGCAGGACCGAAACGGCAACGTCCGACCCGTCAAGAGTCGGGAAAATTGCATCATCGATCCGCTCGTAAGCGCCATCATCGCCGTTCACTGCTGGGGCGGGAAGCGCGCCAGCTGCTACGAACTGGAGTGATAATCAGGTTTAGAAGCGGACCTAACTTGCGCGCGGGGTGAAACTAACCCCGTGTTCCGCGACCTGTTCAAGCGCCTCTTCGTCGGACCCTACAGCGCCACGCTGCTGTCGGAGGGCGGTGGCCCGCTGCCGTTCATCGGCCCGAGCAACGCTATCCGGTACACGCCCGTCTACCGCGCGGTCACGCTCATCTCCAACGATGTCGCGCGCATCGATGTCGAGGTCAGCGCCAGCGGTGCCGATTCGCTGCTGCGCAGCCCATCGCGGTGGATGAGCGCGTTCGAGTTTCGACGCGCGATGACGATGCAGCTGCTCTTGTGGGGCAACTCGTTCGCGGCCATCAACCGCACCCGCGGCGGCGAACTGCTGGAACTGATCCTGCTTGAGCCGGACAGCGTCAGCCTCGACATCAACAGCGGCGTGCCGATCTACAAGACCCGTCAGTACGGTGATCTCACGGCTGATCAGGTATTCCATCTGCGCGCGCCGAGCGCGAATGGGCTGTGGGGCGAGTCGCCCGTATCGCTGTGCAAGACCAGCATTCAGCTGCTGGCCGCGCAGGAAGACATGGCCCTCAAGGCCTACAGCAACGCGGGCAACCCGAAGATCGCCTTGGTTCACCCTGGGCCCCTGTCCCTTGAAGCGCGCCAGCGCATCATGCAGGACTACGAGCAAAAGCATGCAGGAACGGCGAACACGGGCAAGCCGCTGGTTCTGGCCGAGGGCATGCGCATCGAACGAATCTCGTCCACGCTTGATGACGCGGGCCTCGAAGCCGCGCGCCGATACAGCGTGGGCGACGTGTCGCGCCTCTTCGGCGTGCCATCCTCGTACCTGTCCGAAGCCGTGGGACCGACGTACGGCACGCTTGAGTGGCTGTCGCGCATGTAC
>JBEILM010000327.1:0-2561 GCA_040379205.1 Gemmatimonas sp.
GTTGGCGGCGATGAGGTCGAACACCGCGTCGGGGGTGGCCGCGCTGGCATCGGTGGTCCGGAGCAACCCGCCCGACACCATGTTCACGGTAATGCCACGCGGCCCGAGTTCGGCCGCCGCCGTGCGGGTGAACGCCAGCAGGGCGCTCTTGGCCGCGGTGTAGTCGTGGTAGGGCACCACCGGGTTCTGCACCAGGTTGCTGCCAATGGTGATGACGCGCCCGAAGCCGGCCTGTGTCATGGCCGGCACGGCGCGCTGCAGCAGGGTGAGCGCGCCCACACAGGCCGTGTTGGTCTGCTCGAGCAGCTTGGCTGGCGTGAGGGTGGCGATGGTGTCGCGGGCGTCGCCATTGAACCGGTAGTCGGCAAGCGCATTGTGAACGACGGTCGTGACGGGGCCCATGGTGCGCTCGACGGTGTCGAACATCGCGCCCACCTGCGAGGCGTCGCGCACATCGGCCTGCAGCGCCACTGCGCGCGCCCCCAGCGTGGCCGCCAACGCCTCGGCCTGGGCCCGACTGGCGCGATAGTTCACGACGACCTGCGCGCCCTCGCGGGCGAACGCAGCGGCAATGGCGGCACCCAGTCCGCGACCGGCACCGGAGACAACGACGACCTGCTCGGAGAGAGAACGGGACATGATCAGACCTGCCAGAGCGCGTGGAAGTGGTGGGTGGGACCGTGGCCGTGTCCCACGGTGAGCTGATGCGCCGCCGCAATGGCGGCCGTGACGTACGTCTTGGCGGTGTGCACCGCGTCGGGGAGTGCGGCGCCGTGGGCGAGTTGTGCGGCAAGCGCGGCCGACAGCGTGCACCCCGTACCGTGCGTGTGGGTGGTGGCCACGCGCGGCGACTCGAACCAGTGCACGCCGCCGTCGACCACAAGGCAGTCCGGGCTGGTGTGCGTTGCCAGGTGCCCCCCCTTGAGCAGCACCGCGCTGGCCCCCGCCTCACGCAGGGCTCGGGCCTGCTCCACCATGGCGTCGCGTGTTTCGGCAACGGCCGTGCCCGCGAGACGCGCGGCCTCCGGCAGGTTGGGCGTGATCACGGTGGCCAGCGGCACCAGGCGCGTGCGCACCGCGTCGATGGCGTCGTCGCGCAGTAGGGGGGCTCCTCCCTTGGCGATCATCACCGGGTCGAGCACGATCGGCACGCCGGGGTGCGCCTGCAGCACATCGGCGACCGCGTGGGCAATCTCGGCGGTGGCAATCATGCCGATCTTCACGGCGTCCACGCGAATGTCCTCGAAGATCGCCGCGAGCTGCTGCTGCACGAACGCCGGCGGTACCAGATGCACCCCCGACACGCCGCGCGTGTTCTGGGCCGTGAGCGCCGTGATGGCGGCCATGCCGTAGCACCGCTGGGCGGCGAAGGCCTTGAGGTCGGCCTGAATGCCCGCGCCGCCAGAGGGATCGGAGCCGGCGATCGCCAGCACATTGGGAATGCGGGAGTGGGTCACGACGAGGTCCCCGTGGGTGATGCCGTTCGGCGCGCCATGGCCATAGCCAGCGCGTGCGTCGCGGCGTGGACATCGGGCTGCCCGCAGATGGCGGATACCACGGCCACCCCGTCCACGCCGGTGGCCAGCACCTGGTCGAAATTCGCGGCCTGCACACCACCAATGGCCACCGCCGGCAACGGCGTCGCGGCCCGTGCCGCAGCCAGGTCGGCCAGCCCCATGGCCGCGGCGTGATCGGGCTTGGTGCTCGTGGCGAACACCGGGCCGAGTCCGACGTAGTCCAGCACCGATCGGTCGGCCGCCGCCGCGTGGGCAACCGTTTCGCAGGAGAGGCCCACGATGGCGTGCGGGCCAAGGCGCGCGCGCGCCACGTGCGGCGACATATCCGACTGCCCCACGTGCACGCCATGGGCACCAATGGCCTGCGCGGCCTCGAGGTCGTCGTTGATCACGAGCGGCACATTGGTTCCGGCGAGTACCTCCATGAGCGCGCGCCCGAGCGCCACCCGCTCTGCGGTGGTGGCGTCCTTGTCACGCAGCTGCACCATGGTCACCCCACCGCGCACGGCGTCGCGCACCGTGTCCACGACCCCGCGCGCCGCACACAGCACGGGGTCCGTCACCAGATAGAGGCGCAGCGCCGGGGTGATCACCCCCATGTCACGCGCTCGGTGGCGGCGAGCTCCGCCGGCGTGGTCGCGGCCAGCGCATCGAGGAAGCGCCACCCGAACGATCCCGGGCCTTCGGACTCGCGCCCTGCGCGTTCGCCCGCGTGGGCGAACAGCACCAGCGCCGACACCGCCGCCTCGAACGGGGCGGCGATGGCGGCGTACGAGCCCATGAGACAGGTCAGCGCGCAGCCGAGCGCCGTGACCTGCGGCATGAGCGGCGAGCCGCCGGTGATGGTGGCCATTCGGGCGCCATCGGTGACGAGGTCGATGGCGCCCGTCACCACCACCACGCCCCCCGTCTGCCGGGCGAGGGCGCGGGCGGCCGGTTCGGCGGCCATGACCGGATCGGCCGCATCGACCCCGCGCGCCGTGGTGTCGCCGCCGGCCAGGGCGAGGATTTCACTGGCGTTGCCACGCAGAATGGTGGGGCGCA
>JBEILM010000328.1:0-2540 GCA_040379205.1 Gemmatimonas sp.
GCGACGTGGGCCGCGCCGGGCTCGCCATCGAGACGCGCGTCTCGCCGACGCAGATCTTCGCCTTTATCGAGGCGAGCAACAACCAGTCGGGCCTCTATCGCTCGGTGGACGACGGCGCCACGTGAACGCGCTTCGGCAGGAGTGCGCAGGTGGCGCGTGGCCCTGGCGGCGGTGGTGCCGCTGCCGGTGGCGGTCGCGCCGGCGCCCCGCAGGACAGCGCTCGCGCCGCCATGGCGCAGTGGTTCACCAACGGACTCGGGCAGTACTACAGCAAGCTGTTCCTCGACCCGCACCGCGTGGGTCACCTGTACGAGGTGGGCACCAATCTCTCGCGCAGCACCGATGGTGGCGCAACGTGGTCCAACACCGGCTGGGAGAACCGCGGCGTGCACGTGGATCATCATGCCATGGCTTTCGACCCGGTCGACCAGAACCACATCCTGCTCGGTAACGACGGTGGCCTGTACGAGACCTACGATGTCGGCGAGACGGGCAAGTTTCACGCCACGCTGCCCATCACGCAGTACTACCGGGTGGGCATCAACAACGCGAAGCCGTTCTATTTCGTGTGCGGGGGTACGCAGGACAACTTCTCGCAGTGCGGCCCCTCGCGCACCACGAACACCTGGGGCATCCGAAACAGCGACTGGTTCAACATCGTGGGTGGTGATGGCTTCCAGGCGCGCGGCGACATGGAAGACCAGAACATCTTCTACGGCGAGTCGCAGAACGGGGGGCTGAGCCGCTTCGACCTGCGCACCGGGCGCGGGCAGAGCATCCGGCCGACTACGGCGGCGTTTGGTGGCGACGAGAGTGGTGCGGCGGCACCCGATACGACGGCCGGTACCGCGCGTGGAGCCGGGGCCGCCCCGCGCGACAGCACCCCCCGTGTGCGCGACCGCACCAACTGGGACGCGCCCTTCGTCCTCAGCCCGCACAATCCGGCACGCATGTACTTCGCGAGCCAGTTCGTGTACCGCACCAACGATCGCGGCGACAGGCGGACGCGCATCAGCCCGGACCTCTCGCGCAACCTCAACCGGGACACGCTCCCCATCATGGGCAAGGTCTGGCCGCGTGGATCGGTGGCGCTCAACGTCTCGACCACGGATCTGTCCAACATCGTGGCCATCGACGAATCACCGGTGCTGGAGGGGCTGCTGTGGGTGGGCACCGACGACGGCCTGGTGCAGGTCAGCGAGGATGGTGGCGCGACATGGCGCCGCATCGAGCGCTTCCCGGGCGTGCCGCAGTGGACGTACGTGAGTGACGTGTTGGCGTCCCCGCGCGACGCCAACACCGTGTTCGTGACGCTCAACAACTGGCAGCGCGGCGACTACGCGCCGTACATCGTCAAGTCCACCGACCGTGGGCGCACGTGGACGAACATCTCCGCCAACCTGCCGGCCAAGCACAACGTGTGGGCCATGGCGCAGGACCACGTGAACGGCAACCTGCTGTTCGTCGGTACCGAGTTCGGGCTGTTCACCAGCGTGGATGGCGGTGCCTCGTATGTGTCCCTGCGCGGAGGCATGCCGGTCACGCAGGTGCGCGACCTCACCATCCAGAAGCGCGAGAGTGACCTGGTCATGGCCACCTTCGGTCGCGGCTTCTATGTGCTCGACGACTATAGCGCGCTGCGCGAGCTCTCGGGGACGACCCTCACCGAGGAGGCACGGCTGTTCCCGCTGCGTCATGCCTACAGCTTCACGCCCGGCGGCGTGGCCCCCGCCGGTGCAGCCGGAGTGCTCGCCATCAGCGGCAACTACAGCACCCCCAATCCGCCCGTGGGGGCGTGGATCACGTACCATGTGAAGGACTCGCTCCCCGCCGACACCAAGCTGGTGCTCACGATCAGCGACAACACCGGCAAGGCGTGGCGCACCTGTGAGCTCGATCGCACGCCGGGGCTCAAGCGGTTCGCGTGGAACCTCAATGGCGATCCGGTGCCACCCGACAGCGCCCAGATGCGTCGCATGCGTCAGCAGTTCGGCGGTCAGATGCCGCCGCAGATGCGTCTGCAGGCGGATAGCGCAGCGGGCGCCCCGCGTCTGGCCCAGAACGCACTGCAGCCCTGCGTGCCGACGGGCGGCGCTCCTGGCGGCGGCCTCGGTGGCGGCCTCGGTGGCGGCCTCGGTGGCGGCGGCATCGCCGCCTTCCTGCGTGGCGGCCAGGCCCCGCGTGTGCCCAATGGCACCTACTCCACCCGGCTCAGCAAGCGGACCGGCGCGACCGTAACGCCGATCGGGCCGGCGCAGACGTTCAGCGTGCTGCCGCTGTTGCAGCCGTAACGATTGCTGGAGACAGCGCTCCGGGTGGGTGTCGTTTCGGAAGAGACTATCCCAAACGTCCCCCACCCGCGGCGCCGTCCGCTGAGCCACTCAGGCGGCAGCTACTTTTTGCGCTCGCCCGTGAACGTCGCGCCGCCCTGCCCGCCGAAGTCGACGTCCCCCTTCACGCTGGTGGCATTCACCAGCACCCCCGTGAACGTGAGCGTCGCCCCACCGCCGGTGTTGAGGGCGAAGGTGAACGTCGAGTCC
>JBEILM010000329.1:0-2537 GCA_040379205.1 Gemmatimonas sp.
GCCCAGGCCAAGCAGAACATCGATGCCCAGCTGCAGCGGCGCGCCGATCTCATCCCGAACCTCGTGAACACCGTGAAGGGGTTTGCCGCGCAGGAGGAGAAGGTGCTCACCGAGGTGACGCAGGCCCGCGCGGGGTTGGTGGGGGCCCTGCAGAAGCCGGGCGGGTCCGATCCGGCGGAGCTGGCCAACGCCAACGCACAGCTCACGGGCGCCTTGGGCCGCCTGACGGTGGCGATCGAGGCGTACCCGGAACTCAAGTCCAACGAGAACTTCCTGCGCCTGCAGGATGAGCTCACGGGGACGGAGAACCGCATTGCCGTATCGCGGACCGACTACAACAATGCGGTGCGGCAGTACAACGAGTACATCCGCAAGTTTCCGCAGGTGCTGACAGCCAAGGCCACCGGGGCCAAGCCCCGCACCTACTTCGAGGTCACCGATGCGGCGGCGCGGGCAGCGCCGACGGTGGACTTCTCGAAGTAGTTCGCGCGTCGAGACGAACCGCCCTCACGGAGGGCACGAAGCACAGCGAGGGCATGGAGAACAACCACGGCCGCAGTCCTCCATGTCCTCACTGTTCGCGGTGCCCTCCGTGAGGGCTTATTGCTGGGCCGATTGCGAAGCTTTGGCCGGCTCCGGTCTTGGGAAGAGCGGCTCCCTCTTGGACACCGTCCAACCCGTCACGTCCAGCGACGTGAGCGCATCGAATCGTTGCGCGCTGACGCGTCCCGGACCGCCCAGCTGTGCCCACACCTTCTCGGTCTTCTGCGGCATGAACGGAGCGAGCAACACCGTCTGCGTCGCAATCCGACGGATGAGCGAGGCGAGGATCTGCTCCAGTTCAGCGCGGCGCGATGGATCCTTGGCCACGGTCCAGGGCGCGGTGGCGGCCGTGTACTCGTTGGCGCGCTGCGTCATGCGATAGACCGCCGACAGTCCATCGTGCAGCAGCCACCCCTGTTCGCCATGCATGGCGGCATGATACGCCGCCACATCGGCGTCGTCCTCGCGCTCCGCGTCCGGACGTCCCGCTGCCGGCACCACACCGCCACAGTACTTCTCCACCATCGCCATCGCACGGCTGGCCAGGTTGCCGAACGCGTTGGCGAGGTCGCTCGTGTATCGCTCCTCGAAACGTTCCCATGAGAAGTTGCCGTCGCCGTCGAAGGGCACCTCGCGCAACAGCACATAGCGGAACGCGTCGGCGCCGTAGCGGTCAATGGCTTCACCCAGATCGAGCTTCACACCGGCGCTCTTGCTGAAGCGCTCACCCCCAAGCTGCACGAAGCCATGCGCCCACACCTGCCTCGGCAGCGGCAGCCCCGCAGCCTGCAGCATGGCGGGCCAGATCACCACGTGAAAGCGCGTGATGTCCTTGCCGATGATGTGCAAGTCGGCCGGCCAACGCGTGCCGAAGCCGGCGTCGGGGAACCCGGTCGCCGTGAGATAATTCGGGAGCGCATCGAACCACACATACGTGCCCTGCGTCTCCCCGTTCGACAGCGGCAGCGGGAAGGGCACCGCCCAGTCGAGACGCGCCCGCGACGCCGAGATATCGTCGAGCCCCTGATTGAGCAGGCCAAGGATTTCGTTGCGGCGGCTCTCGGGTTCGATGAATGTCGGATGGCTCGCGAGCAGCTCCTGCAGAAACGGCTGATACTTCGAGAGGCGGAAGAACCAGTTGCGCTCCTCGACTTCCTCGAGCGTGCGCGTGGGGTGCAGCACGCAGTGGCCGTCGGGGCCGATGTCGGCGTCCTGCTTGAACGCCTCGCAGCCGACGCAGTACATGCCCTTGTACGAGCGCTCGTAGAAGTCGTCGGGATTGTGTTGGGCGATGCGACGAATGAGGGCCTGCACCCCGGCCTTGTGGTGGCTTTCGGTCGTGCGGATGAACTGGTCGTACGAGATGCCGAGCTTCGCCCACACCGACTGGAAGCGGGCCGCGATGGTGTCGGTGAAGGTCTGGGGCTGGACGCCGGTCCGGGCGGCGGTCTGCTGGACCTTCTGGCCGTGCTCGTCCATGCCGATCAGCAGATGGACGTCGTCGCCGCACAGGCGGCGATACCGGGCAATGACGTCGGCGCCGATCTTCTCGAGGGCGTGGCCGAGGTGCGGATCGCCGTTCGCGTAGTCGATGGCGGTGGTCAGATAGAAGCGCGACATGTCCGGCAATCTAGCGGGATGGGCTCGGGAACTGCGGTCGGGGGTGGTTGGGGTCTGGGTACTGCAACCACGGTCTGGGTACGGCCACCACAGTCGGGGTACTTCCACCACGGTCGGGGTCCTCCGGGCAGTCGGGGGGGCAGGGGGGCCCGGGTCGCGTCTCGCGTGGCGGTCGGGGTCGGGGTCGAGGCGCGAGCGGTGTGACAGGCGCGGTCGGGGGTGGGGTCGGGGGGCGCGGCGCTTCGCTGGCGCGGGCCCCGACCCGGACCCCGACCCCGACCCGGACCCCGACCCGGACCCCGACCCGGACCCCGACCCGGACCCCGACCCCGGCCCCGACCCGGACGCCGCGAAGCGACCGACAACCCACCACC